>DXCG01000184.1 GCA_019116145.1 Candidatus Phocaeicola gallistercoris
ACTTTATCCATTCAGAGTGAGAGAAAGGGGGACATTGTCTCTCTTTCCTCTCTGAAAAATAAATGTTTTTATTGCTTATTATCCGCACCCAAAAAGTTGCATTTATAAGTTGAACTCAAGATTTTATTTGATAACGCAGACCTGCGACATACCACATTTCTACATCGTTTCAAGTTTATTTAAAGTTTCATTTATAAATCAAAGGTGAGAAATTCATTGATAACTTCCGTCTTATGCTTGCGAAAATACTTTTTTTAAGACCATATCCCCAATCTTTATCATTAATTCAGTCATTATTCCATGAATTTTTTCCATAAATTTGCTCAGAAATTATTAATTCATGATGAGAAAATGAGAAAAGCAAGCAGAGAAATGCCAACCGAATGGGCATTGGAAATTATGCACAAAGCACCATATATCACTGTCAGTTTCACACGTCCCGATGGAACTGCGTATGGCGTACCCCTTTCGTTGGCCTCAAGAAACAATGATGTATGGTATTTTCATTGTGCTCCCGAGGGAGACAAACTCGAAGCCATAACTTCCCATCCCGATGTTTGTCTTTCGGCTGTAACCAAATGTACACCGACAATAGGTCCTAAAGACGGATCGTTTACCTTACAATACCGTTCAGCCATCGCTTTTGGGCGAGCTGAATTGGTTACAGACGAAAAAGAGAAGATACAAGCTCTCCGCATCATCAGCGAACGCTTCCTCCCCCAACACATGAATACTTTCAATGAAGCTGTCAACCGAAGCCTGCATCGTACAGCCGTAGTCCGCATCACTTTAACTTCTGTCCCTACGGGAAAACGCAAGCAATATGATAAAAATGGCGAAGAGATGAAATATGGAAGGATGGAAGAATAGAATAAAGATTTTCCATCCTTCCCTTAAAATGCTTTATAACCTCTTAGAAACCACTTGCCAATCCACAATATCCCACAATCTCTTCACATAATCGCCACGTCGGTTGCGGTAGTCAATGTAATATGCATGTTCCCATACATCTATACAAAACAAGGGCTTGTTGTTGCGGCGAAGCGGATTGCCTGCATTACTTTCTTGAGTAATTTGCAATTTACCTTCGGCATCAAGGGAAAGCCATGCCCATCCGGAGCCAAAAAGGGTAATGGCAGCCTCTTCCATTTTCTGTTTTAAGTTTTCCAAGCTACCGAAATCGCGATGGATTAGTCCGTCCAGTTTTTCATCGGGCATACCTCCTTGTCCCGGTGTGGTGAACTGAAGGAAATACAACACATGGTTGAGTACCTGTCCTGCATTGTTGAAAACTCCGCCATCGGGAGCTGTTTTTACGATCTCTTCAATGCTTTTTTGCGCATACACCGTATCTTTGGTCAGGTTAGCCAAGTTGGTTACATACGTCTGCAAGTGTTTTCCGAAATGAAACTCAAGAGTTTCCGCACTGATAACTGGTTCCAATCCGTTCTTCGGATAAGAAAGTTGGGGCATTTCGTTTCTCATAATACAATGTTTTTAAAAGGTTCTCGCAACACTTCCCACCGTGGGAAGCGATACAACACAAATATAATGATAAATCTTCGCATTATGCATTTATGGCTGGAAGAAATAGAAATTACCTACAACTAACCAACAAGTGACCGAACTTTGCGGAAACCACAACTTGACAGATTGTATGGTTATCGGGACTTCCCTTTCATTCAATATAAATATTCCATCACACACAGATGGACGGGGCGCACGCTTTACACTTTTTGAAGAACTACAAAAAGATATTCCACAAATAAAATTATAAAAAGGCGTTCACTTTTTCTGTTAAATATGCTTACATTTCATCACAAAAGTCTTCTGCTTTAAAAAATTCACCAGCAGCTTTTCATTATTACATTGTCCGATTTCAAAGTTTTTCATATTTTTCGTATTTTCGCATATAAATAAGAATTTATTTAGACAAGCATGAACACTAAACATATTACCATTCGACCGGCAACGATACACGATGCCCCTATCATAGCTTCTGCACTAACCATGGCACTTGGAGAAGAAGCAATGAAAATGTATTGTGGAGAAAATTGCCAAAGTGTACTTGAAGAATTAGCCCAAATGGAAAACACCCAGTACAGTTACCACAATGCACTTATAGCCGATGTTGACGGTATTCCGGTCGGAGCCATTATTGGTTACGATGGCGCACGATTACATGAATTAAGAGAACCGACACTCCGACTGATCCAAGAACGTACAGGACAAACATTTTCCCATATTCAAGACGAAACAAATCCACATGAATATTATTTAGACTCCCTTGGTGTTCTGCCAGAATACCGTAATCTTGGAATAGGCAGCAAACTGCTTATCGCTCTGCGCGACAAAGCTTTCTCCAAAGGACACAAACGGGCTGGTTTATTGGTCAATACAGAAAATCTTAAAGCAGAGCACCTTTATCTGTCACTCGGATTTGAACGTATCGAATGTCGAAACTTCTTTGGACATCCGATGTGGCACTTACAGGCGACAAATCCACAGGAACGACGTTAAGTACGCTTCTTTTTCATTACTTTTTTGCTTCCATCTTTCTTAATGCATTTCGCCGGATTACTGTCTACTATTGGTTTTTCCTTGTATCTAATCCTGCAATGACTTGTATTCCATCAAAAACAAAGGTAAAGCGAAGATATTCAAGCTCTCTATTATTCCGCCCTCCGGCGAAAGGCATCCATGCTTCATGCCGTATGCCCCCGATTTGCTGGAATTTATTGCCAGCCTTTTCCGAAAAGAACTTACCATAACAAACTTTTATTTGTTTTCTATTTCAGCCGATATGTACAGAAAAACAGTGAAAATATAATTTAATATTTGTACAATTCAATGACTATTTTTTCTGTTTTACGTAAATTTGTAGTCGATAAACTTTCTATTTACTGATTATTCAAACAAAAAAACACATAACAATGATTAAAATTTACGGAATGAGCACTTGTCCTGATTGTATTTACATAGAAGAACAAGTAAAAGGAAACAATCAATACGAAATCATCGACATCGGGAAACACGTAAAACACCTAAAAGAATTCATGCGGTTACGCGATAAAAATCCGGTATTCGATGCCATGAAAAGAGTCGGTTCCATAGGAATTCCATGCTTTGTCTTAGAGGACGGGACTGTTACACTACGTCCTGAAAAAGCAGGTCTCCATGCACGTCCAAAAGAAAATGGAGCATCATGCAATATCGATGGAACAGGATGTTAAAAAGAACAGCAGATTTTCTTCTATTTGCCTTATAAAAACAAACAAGACCTCAGAACAAAAATAAAAAACAACTTAACATTTCAAACGGAACAGTTATAACCACTCTTATTGCGTTTTTACAACTTTCCCACAACATCTTTCTTTTTTAATGTGAGTATCGGCAATAAAATAAAAACGCCTAATAACGACATGACCAATCCGCCTATCGTCCCAGCCGACAAGGGAAACCAAAAACTTTCCCTTTGACCTATCATAAAAGGTATAAAGCCCAATATTGTAGAAACGATAGTCAAGACAATTGGAATAATCTTGATATTCCAAGCTTTTACATAAGCCCTTGAGGAAGACATTTTAGGGAAACGTTTCCGTATTGAATTATATTCATTCAATATATAGATACTGGCATTTACCGTAATACCACACAACAAGACAAAAGCAGCAAAGCCTCCTTGGTCGAATTTCAAATCGAACCAATAAAATGTTAAGAAAACACCTATATAAGATATGGGTATAACCCCAATAATAGCCAAAGGTTGTTTCAATGAATTGAATAATATGCTTGTTATGAAAAAGATAATGGCAACAACTACAAACAACAACAAAAACTGCCTCATAGAGTTATTATCTCCCCAAGAATACATATTTCGCTGTATCTCTGCCGTATAGCCTATTGGCAGCTTCTTATTGAAAGCTTCTACGTCATCGTGCAATAACTGGTATCCTTGTTGATAAGAACCTATATATTCGTACTGCAAACATAGCCTGTATTGCTGATTTTCTTTTGCCACTTGCTGAGGAGTCTGTCCCTTAGCTATCATCGCGACATCGGACAATTTATACAATTTCCCATCCGCTTCATAGGGCACATGTTGCATAGACCAAATATCATATATCCCCGATTGCCGAGAAGTAAGTTTTATTTGCTCGTAGCCTTCGTTTGTTACTACACTGCCAATACTCAAGTTTTGCCCGAAGATGGGAGATATGGCAGAAAACAATCCTAATGCCGATATATTCTGCTGTGCCATCCGCTCTTTGTTCAAATCGAAATAAAACTCCTGATAATCGTCTTTCCAATAAGAAAAATTGGAAGAAATCGTAACCTCTTTAATACGGCGATGCGACATAAGTACTTTCTTCAATTCTTCTGCATAATGGTATAAATCATCATAATTATATCCATACATCTTGACTCTATACGATCCGCTGGTCTCATGCACGTCATTATTGAAGCCCATATCTTCCAATCCATAAACAGCCCAACTACCTCCTCCCAGTTGCAATGCCTGGGATATGATGTCCGATTTAAGTGTATATGGGAAACCTGTATTCCGATATTCATCCTTAAAATAGATACTTATATTGGCACGCTGTGCATTGAATATAGTTGTCTGAAACTGTTTTATCTCCTTATATCGGCTCAAGAACACCTCCATTTTCCGTATCAAGGCATTCATCTGCGCGATAGTACTTCCTGTCGGCAAACTGGCATTTACAGACAAAACGACTTCCTCGCTCCGTGTATAATATCCACCCGAAGTTACTTTCTGCGCAAACAATCTCCAGCTTCCTCCCAAAATCTTATCGACAACAGGTTTTATTTTCTCCTTATAGACAGGGCTTCCCAATGTTTTATTATAAAACCCGGCAAAAGAGCTTTCCTTCTCTATCTTCTCAGGAAGCAAAAAAGACGGCAGACCAAAAGACAAAAGCAAAACAATACAAACAGCAACTCTCCAACGGCATAAAAAGACGATGAACTTTTGATAAAAACGTGTAAAGAAAACAGGAAAACGAACTACAGCTTTTTGAAGATTCCTTATGACAAAATTCGTATGTTTATTATTCGTAAAATACTTTACGCGATGCTTCAAATGTATCTTTTCTATCAAAGAAGGAACAAAAAACAAAGCAACAAACAACGATACAATCAAATTAATAATGACAACAGCAGCGAAATCCTGCAAATTCAACCGTGCATTTTCATCTAAGAAAAAGATTATGGACAAGGCCCCTACAGTTGTTAAAGTCGCTGCCAATATAGAAATAAAAACTTTCGCATCTTTTTTCCGCAAATAATGGTCTGTCATTACAATCGTATTGTCTATAATCAGATTCAGAGAAATGGTTATGCCGGCTAAAGAATACAACTGTATTTCCACTCCCAACAAATAGTAAAATATAATTGCAATAAAAAGATTGACGCATATACTGACGGCAATAAGGCACAAATACTTAAAACTACGGGTTATTAACAGGACAAACAAAAGCAATATGATAACAGTCAGGCTCGTACAGAAATAAATCTTGTCGAGTTCCTTTTGAATATATTCTGTAGCATCATAATTGATATGTATTTCATATCCCGGCGGTAAATTCCGTTGTATCTCATTTACTTTCTTATAAACAACTTCACTCAATTCCAACTGATTGGCACTTTCTTCTGCCGTAAGTGACAAATAGATGGAATTCAAGCCATTGATCCGGTAATAACTGGACGGGCTTTCTTCTTCATGGGTTACTTTCACCAATTCATCCAGATGTATCATTTTCCCATCTTTATTTTGTACCCATATCAACGAAGGATCAAATGTTACGTGCCGGCTTTCGCCAGACATCAACGCAAGCCGGATCCATTCTTCTCTTCCCGAAGACAATTCAATATTACAAGTGCCCAAAAATTCTTTCGAATAAAACCGGTTGACTGCCATTGATATATCATTTACAGTCAATCCTAACCGATGCAATTGGTCACTATCATATTCCAAACGCCATTCCATCGGTGTGGCACCCTGTACATCGACTTCATAAATACCATGCAATCGTGATAATTGGTTTTTTATATGTTCTTCTGCATAACGTTGAATAAGAATAGGAGTGGAAGGAGCATTCAAGGTAAAACTCATAAAAGGCCGCATGGCATTCTCATTAGGACTTTTCATCTGGATATAAGGATACGAAACTCCGTCCGGTAATTCCGCCCATGTCTGTCGAACAATGGTAGAAGCCTCAAACCGTACAGCATCAATATCGGCATGCTTATCCATATCGACTGTTATGCTTCCCCATCCGTTTTCCGATACAGAACTAATATTTTTAACGCCTTCTATTCGTGCCAACATCGATTCCAACTTACTGGTTACAGTTTGCTCTACAACAAAAGCCGAACTGCCAGGCATATTAAAACGAACTACAAAACCGGGCAACACACGAGACGGATTCAGCTTTATGGGCAAAAACGGAACCAACGAGACCCCGACTAAAGCCAGACAAATAAAACTTACTATCAGTGTAAAAGCGGAAACATTCCACAGATTTTTTTTGTTGACACGATCCATTCCCAACATTTATTTAACCAAGTAACCACCATTATAGTCGAAACGTTCCGATAACGAAATGCCTGTTGCAAAATCAAAAAGAGTCAAGCGTCTGATCTTGTAATAATTCTGCCAATAATCTTGTAATGCTGAAATATAATTTTGCTGAGCCTGTTGCTGACGGTTCAGCGCAAGTGTGAGACTGCTTATGTCTGCCTTTCCTATAATAAAGCGTTGTTTGGTCTCATTGTATGCCATAATAGATAAATCCAATGCCTCTTCTGCCGACTTCATCAATTGCTGCTGAATCTGAAAATCATTCACGGTCATTATAACTTCTTCTTCAATACTGATCTCATCTTTCTTGGAAGATATCTCTACCACATTCAAATTATTACGTGCCATGTTATACTTTCCTTTACGAACGCCCCAATCAACTAACGGGACAGACACACTGACCGCAACAAGGTCTTGCTGTAAAGGATGTTTATACGCTTCTCCTATCCGATTGGCTACTTGGTTAAAACCAATACTCGCATCGATACTGACATTAAAACGCGATTCTTTTTTGGTCCTGTCTACTGTTTGTTGGGCTTCCAATATATCTTGTTTCAACTGCAACAACTGCGGATTATTTTTTTTTGCCCATTCCAAAGCCTGCTCTATTGGAACAAAAATATCCTTAGGGCGTGTCGGTAAGTCCAGTTCTATATACGTATTTTGATCTAAATTCAAAAATGAAGCCAACGAGAACATTGCCCTTTTCAAGGAACTTGCCTTTGTTTGCAATGCATTACGTGCATTCACCAAGTCCAATTCCAGAGTCAATAAATCGGCTTGTGAAATTGCAGCAATTTTATACCTCTCCTCTCCTATCCGGTATAACGTGTCGGAGGATACCAGATTTTCTTTCGCCAAATCGTATTCAGCCTGAGCCATTGCCAGATTGAAGAAATATGATGTAGCCTGCTCTGAAACTTGTTCTACATTATAGATAAATTCTTTTTTTACACGTTCGTACTTCAACGGTTCAATACGTTTTTCCCATTTAAACTGATTATACCCCACAAGGCTTTGTGAATATCCCAATTTAAGCGGCACACTGGTAAACTGTGTCATTGCATTTCCTCCGAAATTTCGCATATATCCCAGTTCCGATTGCAGATAAAAAGTACCACCCGTCAAATCGAAATTCTGCTGGACCGACAAATTACCAGAAGCATAAAACGATTGCTGCGTACGATATATATCCAAGTCTTGCTGAGAATCATACCGGCGGGTTATGTCACGATAATATTGTGCCGGAGTTAAATTCAACGTCAGACTCGGCAAACGGTTTGCCTTATATGTCCGATATTCCCAATATCCGGCCAAATACATATTTTGAGCCCGGAATGCATCCAACGAACTGTCATTCGCCAATTCAATTGTCCGCGAAAGAGTTAATTTCAAACGTTCCTGCCCCATCGCAAAAACGATAGGAAAAAATATCAAAACGCCAAGTAAAAATAGAACTTTTCTCATGTTATTTTTTATTTTCAACATGTTCTTTTCCGATAAATAAACCAATAAAATAAAGGAACGATAAACAAACTTACAGGAGTCCCTATCAGCATAGTTCCTATCATAGCTATAGACAGTGGTTTTTGCAATTCAGAACCCATATCAAAAGAAAAGAGTAAAGGAACCATTGCCAGTACTGTAGTCAAAGAAGTCATAATGATAGGTCTCAAGCGTCGTCTTCCTGCTTCATGAATCGCTTCCAATAAAGGCATTCCTGCTTTACGCAATTCATTAATCGCATCCAATTTCAAGATAGAGTCATTAATAACAATACCGCATGTTACGATCAGTCCTATGGCAGACATCAAGTTTAATGTATGCCCGCACAGCCAAAGCAAAACCAAGGCAAACGCAATGTCTATCGGTATTTCAGTCAATACCAACAAAGGTTGTACGAAACTTTCAAACTGAGCTGCCAAGATGAAATACATCAACAAAATGGAAACAAATAAAATAACAACCAATTCATTTAACATTCGGTTGTTTGAAAAAAAGCTACCGGAAAACTTCACATTCCACTCATCACCCACTGTGTTTTTTACTTGTTCCATAAGTTTTTCTTCATTGTCAACTTCGTAAAACTTAAACGGGATGTATTCTCCATCACTTCCTGCCGTAATACTTTTCAAATCTTCTGCCTGTGTTACATGAATAAATTCCCTTAACGGGACATCATAGACCTCATAATTTGCATCCGGTTGAGTTTGTACCAATGTGTTTTGCAATACATCATTCACAGTTTGTTCTCTTTCGGCAATTACTATCGGCAAATATTGTTGGAAAGAATGAAGAACAGTCACATCGTTTTCTTTAAACGCAGTTTTCAGAACCCGATAGAGTTCATCGTACGACACATTATACAATAACAATTTTTCTTTGTCTATTGTCAAATTCAACTGGCTTTCAAAAGCAACTCCCGTAGCCTCATTTTCCGTATCTTTCACAAAAGCATCTCCAAGTTCAGTAAGTTCATCAGAACTGACCTCTTTCCATGTATCCCTTACACTCAGTTCGGCTACTATATCCGGCTCACCAGTTACAAACAATTTCTCGAAAACGGTTTCAGGCGGAGAGAATGAAAAAACAGACAACGGATAATATTGCTTCAACCATTTGTCTATATTTTCTTGGAGTCCTGCTATATCCGATGAATTTTCTGTTTTAAAATAAAGTTCAGCCTCCGTAGCAGATAATTCCTGTTCTTTATTCAATATGTATTCCTGTTGTCCGATATTGGCTGATTGTTCTACCGTCCCATTTTTTACAAACTTGAACAAGGCATCTATTCGTTTTTTATTTTCATCCAAATGAATATTTTCGTTCCAATCTATACGAAGCAACATTTCATTCTCATCTATGTCGGGCATACGCTCTTTATCTATAAACCCAAAGAAAAAAACACAAAGCGGAATGGAAAGGACACAAAACAAAACACTGAAAATCTTATGGCTAAAGACCCAATTGACCCCGGCATCATAAAAACGATCTAACGTATGTTCCTTAATAGGATTGTTTACTTTTATAGAAAATATACGCCATTTCCTCGTTTGTATTCCCGCCCGATAAACAAGCATGTAAAGTACCGGCAACAATATGATACCGGTAAAATAAGAAACCATCAGACCGATTGTAACAGAAAATGCCTGATCGAAAAAAATAGCTCCGGCTATACCGCTCATAAAAACCAGAGGAACAAAAACAGCTATAGTAGTCAACGATGAACTTAACATAGGGGTTATCACTTCGTTCGTACCTGCAATACAGGCACGCTTCAACGAATATCCCCGATCCCTATATTGCGATATGTTTTCTGTCACTATGATAGAACTGTCAATCATCATTCCTAAAGCTAAAATCAATCCGGACAAAGAAATAATGTTCAGCGACATCTTAAACAAGTAAAATAACGAAAAACTGATAATGATAGACGTTACCATACTCAGTCCTATCACCAAAGGAGATTTTACATCACCCAAAAACAAAACCGCAACCAAACATATTAAAATAAAACCCAGTGAAAGATTCTGTTGAAGATTTGATATCGAATAATCTAAAAGTTCCGTTTGATTGCGGCTGATATCGAAATTTATATCGGGAAACATGCTTTTTATTTCATTTACCGTCTTCAGCAATGTCTTTTTCATATCTTGCATGTTTTCATCCGACTGCTCAATAATGGCAAGGGTAATGGCACGCTTGCCATTATAAATAGCATAACCTTTCTCTTTTACAGGAACAATATCAACTTTACAAAAGTCTTTCAACTGAACAATCCGCTCACCTTTGCGAATATAAATGTTGGCAACATCGTCAACAGTACGTAATAAAGTAGAAAACTTAATATTATATTCGTAATACCCATCACGTACTTTCATGCTTCCCGGCTCTACATTGTTCGAATTTAAAGCAGACTCTATGTCTCCTATTGTAAATCCCCACATAGCCATCTTCTCTTGATCGGGAACAATTTGCAACTGACTTTCCACTAATCCTGTAGCATCAACCATCGCAACTTCTTCCAATTGTTCGATACGACGCTTTACTACCGACTCTGCAAACCGGCACATTTCCATGAACTCCCTCATGTTGACATCTTGAAAAGCGCTGTCATTCTTCAATGTCATGTTCAAATAAAAGACTGGAATATCCGTTGCATTTGCCTTTATTACTTTAGGACGATCTACATCTTTAGGCAAATAATTCATGGTCGCATCAATCTTTTCATTTACCTCTATAAATGCAAGATCAGTATTCACACCATAATCAAAATTTAATCGGATTATGCCAGACCCATCGTGTGCCTCACTGGATATATCTTCCAATGTGGAAACTTGTACTAACTGGTTTCGCAGTGGCTTAAGAATGGTATTCTCTATTTCTCTTGCCGATGCTTTATCTGCAGAAACCTGAACGGTAATTTCCGGGATGGCTATATCCGGCAATAAAGATACCGGCAATGTAAAATAAGTTATTATCCCGATAATACAGCATGCCGTAAAAGCCATTAATACAGCAATAGGACGTTCTATCAAAAACTTTATCATACTCTCAACTCTAATCTGTATTAATTTATGGTTCCTTTATTGTGCAAGTTTTACCGGAGTATTGTTCGCCAAATTCACATTACCACTGACAATAACAGAATCGCCTTCCACCAATCCGTCTGTTACTCCCTCATCTGCTCTATTCGATACAACACAACTATCGGCATTTTCAAGCCCTGTCTGTACATAGTTCCAAACAGCCATTCCATTTTTCAAAGTGAACACAACTTGTCTTCCTGATCGTAAGACAACAGCCGTTTTAGGAATAACCAATTGTTCCGACAAGGTACGACGTACACTTACCCGAACATTCATTCCACTGAACAACCCTCCTTTGTTTTTTACCAAGGCTTTTACCTTTACCATCCCATTACTATCTACCAAAGGATTTATTTCAACAACCCTTCCCTCATAACGAACAGAAGAATCGGCATAAGGAGTTACAATTACCCTGTCCCCTTCTTTTATGAGAGACAATTCGCTTTCCAAAACCATAAAATCGGTTTCTATTTCATTTGTAGCCAATATAGAGCAGAATGGTTCTGCTGTATTGGCAAAATTATACGGTTTTGTAAACAGATTGGCTACGATTCCATCAAACGGGGCTTTCAGCGTAGCTTGCGATTCCGCACGTTTTGCTAGTTCATACTGTGCCAAACTCTGATCATACCCACTTTTCACTTTTGCCAACTTCATGATGCTTTCCGGAACTTCATTCAAACGGTCGATCGTATATCCCTGTCCTATCAATACATCCTGCAGGTCAAGTTTTGCACGTTCCAAGGCGATTTCCGCTTGTTTTAATGAGTTTTGTAATTTGAATTTATCTAATTCGGCCAATTTTTGTCCTTTTTGCACACGATCTCCATTCTTCACATAAACCTTAGCTACTATTTCATTCGTTTCAAAACGAAGTTCTGCTATTTTGCGGGCAGCCACTTTACCGTTACTTATCAATTCATGGTAAAACTTTTGTTTTTTCAAGAGCATTGTCGAAACATCTTCTTGGTCATTATCCAGTAAGACGACTGAAATACCTTCTTTATCTAAATCTTTTCCATCGCTTTGCCCTGTACATGCATTCAATGCCATTCCTATTGTGCAAACCATACCAAAGCACCACCGACTTATTTTCATTTTAGTTTTCTATTTTTGTACTTACTATATTTTCCACTTCTCTCCTCATTTCTTTTATAGCAGCCGATGGAACTTTTGGTTCTTTAGTCAGCACAATTTTTGCTGCATCCCGTAATGCGACTGCATCATAAAACTCAGGCTCCGCATAGAGTTTCACTAATAAATAATAAGGATAAATACGTCCCGGCAACCGATGTATAGAACGAACAAGCCATTGTTCTGCCTGTCCATACTCTCCCATTGCCTGATAATTTTTCCCTATAATGTTCAATATCATCGGATCACATGTCCGCCCAATTGCTTCTTTCAGAATCCGATTCGATACTGCATACATTCCTTGCTTATGTAAACAATGCCCATATTCGAACAAAAAAGCACCTTCTCCTTGCAACAACGGATACAACTTTCCATATTCCTTTTCTGCCAATGAATAATCTCCCATCCGATAAAGGAACTGGCATCGTGTCCATTGTTTACATGCTTCGTAATGATTATACCGCATTGCATACAGTCCTATTCCAAGAGCTATTACAATCCACAAAAAGTACCACCATCGCGAATCTCCTATAAAACCAGCCGCAAAAACGACAAACAAAGTTACAACGAATCCCGGAATATGCAAAGGATAAGATGCAAAAGCAAAAATCAAAAAAGAGATCATTCCGCCACACACGGCATTCCGCCGCATCTGTATCCCGCACCTTATACAAAAAATGATTGCACACAACACAAACAATAATACCGGAATCCCATATTCCAAGGCTATTTGCAAATATTCATTGAACGCATATTCCGGACTTCCTGCCACATGCTCTTCCCAAGCAACATACGTCCCTTTGGAAAAATAAGCTTCTTGCGTATTACCATAAACACGGGCAAAACTATTACTTCCATAACCACAGAACGGTGCTTTTGCTATTGCTTTGCAACAAATCTTCCATATGAACAAACGTCCGCAAGCTGAAGCAACTTTCAAATTCATCAATGCATAGCCTACCACCCCCATTATTATACATCCTGCCAAAGCAGCATAGCTTAATGTTTTCCATTTCAACCGCTTCAAACGAACGAACCATTCGCATCGTATTCCGCAAACTACTATACCAGAGACAAAGGCCGCAATCCATGCTGCCCGGCTCATTCCTGCAGGCAAGACACAAAGCAGCAATACACAAACACCACCTGATGCATACATCAAAAGCGTATCATACGTTGTCCGCACACGTGTTTTCCGCAATCGCAACCATTCATCCAAACTTACAGGAAAAACCATTGCCAAATAACCCGAATAAGGTCCGGGGTTATAAAAAGAGCCTGTCAACATGTACAAAGCATGATTCGAACGGAACAATCCATAAATTTGCCCCATCCCCCACAACGCTTCCACACATCCCGACAAAATCAAAGACCAAACAGTCAACCGATAAAACAGCTGTGACCTTTTTTCCCTGAGTACCATAAAGGCAAAACATGTGCAACACACGGCAAAGACTACCGATGTATAGCCCAAACAATACAACTGATATGCCTGTACCCCATCGGGAAGATGTTCCACATCGCATGCCCATACCGTTCCGAGCAATGCCGTCAAACCTATAAACATCAGTCCTGTACCTATGTACTCACGCCTACTCACTTTCCTTATTTTATCGCTTTCATTACACGATGCCAACGTGTTTCCCCGGTTCGTTTGTCCTCGGAATACCAGATACGCGTCGCCTTCCCTACTATAAATTCTTCCGGCAGCATTCCCCAATAACGGGAATCTTGCGAATTCACCACTTGGTCGCCTGCCACAAAATAATAATTCTTCTTAAACCGATACACTTTTATCGCACTGTCTCCCAAGCAGACTGTATTGCCATGCAGTTCCAACCGGTCTTTTTGCTCCCATGCAATCAATGGTTTATACAAGCAGTAAGCAATGCTATCCATTACAACAAGCTGGCCTTCCTTTGGAACTGGCAACGGACCGAACTCACGTATGTTCCATCCCAAATATTTATTCCACGGATAAGTCTCTGTATAGATACCCATCTCTTCCGGATTTTCCATGTGCGACAAACAACGTTGCATGTCGACATCTCCCAATGTCCCGTTGTATCCCCTCACCTTGTAATATCCGTTTCGTATTTCTATCGTGTCGCCGGGCAAGGCAATGCACCGCTTCACGTAATACTGCATCACATCGAAACGAATGCTGTCCCAACGCCCGTCTGCATAAGGGAAGTTAAACACCACCACATCGTTACGCTTCACCTTCCCCCATCCCGGCAGACGATAAATAGCAATATCTTCCCCCCGTAAAGCTGCAAAGACATTAAACAGACGTGCGCCCTGCACTCCTTTATTTACTACAATACGGTCGCCCGGTTGCAATACGGGAATCATGGAGTCTGTCGGTACCTTGAAACCGGCAAAGCAAAAAACTTGAACTGCCACCCACAACACAACACAGACACACAGCCACAGCACTATGTCTGTCAGCTTGTCTATTACTTTGCCAAGACTCCACTTCATTTCAAAAATTCCCTCACATTTCCCTCAAAACGCCCTAACAAATAAAAAATTTGTTAAGGCGTTGGGAGGGGTTATCAAGATGTTTTTATGCTTTCATCAACGCATGGTGTAAAAAACCAACACGGATCCCTCATTCTCTATCAGATGATCTTCTTGTTCTAAACTCATCCGCGTAAAACCAGAATCAACAAGTTCTTTATACAATATCGGATCATTTAAATACGAAACGAACTGTGTATCTGTAGTTGTCACAGGATGAAGTAGAAAATGATAACTATTTATAGGCGCATTACCGCTAAATGTTTCTGTTGCCTCATTATACAAATAGTCCATAAATGTATCATCCACACTAATTTCAAACAATACATAATTTTTACAGAAAAGTGGAGTAGAAGGAAGAAAATTGTAAGTTCCTTCCAATATTTTATGGGTTTCAGATCGAAGTTCGTCAGGAATTTTATTGGCAAAATCTATTTTTACATACTCCAATGAATCATCAGGATAAAAAATCGTATAATAATCGGACGATAATGAACTAAAAGCCACACCATTTTTTACCGGAGTAAAATAAACACCATTATGCCCCATAAATTCAGATTCATTTGCTTCATAAGGAAAATATTGGCGTTTTATCGAAAAATCACTATCCGTTGTCCAAACTTTATAACGTTCTTGTTCTCGATTAGATGCACCATTTTTAAACGGAATAAATGAAAAAATAAAATGATTATCAGCAATAAACTCGAAATCCCATGCAACAAACATAATATTTTTTGTAGCCTGATACTCACCTGTGTAGCAATCGTATGTATTTATTACATGCCGATAATTATCCAATACATAAATACTTTTATCGTCAACCGTAAAACTTTTCAATCCCACATACTCTTTCGGACCTTGTCCTTTTTCATCTAATACAAAGTTCACCTTACCGTCCATATCATATACTACTATTTTTTCTGCGGTAAAATCACCTAAGTAGATCAATCCATTCCGTATAATCATCTTATCAACATTGTAAATATCCGATTCATCGGTTGATTCCAATGCCAAAAAATCAATTTTTTCTACTGCTTTACAAAGTAAGGTATCAGCGTTGTTCACATCAAAAAAAAGAGTTTTGCTCACAGCTAATTCTTCTTTATTTTTATTCTTTTTACAACTATTACATACCACAAAACAGCAGGCACTTGTCAATAAAATAACCGTTATAGCTTTTACACACATTTTTTATTCTTCCATTAATGACATACACATTTTCAGAAAAACAATCTTTGCATATAACCCCTCCTTGTTTTAAGCAATTCCTTTTTTCGGGGTGCAAATATAGATGTTTCTATTTTATAAAAAAAATGTTTTTGCAGATTTTTTCACTAAAAACACCATTACATTTCACTAAAAACACCCTGACAAATAAAAAATTTGTTAAGACGTTTGGTCATATTCGTCGAAAGAAAAAAATTATTCTTCCAACTTCCGTTTCAATACCTCTATGGCGTTCTTCTTGAAATAGTTTCTACAAATCACCGGATTATCGTCCACTTTCAGCTTGTTCACTACTTCCATTAAGCCTTTATTGCCGCTATTCATTATTTCGTCTTTCGATTCATACAAAAGTGCAGCTTCACAATATCTTATATTCTCATCTGAAGAAGCGAAATTGTCACTCAGATACAAATCAAAATTATCATCCATTACATCCGATAACAATACAGCTTCTTTTCCATCCCACATCAACGTTTTCATATAGTTAATCGTGACAAACAAATATCCCTCCGAACTTGCTATTTTTGTCAACCCCAATCCTATATGATTCTCTTGCAAAGCTTTGCGCAATTCGAAAATATCGTCTTCTTTATGACGCTCCAAAAAATCTTTCGAAGGAAGAATATCCGGCATGTCGACTTTATATTTTGCTACCGCTTTACCGTTTTCATACACATGCAGCACGTTCGACATGACCGACAAAAAGAAACATTTCCCTTCAAAATAGTCCATCGGACAGTAAAGGAAGTTATAACTTGCCTCACCGCTATTCACCGGAGCCTGAGGAAGTAAGGAAACCGATGTGTACGCACCCTCTGCTTCTGTCAACAATTTATATTGGCTGTCTGCCTTAAACACATCGTTAGGAATAGGATAATACGCCAGCATTTCTCCATCTCCACACATCATGGCAGAAGCAATATTAGCATCGTTTTCACTTAAAGAGATGTCTCCCAAATATTCACCTGCATACGAGTAGCGAAGAACCTTTTTCATATAGTTTGCTATCACATACACATGGTCGTTGTCACGGTCGAGAAAAAAATTGTCCATGAACACATATTCACCCGGTCCGTTACCCTTACGACCTATCATATTCAGATAATGCCCGTTTTCATCGAACACATATAAGCCATTCCTATCTTTCACAAAATAGAAATTGTCATCTCTTTTTATACATCCTATCTCCCCAATCAAACATTCCGGTGTCGTTTCCAACGGAATATACGCCACACTGTCTACAATGTCTTGCAGCGATATAGACAACGGATTGTCTGCATTCAATATTTGGATAGGCTCGATTCCGTCATTTTGTGCTTCTTTATGTGTGCATGCATCAAGGCTGAGCGCAATACAAAGTACAGGTATAACTTTCCATTTCATTGCAATTTTTTTTGATATTGACTAATTTCATTTTTTAAACTCATAATAAAGAATAATTCCATTATAGTTTTCACCATTATCACTCATCAACAATCCTAACTTTTCTTTTCCCTGTGAAGATAATTTATTACGATAATGAAAAAACAAATCTTTTTGAGCCGGCGATACATAATAATAGACGCCCGAATTTGTACACTCTCCAAATGTCAAGTTAAGAAGATTAGTCCCTACGTGATCGAACAATATATTTTCTTGTAATGAACCACTCCAACAAATATCACCGGAAGAGAAATCTGCAAAGACATAACAATTATTAATTTTATTTTGAATACGGCATACAAATATACTGTCGTGTTCTATATAATCGTGAATATCGGAATAATTATCCATTGTATAGAGTTTCATAGCCCCTTCTACAGAATTAATATTTATTCCCTCCAAATCTTCTTTTGTCATCCATTTCTGAGATTCAATAGATAAATAAGGTACAATACCACGTTCTGAATCTTCTCTAAAAACTGTGTTGGAAAATAAATTGGAAAAGCGAATGCCATTCCGTCCATAATTAAGAAAAGGACCTCCTGTATTGGCTAATCTTCCACTCCATCCTGCATTATACTGCACAGGGTCAATGTGACAATCCAATAACTCTCCGCTCTTCGCATCTATAATGGCAAGCAAAAATTCTTTTTCCTTGCCGGCAATCGGCATATAAGTATTTCCATAGATAAGCCCATCATAATATTGAATGTTGGAAATACCTGTCGGACAGGGCATCGATTTAATGAATTCACCAGAAGCAATATGATACAAATTTATTTTCTGTGAATCAAAATCAAGTACATAAACTATTCCTGAATCAGTATCATAAGTAAAATCTCTGGGAAAAACATATTCGGAAGGTCCTTGCCCTATACTTCCAAGTTGACGAATAAACTGTCCTTTTTTATCGAACACCAAAAGTTTTTTAGCAACATACGCGTCTAACACTAAAAGATAATCATCACAAAAAGCAATTTTATCCATCGAGCCAATCAAAGCTTCATCGAATGTCGTATCCAATGCGATCACATCAACATTTTCTTTATCAAACAAAGACGACATTTCTATGAAATCTTTTTCTTTTGTAGCATCCAAGTTGATTACAAAACTACTCTTATCGACAAAAGTCTCTGTTGAAACACATGCAACCATAAGGCTATTTAAACCTATAAACAATGCCGATATTATTTTTTTCATGCCATACATAAATTTTATCTGTGCAAATTTACAATGTCAATTCGACATAAAAAAAAAAAAAATTAGCCTTTTTTATCAAAAAAAACACCCTCACATTTCCCTCAAAACGTCCTGACAAATAAAAAATTTGTTAAGACGTTTGGGAGAGGTTATCAAGACGCTTTTTCAAATTTCTACAAAGAAAAACGAACAAGAGTATCGTTCTTCTTAATTATTTTTACAAATAAAGTTACACAATAAGTTCATACATCCCCGCATGGTCCTATTACATCTTGCATATCATCTCTTTTTATCCATACTCAATTGCTGAAAGATATCATCCCGCAACCGATAAAAAACCAATACCGGATTCATTTCTTCACGTTCCTTTCTCAAAAGCAATGGTTCAACAGAATCTACCAACATTGTTTTTACAGCATCTATATCTTCTTTCGTCTGAAAAGCTGATTCCGGATAATAAATTGCTGTCCCAACATATTGTTTACGGGAGACATCATAAAACCGGGTAGACTCAAAATCGAAATCCAAAACATTATCCATATCATTTCTAATATTTTTTATGAAAACAGCCTTGTTATCGGACAAACGTATCAACAACAAACCTCTTTTATCGGCAGAAGTAAAAAAACTCTGCCACAGATACAGATCATCGTGAAACGGGTTGGTGTACGTATAGTAAAGACCTTTTTCTTGAGCCTCCACCATACCATCCACATTTTTACTTGTTTCATAATATGGTGTATGGAAATCTAAATAGTAATTCATCCATAAATTCTTTCCGTCAAGACGATAAATACTTCTTTTATATATAGGAGAAAAATAGATAGACGAACTACTATTTTCAAAATATGGACTTCGAACTGTAGAACCTTCAACTTGTACATTTTGGGAAAAGAACGTATTTTGTATGGTAAAATGGGCATCGGTCAAAGCTATAAGCGAAGACTGTTCTTCATTTCCTAAACCATAAGGAGCCAATGCAAACAAAAATCTTCCATCGGACAAATGTTTAAAACGAGTTGCCCGGAATGGTAATTGCCGCATACTTCCTAACGTTCTCCGATGATCATATACAAGTATAGACGATTTGGCACCATCCAATAGATATAAAGAATCGTTGTCTACATCAAAATCATACAGCCGAACAACCTCACCCGGTCCTTGTCCGCGGGTATAGACATCATCTATAAAGTTTCCTTCCAAATCAAATCGTTTTAACTGTTCCCGCATGTCACTAACATAGATCAAACTATCGGTTATTTTAATATTGGCAGGTGCATATAAATAAGAAGAATCATTTGTTTCCAATTCTACATACTGTACATCTTTTATAAGCATACTTAATGGCAATTCATCTACGCTACATACATCCATATCAAGTACCACCGTACTATCTGCAATCTCACTCCTTTCGATCTTCTCTACCATTTCAGCCATTCGCTCCGGATTGGAACAAGAAATTACAAAAAACAAGATCAGTAAACTCAGTAACGTTTTCCACATAGCAATACAAATATAGATGTTTCTATTTTATAAAAAAAATGTTTTTGCAGATTTTTTCACTAAATCACCTTCATATTTCCCTCAAAACGCCCTGACAAATAAAAAATTTGTTAAGACGTTTGGGAGGGTTTATCAAGATGTTTTTATGGTTTCATCAACGCATGGTGTAAAAAATCAACATGCTCCCTTCGTGTTTGAACTGTTCTTCTACTGCTGAAGGCGCTTGCTTAAATCCGGCTTTCACTAGGTCTTCGTACACTAAAAAATCGGATAAATAGCTTACAAAACGACCTTTATAAGAAGCTACGGGAAAGTACAATGCATTCCGACAATCGGAAAAGCGGTTACACATAAGTTTCTTATCGCGCCTGTCGTACACATACATATTGACATAATCTTCAAAAGGTACTTGAAGTACCGCATAATCACCGCATACTACAGGCACTTCCACCAAATATTCATACGAATGCTTATTTATTTCTTCCGTATCTTTCCGGTGTTCCGGTACGACAGGATTGTGGAAATCAATCTGCACTTTATACAGACTGTCTACATTCGAACGAGGTATCACCGCATAACCATCAAACAGCATGGAGGCAAATATAATATCGTCATCGCACAGTGAAAAAAAAGTATGGTAAGCCAACGCCGTTTTTTCTTCTTCTGCATAAGGCAACAAACGTTTTACTATTTGAAAATTGCTATCGACTACAAACAACAGATGGTTCGTATGCGACATATTCACCGAGTTCATAAGGGGGACATAAGCCAACAAAAAATGCCCATTGTCCAATGCTTCGATATCCCACGCCACCAAAGGCAAAGACTTTTCTTGCCGGAAACTGCCATCGAATGCATCGTACATAAAGACTTTATGATTGTAATTGTCTAAAACATAAACATACTGACTGTCTACCGTGAAGCTCTTTATTTCCAAATATTCGCCGGGACCTTGTCCACGCTTATTGATAGAAAACCGGAACTTCCCCGTCTCATCGTAAACAACCACTTTGTTCCCATAAAAATCGCCAAAATAAATCAGTCCGTTTTCGAACCGGATTTTATCTGCCTCGTAAATCAAAGCCGAATCGTTATTCTCTAAAGCAAGAAACGATATATCCGCTACCCGGTCTGCCAATGACAGACTGTCGACGTCTTCACCCTGAAATAAAATATGAGATGCAACCAAGGCATCTTCCTCGGTTCGTGAGGTTTTGTTATCACAACTCAACAAACCTACCATGCACAATATTAAAATTACTGTTCTTTGCATATAACCTCTCTCTGTTTTTTAAGCAATTCTTTTTTCCAAAGTGCAAGTATAAATATTTCAATTTTATCAAAAAAAAATATTTTTGCAGATTTTTTCACTAAAATCACCCTCACATTTCCCTCAAAACACCCTGACAAATAAAAAATTCGTTAAGACGTTTGGGAGGGTTTATCAAGAGAAAATAAAAAAATACATGCAAAGCAAAAGCATCTCTTTATAAAGAATAAACATTTTACACAAATGTTATTCCCTTTTTTATTTTAGTTCATAAAAAACCAATACATCATTATCATCGCTATTTATTGATATATCTGTACTTTTTATTTGCAAATACTGATCGGGAGAAATATTACTGCAAAACACAGAATCGGACAGCATAAATAAATTCGGATAAATAACTTTCGACACATCATTCATTTTTAATAATGATACATCCAAAAAACCTTCTTTCGTTTGCTTATTATAGAAATAATGTGCCGCAGAAGTCCTCCGTGATATACGTGCATAATACCAATCTCTAAATTCATAAAAACGATCGATATAAGCATACCCTTTTTCTTTCATCATAGAAAATGCTTCATTAAATCCTTTCAAATAAATAAAAGATGGAGTTTCATAATCTCCCAAATCATATTCAATGCGTTGAGTCAGTTTATGAACACCACATTCATAAATAGTATGTCCCAACGTTGTCCAATAATACAATTTGTCATCATACGAAGAAAATGCAATATGGTCTTGAATTCTATAGCGCATTTTATCATTCTCAAATTCAAAAAATTCGGAAACAGTCTTCTCTTTTTCAAAGTCATACAATACTAAATTAGGAGATTCAGACGAATCTTTGCGATATTCTCTGAATCCAAAATCCAAGAAAAACATATTTTCACCGAACAACGATAAATGATCGACAAACAAATAAGGTAATTGAATCACACGCTGAAATTCCAATAAGGTATTATAAACATGAATTCTCCCTAAGTCACCATCCAATAAATAAATTAATCTATTTTTAGAATCAATGTCAAAACCACAAATACGCTTATATTCTTTAGGACCGGCACCTACAGCGTGAATTAATCCTATATTATCACCCTTCATATTATAAACCAATATCTGACTTGTTTTATAGTCTGCAATAAAAAGTGTGTCATTCAACATTTTTATGTCATCAATACGACCTATCAATGTAGAGTCATTTGTTTTAAGGGGTAAATAACGAACCGACTGCACTATAGAATCGAAACTTAAGTAACCACGTTTCATAGGAGGCGTGAATGTTAAAAGGCTATCGGATGTAACGATATTTTGCGATGTAAAAACAAACGACCGATCATCATTATTGGAGTGGCAACCTACGATTGTCAAGATTATAAAAAAAACACATAACCATTTCTTCATCGTTCCTTAAAAGCATTATAACGTTATACTTACACGAAAACTATTTAATCGCAATCCCAACAGTGAGCAACATCATGACCGCCCACACATTCTGTAGACCAAACCAAAAACATTCCACAAACAATTTCATCAGGAGCAAAATTTCCACCAATCTCCCAATTTCCATCTTCACGAGGTATATCTTTATATGGCATACATTGATATTCCCAAACCTGCACAGGCTGACAAGTATAAACTTTTGAATCCCACCATTCTTCAAGCCAATTTTCCTTCCCTGCCAATGCTTCAATATTAGCTATTCATAACAAAATTCGTAAAAACCCTCACATTTCCCTCAAAACGCCCTGACAAATAAAAAATTTATTAAGGCGTTTGGGAGGGTTTATCAAGATGTTTTTATGGTTTCATCAACGCATGGTGTAAAAAATCAACATGCTTCCTTCGTGTTTGAACTGTTCTGCTATGGTTTCTGTCAATTATAAGAATATCGTTTTTTCAGAATATACCGATTGCTTAACGAATCGGGGGTTACCGCACAAACATTACAAAGTATCCCTTTTTCGCCATTGGAAAGCAAATATTCGAAAGCACTCAATGGCAAACAAAGGGTATCGCAGGATGTTTTTATGTGTACATTGGGCGGAAGAATCATTAAAAGGGAATCTGTGTTGAATGATTTTTCCATTTGAATGGTATCTGCCATAAACAGGAAACTGGTATATGGCTTCCCGGCATACATGCTGTCTATCCGTCCATACCGAAAAGAAAATTCTTGTCCGGATGATATGTTCTTCTTCACCGATGAGGAAAGGACCGACCGGACTCCCTTCTTTACAACCGGACTATTTACAATAAATAGTCCTAACACTAACACAACTGCCATGGTTCCCCATAACAAAGTCACACGCTTTTTCATTCTTCTATTTTTTATTTATCAAACAAAACTATAGGCTCCATATATATTTTACCTGCACCAATTAGTCTGGTTACATCTTTCCGGAAAAACTCTTTCCTTTTGCATTGGAACTTATCGTACATTCACTTCGCATAAAAAAGTCATGCATGCCTGTAAATAAAAATAGGAACCATACTTTTATATCTCTGGTTCCTATCATCTTTTCTGTAATCACTAAATTATCGGCGGAAAGACAGGGATTCGAACCCTGGGAACAGTTGCCCGTTCACCGCATTTCGAGTGCGGCCCGATCGACCACTCCGGCATCTTTCCTCAAAAAGCTGTGCAAAGATACAATAAGTATTTTATTTTTTACCATTAAAACGATGAAAAATTAAAAAATCATCGGTTAATAAAACAAATTCCTCATGAGGTTTTAACCCAAAGACGACCAACTTTTCCCTAAAACAACAATAGAGAACCCACCACATAGGCAAGTTCTCTATTAAAAATAAAAAATATGTATAGACTGATTATCCGCCGAAGTTGTCGTACATAATAGCGCTTTCGTCTACTCCCAAGCTATCCAACATAGCGACAACTGCTTTTGACATCGGACCGGGACCACACATATAATATTCGATGTCTTCCGGAGCTTCATGGTCCTTCAAATAAGTATTCAACATTACCTGATGAACAAATCCCGGCGTGTACTTCACTCCGGCAGCATCAGCTGCAGGGTCTGGACGGTCAAGTGCCAGATGGAAATGGAAATTTGAAAAATCTTTTTCCAACTGAAGGAAGTCTTGCAGATAGAATACCTCGTTCAATGCACGTGCACCATAGAAATAATGCATTACACGGTCGCGTGTATTCAATGTACGTGTCATGTGCATAATCTGCGCACGCAATGGAGCCATACCTGCACCACCTCCGACCCAAATCATTTCTTTCTTGGAATTGAAAATAGGATGGAAGTCCCCATACGGACCACTCATCAGCACTTTATCACCCGGCTTCAACGTAAAGATGTATGAAGAAGCAATTCCCGGATTGACATCCATAAATCCGCTGCGGTCTGGCTTGAACGGAGGAGTAGCAATACGTACGGTCAGCATAAACACATCACCTTCTGCCGGATAGTTTGCCATAGAGTAAGCACGGATAGTCGGTTCGGTATTTACACATTTTAAAGAGAACATATTGAATTTTTCCCATGCCGGTAAATATTCATCGCCTATCAACGACTTATCGATGTCTTTGTCGTAATCCATCGTAAATGCAGGAATCTTAATCTGTGCATACGAACCCGGGATGAAATCCATGTGAGCGCCTGCAGGCAACTGTACTTTAAACTCTTTGATAAATGTTGCCACATTCTTATTTGAAATAACGGTACATTCGTATTCTTTTACACCCAAAACAGATTCGGGTATCTTAATAGACATATCCCCTTTTACTTTCACCTGACATCCTAAACGCCAATGATCTTTCTGCTGTTTGCGGGAAAAATGACTTACCTCTGAGGGCAATATTTCTCCCCCTCCCTCAAGAACTTGACATTTGCACTGTCCACACGAACCTTTACCTCCACATGCGGAAGATAAGAATATGCTGTTTACAGCCAATGTATTTAACAATGTCGATCCGGACTCAACATCTAACTGATTATCACCATTGATTGTCAGTTTAACTTTTCCAGAAGTAACTAAAAACCGTTTGGCTATCAATAAAATAACAACTAATACAAGGATCGTTACAAGAAACACTCCTATGCTTGCTAAAATAAATCTTATATCCATTTGTTCTTTCCTTTATTAGATATTCAACCCAGAAAAACACATAAATGCCATCGCCATCAGACCTACTGTAATGAAAGTAATTCCTAACCCTTTCAATGGAGCAGGCACATTGGAATAAGCCATTTTTTCACGAACGGCAGCCAAACCAACAATTGCCAGCATCCATCCTATACCCGAACCTAATGCATAGGATATTGCATCCCAGATATCGCCAATGTATTTAGGATCGGACGGTGTCAAGTTAATGCGTTGCTGCATAAACAGTGATGCTCCCATAATGGCACAGTTCACAGCTATCAACGGAAGGAATATACCTAATGATGCATATAACGATGGGCTAAAACGTTCTACAATCATTTCAACCAACTGTGTAATTGCCGCAATAACAGCAATGAAAAGGATAAAACTTAGAAAACTTAAATCGATTCCCAATATGCCATCGGCAGCCAATACTTTAGTCTGAAGCAAATAATTGACGGGAAGTGTCACAACTAACACAAAGGTTACTGCAATTCCTAAACCCACAGCCGTTTTTACATTTTTCGATACCGCCAGATATGAACACATTCCTAAAAAGAATGCAAAAATCATATTGTCCACAAATATCGAACGGACTAATAAACTTATAAAATGTTCCATAATTCTTTTCCTTTCTTGACTTATTCCTTATCCTGCAATTCAGGGTGCTTTGCACGTTGATACCATATAAGACATGCTACTATTATCAATGCCATCGGAGGCATCAACATCAAGCCATTGTTTACATAACCGGCACTTTTTATTGCATCGTAGTTCAAAATATTATAACCAAGCAGAGTACCGGAACCTAATAATTCACGAATAAATGCAACGATCACCAAAATTTTGGCATACCCCAAGCCATTTCCTAAACCGTCTAAGCACGATTCCCATGGACCGTTAGCCATAGCAAAAGCCTCTAAACGCCCCATCAGAATACAGTTCGTAATAATCAGACCAACATATACAGACAACTGTACACTTACATCGTAAGCAAAAGCTTTAAGCAACTCACTTACAATTGTAACCAATGCAGCAACAACAACCAACTGTACGATTATACGGATACGATTAGGAATGGTTTTGCGAATTAATGAAATAACGACATTCGAAAATGCAGTAATGATTGTTACTGAAAGTCCCATCACAATAGCCGGTTCCAGCTTGGATGTCACAGCCAATGCCGAACAAATGCCCAAAACCTGAACTGTCACCGGATTGTTCATGCTTATAGGAGTTGAAAATACTTCCTTATTTTTTGCTGAAAATAAACTTCCCATATTGATTATCTCCTCCTTATATTATTCTTTACTTATTAAAAATTCAGTGTATTGTCCCATGCAGTTTTTCAACATTTGGTCTACAGCTACAGAAGTAATTGTACCTCCGGAAATACCATCTACTTGATATTCAGCATTAACAACCTTTCCGTTTTTAACAACACTCAACCCAATGGATTCTCCATCCATTACATTCTTATCTTTAAATTCATTTTGAAATGGTTCGCTTGCAATCTCAGCTCCCAATCCGGGTGTCTCGGATGCATGAGAAAAATATGTACCATAAACAGTATTCTTATCAGCATTTAAAGCTACATATCCCCAAATAGCTCCCCAAAGACCTGTTCCATAAACCGGTATTACATATTTGACATTTCCATCGACTTCACAAACAAAAACATGTAAACGATGGTTCTCTTTTACTTCTTTTTCATAAGAAGTGGCAAATTTGCCTTCATTTTCTTTCAAACTTCCATCTTCTTGCATCAACATGTCTGCTTTCACATATTTATTATACTCAGCATCGACATCTTCTACATCTCTAACATTTAAAGCCGAAAGAATTTGTTTTTTTGTGTCGAGTTCAACATTTTTTCCTTGCAATTCGCGCAAAGAAGAATTAACAAACGCTAATAAAAATGCTACGATAATAACCAGTACCGAAGCATAAATGATAGTATATGAGTTACTATTAGTATTCATTGCATATTCGGTTTTTAATTGTTAGACATAGCACGTTTTGCACGATGTGAAATATTGTTTTGAACAACAATGTAATCGATTAATGGTGCGAATATATTCATCAGCAAAATAGCCAGCATCATTCCTTCGGGATACCCCGGATTAAGCACGCGAATAATGATAGCCATTGCACCAATCAGAAATCCATAAACGAATTTACCATTTCCTGTGCGCGATGAAGTAACAGGATCGGTAGCCATAAATACTGCACCAAAACAAAAGCCTCCCAAACACAGATGTTCGTACCAAGGCATATGTGCAATCGCTGTATCCGGTCCCCAAGCATTAAACACTAAGCCCATGACAGCTCCACCAACAAATACAGAAAGCATTGTTTTCCAACTTGCCACTCCCGTCCACAAAAGAATTATAGCACCTATTGCAATAGCAATAACACTTGTTTCACCTATAGACCCCGGTATCAACCCTATGACCATATCCCATGAGAAATCGGGGCACTCGGAAACTTTTGCAATACCCAACGGAGTTGCGGCAGTCAAACCATCTACAGTTTTCCCTAATCCGAAAATACTATTGCTTGCTACCCAAACAGTATCGCCCGACATCTTAGTCGGATAAGCAAAAAACAAGAACGCACGGGTTATCAATGCCGGATTGAAAATATTCATACCCGTTCCTCCAAAAACTTCTTTCGCAAAGATTACAGAAAAAGCAGTTGCTATGGCAAGCATCCACAACGGACAGTCAACCGGAACAATCATCGGAATCAACAGACCGGAAACAAGGAATCCTTCTTGGATTTCTTCTTTTTTCCATTGGGCTACAATAAATTCAATTCCCAGCCCGACAACATAAGAAACAATAATTTTCGGAAGAACAGCCAAAAAGCCATATCCAAACAATTCGATAAAGCTGCCATCTATTCCCAAAGCATGATAATGTTGATAACCGACATTGTACATACCAAACAGTAAAGCCGGCAATAAAGCAATGACAACCAATGACATGATGCGCTTACTGTCTATCGCATCGTGTATATGCGTACCTGTTTTCGATGTTGTATTCGGAACAAATAAAAATGTTTCAAATCCTTCGAATACAGAACGAAACGCATGATATTTCCCTCCCTCTTCAAAGTTCGGTTTTATTTTATCAAGATATTTTCTTAATGCATTCATTATTAATCGTTTTTAATTAAAGATTTAGCACATTTCACGACGAAGCATATCCAATCCTTCACGAACTATACGCTGCAATTCCATTTTCGATGAACATACAAACTCGCACAAAGCAAAATCTTCCGGTGCAACTTCGTATATACCAAGTTCTTCCATCCGATCTATATCGCCGGCTATAATCGCTTTTACCAGATATTCGGGCATAATGTCCATTGGGAATACACGATCGTATTCGTTAGACATAATCATGTGACGTTCCCCTCCTTTCACTCGTGCATCGAGGGCATATTCTTTTTTCTTACCCAACAGCCAACTGAAATAAGAATGGCTTACACTGAACTGGTTGAGGCGCGGCATAATCCAACCTAAGAATTCATGAATATCATTACCTTCGGGTATGACAGTCAACTGATTATGAAATGCTCCCAAAAAGCTGTTTGCCGAAATTTTTCTTCCTGTAAGAACATTACCGCTGATATAGCGCAATTCTTTGTCTTTGTTTACATTTCCGGCAAATACATTTGTCAGCAAAGCTCCCACCTTAAGTTTATAATAAGCTGTCTTCTTTACTTCCGATCCTGTCAAGGCAACAGTCCGTGTCATATCCACATGCCCCGTATTCAACAAACGACCTATGAAGATTACGGCTTGCGGATCGATGGTCCATACGGTCTCACCTTTATTGACAGGAGCTATATGATTAATTTGCACGCCTACATTTCCTGCAGGATGAGGTCCTTCGAAAGCATGGATTTCCACATTCTTAGCTTGTGTCAATGCCGTAGCTCTTTGATGCACATTCAAACTTAAATACACTTTAGCTATTTTTGCCAACGCATCCAGACCTGTTTGAAAATTGTTCTCCTCGCCTTTCAATGCAAACTCAAAATCGGGAGCTAAAGGATTCGTATCGAAAGCAGAAATAAATATCGCCCTCGGTGTTACACTCGGATCGGCTATTACATCGTATGGCCGTTGCCTGATAAAAGCAAACAGTCCGGCATTCAACAATGTTTCTTTAACAGCCGTTCCATCCATTTGGGAAACATCTTTCTTCCCAAATTCTTCAAAATCTTGTTCAGCAGCTGCTTCTACTGTAATACTTAACACTTTACGGCGTGCGCCACGTTCTACACTTGTAACAACACCACTTACAGGAGAAACAAATTTAACTTCAGGATGATTCTTGTCGACAAACAAGGGTCCTCCGGCCATTACATACTCTTGCTCTTTCACAACTACCTTAGGAGTTATTCCCGTAAAATCGTCGGGTACCAACGCATAAAATCCCGGCTCTTTCACAGAAGCAACAACTTGAGCAGCCTTACCTTTCAAGTTTATGTCAAGGCCTTTACGCAATTTTACTAAATTAGCCATATCAGGTTGTTATAAATAGTTTTTATAATTTGATTGCAAAAATAAATAAAAAACAAGTGAGAAAGACAATAATTATGAAAGTATTTACAGAACATTTTCTATTTTTGGTTCGATTTGCCACATCTCATGTGTACATATTGTCATATAAATGATATATATCGATGAAAAACGGCATAACGTTTTATCTTAAGTCCCTGTACAAATAAAAAATATGTCTTGACATTTTTTATAAACGCCAAGACATATCGCAGTATATTTATTAATCTTTTCCTTATTGTTCCGGAGCAAACATAGGATCCCATGCAGGCAAGCGGATCGGCTTTTGTTGTAACATGTTCAGTATATTTTGCGGAACATACTTCCGTTCTACAACCAAACGAAACATGTATTCGTCAAACCATTCGTCTGTCATAATCAGATGACCTTGATATCCGGCATCTGTTCCCCAACTGTTTTCTACCATCCATTTCTTCGGATTACCATCTTTATCTAAATCGACAGCCATCAATGTCATTGCATGGCTCGACCCACTGGCAAATGTCTGTATTCTTTGCTTCTTGTCCATATTGAATGTAGTACCCATAAGCGATTCATAATCGTAGTTATTCAAATCGAGTGTACCTCGTTTGCTATCAAGGTATTTGCCTACATCGCACGAAAAATACATCATTGTGCTATCTTTTATCGACTGAATCGCCATACTCTTTATCTCTTCTATCGGCAAATTGATATACGTCCAATTCCGTCCGTCGTACACATGCCGGTCGTAATCTATTTCATAACACTTATAAAACTCTCTACTCGGGTCGTTCATCAACATAACATAATTACCAGTCAAATCGTTTCCCAAAAACTCTTTATAAAACGATTGCGGCGTATATTCTTTCGTTACACCTTTTATAGTCCACGAAAACTGCTTCACCGGTTCACCAAAAGCCAAAGCCAACATGCGGTAAACAGTCCCCAGCATCTCAACTTTCTGTTGTTCCAATTCTGCTTCCTTTGCCCCTTTTCCGAATTCTTCCCGCAATTTCAGCCCAAACTCTTTCAATTTCCACCCGATAAGTTGAGCTATCTGCGATGTGTTCTCACTGCTATACGTCTCTGGCATCACAGAAGCCGGGACTAAACCATATTTTTCTATAATATCTGAAATACCGGTAAACTGACCTCCATCACTAATCGGATGCTGAAAAAGCCATTCTACCATTTTATCGTCCATCGGTTTTTCTCTTGTATCGATTATACCTTGCAAAAACAAATTGGCTTTCTCTAACTGATCGTAAAAGAAACAATAATTTTCCGAAAACTCCATTTCATCCAATCCATACTTAGCCATCATTTGTGCACGTAAAACATTTAAACCGGTAAACAACCAGCAACGTCCCGATTGTTTCTGGTCGGTTATGCCATGCGATACAACTTTATTTGAAAAATGTGTATCAAAATTGATCAAATTCTCGTGATTCTTAGCCAAAACCGAAATACTGGTACCTGCCATCGCATTATAAATTGCCTTATCCGAAGCTGTAGGTACATAAGATTGTTCTATTTGACTTAATATTTCCGGAGTTATGCCTCCTTTTTGAGCCGTAACGCTTGTCAACGTAAAGACAAGACCCATAAATACAATTATCTTTTTCATTTTACTAATTTTGTTTTATTTCAACTTCATGACAAATATACAGATTTATTCGAATTTGCTTACAATAAACAATCTATAAACCACAAAATATGCTCACAAATTCAACAAAACAAAAAAAACGGTAAACGCGCGTTTACACATTTACCGTTTTATCGTTTTCTCTTAAACTATTATTTAAGTTCTTCTATTGCCGCCTGCGCCGCTGCAAGTCGTGCTATCGGTACTCTAAACGGAGAACAACTTACATAATTAAGCCCTACCTTATGACAGAATTTTACTGAAGAAGGCTCACCTCCATGTTCACCACAAATACCACATTTCAAATCTGGACGAACAGAACGACCTTTCTCTACAGCCATTTGGATAAGCTGACCTACACCATTTTGGTCGAGCACTTGGAACGGGTCTACTTTCAATATTTTCTTTTCTAAATAAACTGGCAAGAAAGAAGCTATATCGTCACGCGAATAACCAAAAGTCATCTGAGTCAAATCGTTTGTTCCAAATGAGAAATATTCAGCATGAGAAGCAATACGGTTAGCAGTCAAAGCAGCACGTGGAATTTCAATCATTGTACCTACCTTGAACGGTACTTCTATACCTTCTTGTTCGAAAACCCTCTTTGCTGTAGCACGAATAATTCTTTCTTGTGCCTCGAATTCGTATAGAATACCAATCAACGGAACCATAATTTCAGGATGTGGGTCGTAACCTTTTTTCTTCAGATCGCAAGCAGCTCCCAAAATAGCCTCGGTTTGCATTTCAGTGATCTCCGGATATGTATTCCCCAATCGACATCCACGATGCCCTAACATAGGATTATGCTCACATAAACTTTCAACTCGTTGATGGATATATTCTACAGTAACCCCCATTGCCTCAGCCATTTCTTCCTGACCTTTCAAATCATGTGGCACGAACTCATGCAAAGGAGGATCAAGTAAACGAATATTTACAGGACATCCATCCATAGCTTTAAATATACCTACAAAGTCAGCTTTCTGATAAGGAAGCAATTTTGCCAATGCTTTCTTACGTCCTTCTACATCGGGAGCTAATATCATTTCACGCATAGCGATAATCTTCTGGTTATCGAAGAACATATGTTCTGTACGACACAAACCGATACCTGTAGCACCAAAACTTCGTGCTACTTCTGCGTCGTGCGGGGTATCTGCATTCGTACGCACCTGCAAACGTGTATATTTATCACACAATTTCATCAATTCTGCAAAATCACCCGACAACTCTGCGGCACGAGTAGGTACCTCACCTTGATAAACCTCACCGGTGCTTCCATTCAATGATATAAAATCACCTTCCTTTAATAGTACACCATCTATTTCAACAGTACGTTCTTTATAATCTACATTAATGGCACCAGCACCTGAAACACAACATTTACCCATACCTCTTGCTACAACAGCAGCATGCGATGTCATTCCTCCTCGTGCTGTCAATATACCTTCTGCAACAGTCATTCCGGCAAGATCTTCAGGAGAAGTTTCTATACGTATTAATACGACACGATGTCCTTCGGCACGCCATGCTGCCGCATCTTCAGCAAAAAACACAATCTGTCCACAAGCAGCACCGGGAGAAGCTGGTAATCCACGTGTCAACACTTTTGCACTGTGCAATGCTGTTTTATCGAATACAGGATGTAATAATTCGTCTAACTTACTCGGTTCGCAACGTAAAACTGCTGTTTTTTCATCAATTAGCCCTTGCTTCAACATTTCCATTGCAATACGAACCATAGCAGCGCCTGTACGTTTTCCGTTTCTTGTCTGCAAGAACCATAATTTTCCCTCTTGTACCGTAAACTCCATATCCTGCATATCGTGATAATGATTCTCCAGTTTTGTTTGAAGCATATCAAGTTCTTTATATATTTCCGGCATTGCTTCTTCCATTGAAGGATATTTGCTTACGCGCTCTTCTTCTGAGATTCCTTGCAACTTAGCCCATCGCTGTGAACCAATTTTTGTTATTTGTTGAGGAGTACGTATACCAGCAACTACATCTTCCCCTTGTGCATTAATCAAGTATTCTCCATTGAAAAGGTCTTCACCAGTAGCAGCATCACGCGAGAAACAAACTCCTGTAGCTGAGGTATCTCCCATATTTCCAAATACCATGGCTTGTACATTAACTGCAGTTCCCCATTCTGCCGGTATTCCTTCCATTTTACGATATAAAATAGCACGTTCATTCATCCATGAATCAAATACGGCACAAATGGCTCCCCATAATTGTTCGTAAACATCATTGGGAAATTCTTTCCCTGTTTGCGCTTTTACTGCAGCCTTAAACCGAGTTACTAATTGTTTTAAATCGTCAACATCTAATTCATTATCTAAGCTAGCACCTTTTTCTTTTTTTACATCTTCGATAATTGCTTCAAAAGGATCGATGTCTTCTTTGTTCGTGGGTTTCATTCCCAAAACCACATCACCATACATCTGAACAAAACGTCGATAAGAATCCCATGCGAAACGCTCGTTTCCTGTTTTTTTTGCCAAACCTTCTACTACGTCATCGTTCAATCCAAGATTTAATATTGTATCCATCATACCCGGCATAGAAGCTCTTGCTCCCGAACGGACAGATACCAACAAAGGATTTTCTATATTGCCGAATTTAGATTTCATCAAATCCTCTATTCCTACAATCGCTTTCTCCACATCGTCTTTCAAAAGAGCCACAACAGCATCTTTTCCTTTTTCAAAATATTCATTGCAAACAGCTGTTGTTATGGTAAATCCCGGAGGAACTGGTACACCGATCAAATTCATCTCTGCCAAATTAGCTCCTTTTCCTCCTAATAAATTTCGCATGTCAGCTTTTCCTTCTGCATGACCATTACCAAAAGTATAAACTCTCTTTGCTTCCATTTCTTTATTTTTTTAAGGTTAAAAATTATGTTTTTCTGACTTTTTTACAACAAATGCAAAATTATATATTACTTATAAAATTCCAAATGAAAAGATGTTTTTTTGCATTATTCTTCATATTATCATATTTACCCAATCAATTCAGTCATTTCCTTGTATAAAAAAATCGAGACTATTTATTACCTTTGCGCCCGAATTTGATTTATATAATAATAACGTGAGCAGAAAGAAAAAAGAACTTCCTCTATTAGAAAATGTAACTATAACAGACATAGCTGCAGAAGGAAAAGCGATTGCCAAAGTAAATGATTTAGTGATTTTCGTACCTTATGCGGTACCGGGCGATGTAGTTGACCTGCAAATCAAACGCAAAAAGCATCATTATGCAGAAGCAATAGTTACTAAAATACATCAAGAATCCCCCTTACGAATAAAACCCTTTTGCCAACATTTCGGCATTTGTGGAGGATGTAAATGGCAATGTTTATCATACGAAGAGCAGATTCGTCATAAACAAAAACAAGTATTCGACAATCTAACGCGCATCGGGAAAATAAAGATACCCGAACTTCTGCCGATTATAGGCTCAAAAGAAACAATATTCTACCGGAATAAACTGGAATTTACTTTTTCAAACAAACGTTGGCTAACGGAAGAAGAAGTTAAGAAAGACGTAAAATACGAGCAAATGAACGCTGTAGGTTTTCATATTCCGGGGGCTTTCGACAAAGTGCTCGCCATTGAAAAATGCTGGTTGCAAGACGATATTTCCAATCAGCTCCGGAATGCTGTACGCGATTATGCCTACGAACATCACTATTCGTTCTTCGATTTACGGACACAGGAAGGCATGTTACGCAACATGATGATTCGCACATCTTCTACCGGAGAAATCATGTTTCTATTGCAATGCAAGATTACTTCCAATTCGGAACGCACATTAATGTTTGATTTGCTACAACATGTCGCCGACAAATTCCCACAAATTACATCCTTATTGTATGTAGAAAACGATAAATGCAATGATACAATAGGCGACTTGAATGTACATACATTCAAAGGAAAAGACCACATTACAGAAAAGATGGAAGAACTTATTTTCAAAATTGGTCCCAAATCTTTCTATCAAACGAACTCAAAG
>DXCG01000019.1 GCA_019116145.1 Candidatus Phocaeicola gallistercoris
CAAAAAATCCCCTGTCAGGACTCACTGCTGACAGGGGGTATTCTTATTTTGGGCAAAAGGGGCAATGATTAAATGGCCGCGAGGGTCAGCGGCGTTTGGCACACGGGGTCAACACGCTGTGGATTTTCCAATCATTTTGGACTAAACCTGTAAGCTTATTTGTAATCCTTCGACCTACAATATCATCATAGTCTTGTCCTATCAAAATGAAAGTCCAAAACTCATTAGCATCATTAAAACAATCTTGTTTTAGAATAACATCCATATATTGTTCTAATTGATTTAGCTGTTCTGATTTTAACTGTTTTATAGTTGTTGGATTTTTGATTTCTACAACAATATTATGAGGTCTCCCGTCCCTAAAATCAGTACCAGTAAGAAATAAATCCATTTCTTTGTATTTATTAGGGTGAGCGATATATTTTTTCTCGCTAACTCCACGTAGAATATAAATGTATTTTCTTAAAGCTTCTTCAAATTTGACCTCTTCTGCACATACCATTCTATATTCTTCGCCAAAAATCCAATAGTGTTTTTCTATGAATGACTGCAAATCACGAACTTCATTGGCTTGTAAAGTATGATTAAAAACAATCTTTTTTAGATTTTCCAGTGTCAATAGTCTGTCTGAAATAAGCTTAATCGTGGAAACAACTTGTTTTAACCTCGTTATTTCTAATATTTTTGCAAATTCTCTCCTGTCATTCGAGTCTAATTCAACAACTGCATCTAAAATCTTAAAAAGACTATCGCGCTCACCGCTATCCATAACCAAATTCAGAAGTTCTAAGAAAACTCTTTTTTGTTCTTTGTTCAACTTCATGAAAACAGCAGGTTCTACTTCGTATAGTTCCTTTACGAAACTTTCCAATCCTTCTCTACGAACTATATCCCAATCTTCAGTACCAAACTTAGGAAAAACATCTTCATCCTTATATTTGGCTACCATAATTGCAGCTTGCTCCTTTAGAAATGGGCGTCTTTTCTTTTTAAGAAAGTCATTGAGTTGCGTAATTAGTTCCTTGAATAATTTTCTATCCGTAGAATTATCAAACAATTTAGGTTGGGAACCATTATCGTCTAATTCGCTATCACAATAATTGATTTCATTGAAGAAATCATCAACCACAATTACAGAATGCCAAAAATTGTCTCCTTTTTTATTTAATAATGTCGTTTTGGTAAATTTCAACTCCAAGTCACTATTTAAGAAATAAAACCGAGAATATTCATCATTCATCTTTACATTCCATCGAATATACTTGCATTGAAAACTATGGTTATTTGATAATATCGGTGATATTGGTTCTTGTTCTGCTATTATAGAAGAATAATCTAATACTTGTCCATTGACGTATATTTGATATTCGGATTTCAATTCTAAAAACCACGCAAATTCAGCCTTTAGATAAGGGATAAGAGTTTTCGTTATAAACAAACTGGAAATATCGGAAGAAATCTCATTAAAAATCACACAAGTACCTGTAGTTGCATTATCAGATACAAGTGGCTCTGTTGTAGTGTAGTCTTTTAATGTGTCGCTATCAATCCTAATGGCATATGACATTATTTGTACATCTTTACTGTAACGTGTTTCCCAATTCGCAAATCTCGCAAATTTATAAAAAGTAAAACGACCATAACCATTCTTCCCTTTTGCAAATTCACTATTATTCTCGTTGGCTATTCTCTTTTGAGACTCATAGAACTTTTTGAATTTAATAGGTAGCTCTTCATAGCAGATGCCTGTACCGTTGTCTGTTATTCTAATATTTTTAATTGTGTCCAATTCTGCATTGTCAATTTCAAAATCAATATTTATAATGGTCGCTTTTGCATCAAATCCATTCCATACATATTCGGCAATAGCTCGCTCTGGAGTGTATTTATTCAATATCTTCCTAATGCCAGCAGATGTTATTTCTACAGTTTGCGAGTTCATGACTAATTATTTTTAATTAAATTTATGCCTTTTTCCGTGAGGCGGTATTTCTGTCGAGGGTGTTTCGGATTATCCGGATAAATAGGTTCTACCAAATTCTGTCTTGTGGCAGGATACAAGTAAAGTTCCAAGAAATTGCTTTTGTCCTTTAATCCTAGCATACCCATAATCTCTTTGGTTGAAAGTGTTTGTTCCTTGATTGCATGCAACACTTTTTCCACTTGTGGGGTAGCTGTGGGGCAACTGTCGGGCAGCTGTCGGGTAGCTGTCGGGTCGTATTCCATAGTTTTACGTATATAGCGGAAAATAACCCAGACACTATTCCCGTCGGTATGGAACTCCGGGTCAGGAATATTGACACGTCGGCATTCGCTTATCATTAACTCAATACCCCTTCCCCAATTTTCCAAAACCTCACTCTTATACAGGACATTCGCTATAATCAGATTTTGTGGTTCTGAATTATGCCCGCTTAACAACTTTTCCATAGTTATATTAGGCGGAAAAGTCCCACTGTTTTCTATTTCCACACGGTCGTCATAGATAGCGATTCCTACAGAACTGCCGGGACGGTGGTACAAGCGGTGGCAAAAGGCATTTGTACAGCACTCTCTCAAAGCCTTGTATGGTATTTCCAGTTCTTCCTCCCGATATAATCCTTCTATCTTTCCTGAAAGGGACAGGTGTTTGAAAAAGAACGCCATTGCTGCATCCAGCAGTGCATAGATATTGCCTATGACACGTTGATTGTCGATGAATTCATTTTTTGTGGTCCCTTTGAAACGCGCCATCCGGAGCAGGCATTGGGGATAATAATATAAATCACGGCCGAACAGGACAGCGGAAGCATTGTTCAGTTTCCCGTCATGTGACAAGTTAAATTTTTGCTGAATTCAACTTGCAAATGCAACAGAATTCTGATTAATAATTTGTTTAAATTTTTCGTTTGGCGTGAGGTATCCAAGTCTTTTACGAGGTCGATTATTGAGTTTATTTTCAATCCACTTAATCTGTT
>DXCG01000020.1 GCA_019116145.1 Candidatus Phocaeicola gallistercoris
GCTTCAGGTATAAGCAAAGCTACCCTGTACGCCTATTTAAAGGACAGGGAAAGTACGGAAAAGGAAACCTGAATGGAATCCTTTCCAGTAAGGTTATGTATTCCGATACGTTACTTTGCCACCAGCATCAGTCCGACACCTCTTGCGGTCTTAATTTCCACATCCGGATCATCGGTAAAGAGCTTGCGGAGTTTGGTGACAAATACATCCAGGCTACGGGATGCGAAAAAATCGTCTTCCGTATTCCAGCAACGGCTCAGGATGGCTTCGCGGCGGATGACCTCATTCTTGTTTTCGGCAAGAAGCTGCAAGATTTTGGCTTCCGTTGTGGTCAATACACGGATTTTACCCGTGTTGTCATCACGCAAGGTGGCATGTACGGTGTCGAGCGTGTAATGACCGAACCTGCAGTGCCCCTCTACCGACCTGCTTCTGGCACCTTCCTTCATTTTCAGGATGGCGTGGATATGCGCGTCTATCTCTTCCGGGACAAACGGCTTCTTCACGTAGTTGTTCACGCCCAGTTCGTAGCCGTGTTTCACGTCTTTGGGCGATGTCATGGCGGAAGCGAACAGGATGGGCGTTTCCCCGTCCGTCTCACGGATGCGCCTTACCATCTCGAACCCGTCCATTTCGGGCATGTCGATATCGGATATGATGATGTCCGGTTTGTGTTCCTCCCAAGCGTGCAGACCCTCCAGACCGTTTCCGGCGGTAATCACTTCATAGCCGCCGATTACATCCTGCAGACCTGCCTGTACGATGTAGCATAAGTTCACATCATCTTCAACGAGTAGTAGCTTTATCATAGTTCTTTGACCATTAAGGGTAAATAGATAATAAATTCAGTAAACTCACCTTCTATGCTGTTGACGAAGATTTTTCCTTTGTGCGATTCGATTATCTGCTGCACGAAGTTCAGCCCAAGCCCGAAACCGGACGCTTTCTTCCTGCGGCTCCTGCTTCCAGCCGCTGCACGCTCGTATTTGTTGAATATGCTGCGCTGGTCCTTTTCCGATATGCCAAGACCGTTGTCGTATATCTTGATAATGGAATAAAGGTCGTTTTTCGATGACGAGATGCGTATGTCCACACGCTCTTTGGAATATTTGATGGAATTGTCTATCAGGTTACTGAAAACCTCTTCGATGTATTCCGCATCGGCGTATATCTCCGGTGTTTGCAAGTCAAACTCGAACGATACGGGCTTGTGTGATTTCACCTTGAACTTATCCGCCAGCCTGACGAGCATCGGCTCCAGCGCAATCTTTTCACACTCCATCTTCATCTTCTTGTTCTCCAGTTTCGATATGGTGAGCAGCTTGTTAGTCAGTGTAAGCAGGCGGTCCGCCTCTTCCTTGGCGACATTGAAGAATTTCTCTTTTGTCTCCGGCTTGTCATCCAGCCTTCCGCTGTGCAGAAAGCTCAATGCCGTGAATATGGTGGTAAGCGGGGTCTTCATGTCATGCACCATTGCGTATGAGAAATCTTCACGTATTTGAAAGATTTTTTTTAGTTTAGATACAATTTTTACTTGGTATATAATGCATCCGATAACAAAAATCATAATAATGATAGTTGATATTAAAAGGATATTCATTCGTTCAAAAATTGATATTTGTGGATTTTCAAGAACCAGTTGTATTCCTTTTGATAAGTCTACTTTTATAGGAATAACTTTGGATTCTATTGTAGTCAATGTATTTTTTTGATTGCATTTATTGTAACTTGCATAAATTTCTTTATTCTTAGGATTTATGATTCTAATATAAAAACGATTGTTGATGTTTTTTCCCTTTAGTAAGAGATTTGTAATAGAATCAATTCTTTGAAGTGATAATTTATATCCTAATTTTGATATTCCTTCATATAGATAAGTTGACTGTGGAATAGAATCAGTGTTTGCACCACCTATTATTCGTGTTCCTTCTGGAAGTTGTTTTGCTATAATGCTTGTTTCTTTTTTTAATGCTTCTTCTATTATATTATTGCATTCAATGAAAATATTATTCTTAATAAGAATATAGGTATTGTTAAGCCATACATATTGTAATGATAATATAGATATAATACCTAAAAGTGTAAAGCATAATATGAAATTATTGTATCTCATTTTTTTGTGCAAAGATAATAAATAACATTTAGATAACATAGAAATAACATATAATGAATCTGTTTATTTTGATATTTGCAGCATCTTAATAATAAAAAATATATAGTATGAAACAGATACAAGATTTAGAAAAAAATGAAATGATTGAAATTTTTGGTGGTGAATGGATGGTTTTAAATGGTGAATGGGTCTATGTAGATGTAACGCGAGGAAAAGATGATTAAATGATATGTATGAAAATCATTAACCTAACGATAACATAAAGGTAACATAATCCCAAATAATGTTGGCTTATCTTTGCATCAGTAAAACAAACAAAGAGTATAATAACAATTAAATAGAAACGCGTATGAAAAAGAATGAATTGAAAACTTTGGAGATTGAAGAATTGAAAAATGTGAGTGGTGGAGTGGCACCCGGACCTAACGGTGAAAGCTGTACGGAACATGGGTTGCCGGATTTCTTGAAAAACAAGACTCTCTTGGATATTCTTAAACTTAGATAGTGGAAGAATGGTATTTGAAAGAATCAGAAAGGAAATAGTATTAACAAATAAACTTATTGCGTATGAAAGAATTGAACAAAGATGAGAACCTGTCAATTACAGGCGGGTATTTTCCTCCGACAGAGGAACAGTTGGAAAATTTGAATCCTATCGAGAGAATTATCATTTGTTGGTAAAGTAAGAATGTAGTGTATGGAAAAGAATGAAATGATGCGTACTATGAGTATGCAAGAGTTACAAGATGCTAATGGAGGTGGCAAGTTAGGGGATTTTGTAGGTAAGCTGGTAGGTGAGCTTGTAGATGCTGTTGTAGACCAACTGGAGAAATCGCCTACGATTATGTAATAGAGTATTATTAAAAATCAAATTTTAAATGGAATTATGGATAATTTTAGAATGGGAAAAATTAGTAAATCTTTGACACGTGAAGAAATGGTTAATACCATTGGTAGTGGAAAATGGACTTGGGATGAAGCATTGTATTGTTTTTCTATTGGTGGTGCACTAGGTGTTGTAGCCTATACGATGGGAACTATGCAAGACTGATTGTTTAACTTTTAATAAAAGAATTTTATGCGTGAATTAAATAAGAATGATTTGATGTGTATTAATGGTGGAGTCGTTGATCCTGTTAGTTTTGCTATTGCTACTTTGATTGTCTCTGTAGCTGGTGTTTATGTGGACATATTGGATCATTGTTATAATGTAGGGAAAGATTAAGATAGTTATGATTAGCAAAAATATTAAAGTATTAAATCTTATATTATTTTCATGTATACTGTTGTTTAATATAATGAAATATGTATTTCCGATAGTGGTGATACCTGTTGGCTGGATACCTTTTATAGAAAATCCATATCCAATATCTGTTGCATCTATATTGAAAAACATATTTTTAATTTTTGCTATTATTATCAATCTCTACTATATAATAAAGAGTAAAAGATGATTCGTATCATTTCAGGCAGGAATATATTAATTGTATGCTTGCCTGAAAATTTAAATTATACTTTGCGCAGTATGAAATTGTGCATTTTAATGAAACATAACTATTCACCACAGAGGTCACAGTACCACAGAGGAAAAATTTAAGAGACTTTGTGTACCTCAGTGTCCTCTGTGGTGATAAAATGCACAAATCTGTACTGCGCATGGTATGGTTCCTGTTATTTGTAAAACTATTTTCTGAATACTGTAAATATGTTATTACCGAACGAATGGATAGAGAATAGTATCGAGACGTACATCTATCAGCACACAACGAAATCGCAGGTGATTTACTGGGTTGTCCTGCTTGCTGTGGCCGTCACACTGGTTGCATTGCCATTTATTTATGTGGATATATCCGTACAGGGAAGCGGTGTGGTGAGACCGGTGGCGGAAAAGGCGGAAATCACTTCCTCCATTACCGAAATCGTGGATTCGGTATTCGTGAAGGAAGGTGACCAGGTGAACAAGGGGGATGTGATTCTCCGGTTCCGCACCAACAATTCGGACTACAAAATCAATTACCAGACC
>DXCG01000021.1 GCA_019116145.1 Candidatus Phocaeicola gallistercoris
TCCTTAAAAAATCCACATTTTCATCTTTCGTCAATGACTCAGGAGCTACGTACAATAGTTTTGTTTTACCTGTTAATATATCAGATTTCACGACATCGATAGCCGATTTAGTCAATGAAGAATTTATAAAATGAGCAATCCCATCTTCTTCACTGAAATTTCGCATTGCATCAACTTGATTTTTCATAAGAGCAATCAAGGGAGATATTACAATAGCCGTACCTTCCATAAGCAAGGAGGGAAGTTGATAGCACAAAGATTTTCCCCCACCTGTAGGCATAAGCACAAAAGTGTCCTTTCCAGCCAACAGATTACGAATTATCGCCTCCTGATTTCCTTTAAAAGTATCAAAACCAAAATACTTTTTCAACTGCTCAACCAAATTGATATTTCCTGCCATGTATGTACTTTATTTTGTAGATTTTAAAAGTTCATCTTTTACACATGTAACAAAGTTATAAACAAGTTTTGATATTACACAATATATTTCGAAAAAATATTTTATGAAGAAATCTATATCTTAAAAAAATTTTTATTACTAAACCACTTGCAAACGAGACAAATTTGCTTTGTCCATTTGTGCTTTTGCATAATCTAATGCAACAACAAATTTTTCTTCTTTATGTGATGGGATATCATACATTGCATCTATCATAATTGTTTCTACGATAGACCGCAACCCTCTTGCCCCTAATTTATATTCAATTGCTTTATCAACTATATAATCGAACACTTCCGGTTGGAAAATCAATTCCACACCATCCATTTCAAACAATTTAACATATTGCTTGACAATTGAATTTTTAGGTTCGGTTAATATCCTACGCAAGGCAGCACGATCTAAAGGATTTAAATACGTAAGAATTGGCAAACGACCTATGATTTCAGGAATCAGTCCAAACGCTTTTAAATCTTGCGGTGCAATATATTGCATCAAATTTTCACGGTCTATTTTCACCTTCTCTTTCGTTGCGCTATATCCCACCACGTTTGTATTTAAACGCTGTGCAATTTTACGCTCAATTCCATCAAAAGCTCCACCACATATAAAGAGAATATTTTTAGTATTCACCGGAATCATTTTTTGCTCCGGATGTTTCCGCCCTCCTTGAGGAGGCACATTCACTACAGAGCCTTCCAATAATTTCAGCAACCCTTGTTGCACTCCTTCCCCGCTTACATCGCGTGTAATAGAAGGATTATCACTTTTTCTTGCTATTTTATCAATTTCATCGATAAACACAATACCTCGTTCCGCCTCTTCTACATTATAATCAGCCACTTGCAACAAACGCGTCAGAATACTTTCTATATCTTCCCCTACATATCCTGCCTCAGTCAGTACGGTTGCGTCAACAATCGTAAATGGTACATGCAATAATTTTGCAATAGTACGTGCTAGCAATGTTTTTCCTGTACCTGTACTTCCTACTATAATAATATTCGATTTTTCAATCTCCACATCATCTTTCGAGGGCGGTTGTAACAAACGTTTATAATGATTATACACCGCAACAGCAAGATAACGCTTGGCATCATCTTGCCCTATAACGTATTGATCAAGAAATTCTTTTATCTCTTTCGGTTTTGGCAAATCTTCTAAATTTAATTCATGCTTTCCTTTTTGTTGTGCAACAGCCTCTTGTACAATTTCATGAGCTTGTTCTACGCAATTATCACAAATACAGCCATTCACTCCTGTAATCAAAAAACCGACTTCTTCTTCGGTTCTTCCACAAAAGCTACAACGTCGCTTATTTTTTACCGTTTTATCTTCCAAAATCAAAACTTTTTAATACTACAAATTAAGCACTTACTAAACATTAGGCTTGCGTGATAGGACTTCGTCAATCATACCATAATCTTTAGCCTCTTGAGCCGTCATCCAATAATCACGATCAGAATCATTCCAAACTTTTTCAAAATCGGTATGCGAATGGTCTGCTATAATTGTGTACAACTCTCGCTTCAACTTTTGAATCTCACGTGCTGTTATTTCTATATCCGATGCTTGCCCTTGTGCTCCTCCCATAGGCTGATGAATCATTACACGTGAATGTGTCAACGCAGACCGTTTTCCCTCTTTACCAGCCACAAGCAAAACAGCAGCCATCGATGCAGCCATACCCGTACAAATTGTAGCTACATCACTGCTAATAAATTGCATTGTATCATAAATACCTAAGCCTGCATAGACAGATCCACCCGGAGAATTAATATAAATAGATATATCTTTCCCAGAATCGGCCGAATCCAAATACAGTAATTGAGCTTGCAATGTATTGGCAGTATAATCATCTATTTGAGTCCCAAGAAAAATGATTCTATCCATCATTAAACGGGAAAACACATCAAGTTGAGTCACATTCAACTGACGTTCTTCCAAAATATAAGGATTCAAGTAACTCGCCTGTGACTTAATAACATCGTCAAGCACCATACTATTCATCCTCAAATGTTTTGTTGCATACTTTCTAAAATCGTCCATTTATTTAAAATTTTAAGTAAAGCCATAATAAAAAGAGAAGCTTACGATTAATTTCTCCCGCTTGAACAAATGTACTATACATTTTCATTCAAACGTAAAAACAAAATCAAAAGCCCCTCCTTTTTTATAAGTTTTTAATATCAAAACTTATAATTTATACTTCAGTTATTCAAACATTTTATTGAAATCAGCAGAAGAAATTGCTTTGTGATTCAAAGTTACCTTCTCTTTCAAGATCTCTGACAATTTAGCTTCAACAGCACGGTTTACTAAAGACTCTACGCTCTCGCGTTTCTTCATCATTTCTTTTGAATAATTTTCCAACAATTCATCTGGAACATTAATCATACCATACTGAGCAAATTGAGCACGTGTTGCTTCCTTAGCCATATTCAATATATCGTCCTGTTCTACTTTTATACCATATGCAGTAACAAGTTTCTCTTTGATCAAATGCCAACTCAATTCTTCTATACTCTTATCATAATGCTCGGAAACGAATTCTTCACCTTTTTCTTTATTGTTTTCAAGCATAATGCGCTTCATTAAATCATCTGCAAATTGCAGTTTTCCAACTTTATTAGCGGCATAATTACGAACATCAATTAAGAATTTGTAATCACTATCAGCTTCATATTGTGTCTTAATAACAGCCTTTATTTGAGCTCGAAATTCTTCTTCGTTCTGGGCTTTTCCTTTACCCAATACCTGATCAAACAATTCTTGATTCAATTCTCCCGGAATCGTTCTTGTTATTTCTTCAATCTGATAGCTGAAATTACCTTTGTGATTAACAACATCTTCTTTCTTTATTTTCAACAAAGAAGCTAATTCAACTTCGTTCGAATCGAAAGCGACAGAAGGATTAAATACCAAAACACTATTAACTTTTGCAGCAGTGAATATTGCTTTCTGATCATCATTTTTCATATAATCAGGCATCATCACAGCATGTTCAACTTGGATTCCACCTTCTTTAGTCACACCATTCTCATCCAATTCTGCCAACAAACCTTTCAGCATATCTCCGTCCTGATATTCTTCCACTTTTTCATATTTAGCAGTACGTTGAGTATACATTTTAATTTGCTGTTCAACCATTTCATCTGTTACATCGATATCATAATAATCGATAACATCATTATTTGAGAACTCGATATTAAAATCTGGAGCTAATGCAATATCAAATGAGAATTCAAAATTTTCGTCTGTTTTAAAATCCACACGATCATTTTCTTTAGGAAGTGGCATCCCCAACATATTTACTTTATTCTCACGAATATAATTGTTTACTTTCTCCTGCATTAACTTATCGACCTCTTCTACCAACACAGAAGAACCATATTGTTTCCTTATAATTCCCATCGGAACCATCCCTTTACGGAATCCCGGCATATTTACCCGCTGACGCAAAGTTTTCAATGCCTTTTCTACATTTTCCTGATAATCTGCTTTCTCAATTTGAACAGTAAGCACAGCACTTACATTGTCTACATTTTGCAATGAAATATTCATTTCTGACTTATTTTTTAATTATTTATATTTCAAACTACATATAAGAGGCTGCAAAAATAATGCTTAATCTTCCAATAACCAAAAAGTGTAAGTGAAAAATCAATAATCATATTTCTCACTCGAATCCATGTAAAAATTTTACCGTCAAAACCAACGAATTCTTATTTTTTGCCCCAAAACAAAATTAATCCGTGCGTTTCTCTTTTAACTGAAAATCTTTTCTCCGCAAGACGAAACTGTTACTCAAATATTTTTCACGTACAATTTGGTTTTCTGACAATTCTTCCGGAGTACCTTGAAAAAGAATTTTTCCTTCAAACAACAAATAGGCACGATCGGTAATACTTAATGTTTCTTGTACATTATGGTCGGTTATTAAGATACCTATATTTTTATCTTTCAATCTCCAAACAATATGCTGAATATCTTCCACTGCAATTGGGTCTACTCCGGCAAAAGGTTCATCAAGCATGATAAATTTAGGGTCAATAGCCAAGCAACGCGCAATTTCCGTTCGCCGACGTTCTCCCCCAGACAACTGATCACCCAAATTTTTACGTACTTTCTCCAAATGAAATTCCGCAATCAGACTTTCCAATTTCTCTTTCTGATATTCCTTCGAAGTATTTGTCAACTCCAACACAGATGCGATATTATCTTCAACACTCATTTTTCGAAAAACAGAAGCCTCTTGCGCCAAATATCCTATTCCGTTTTGAGCACGTTTATATACAGGATAATCAGTAATATCTTGATTGTTTAAATAGATATGCCCCTCATTAGGGACGATCAAGCCCGTTGTCATATAAAACGAAGTTGTTTTTCCTGCCCCGTTCGGTCCAAGCAATCCAACAATTTCCCCTTGTTTAACATTGATAGAAACATGACTCACGACAGTTCGTTTACCATATTTTTTCACCAAATTTTCCGTACGCAATACCATACGCCCATCGGAAGGAAGTTCGAAAGTGTCGGTCATCGATTGTTGTTGATTTTCAAGTTCTGCCATAAACTACAACATTTCATAAATATATCCGAGAGAAGACAAGCTTCACATAAAATAGTTCATTAAAATAAGTATTTCGCAAAAGTAGTAAAAATATTGGGTTATGTGGTATATCTACCTAATTTCCATTTCCCTTTTATCATTATATAGCAAAAAAACAGTACTTTTGTGCATAAAAACATTTGAAGGTTTGCAGTTATGGTAAAACCCATTACAACATTAGGACAGTATCTCACTTTAATGGGACGTGTATTCTCACGTCCGGAACGTTTTCACATGTATTTCAAACAATACCTTAATGAAATGGCTCAATTGGGCATCAATTCCGTTGGGATTGTTTTACTTATATCTTTCTTCATTGGAGCAGTTATTTGTATTCAAATCAAATTAAACATAGAAAGCCCTTGGATGCCCCGTTTTGTTGTTGGTTATACAACTCGTGAAATTTTGCTATTAGAATTTTCTTCTTCTATCATGTGTCTCATTCTTGCCGGCAAAGTAGGATCGAACATAGCATCCGAATTAGGAACAATGCGGGTAACACAACAAATCGACGCACTTGAGATTATGGGAGTCAACTCTGCATCCTACTTAATCCTTCCCAAAATATTAGGACTCATGACCATGATTCCTTTTCTTGTGATTTTCAGTATTTTTGCAGGTATAATCGGAGCGTTCTGCACAGCTTGGTTCGCAGGTATAACCAATGCGACCGACTTGGAATACGGATTTCAATACAGCTTTGTAGAATGGTATATATGGTGCAGTTTTATCAAAGCTCTTTTTTTCGCTTTCATCATAGCAAGTGTCTCCGCTTTTTTCGGTTATTCTGTTGAAGGAGGCTCCATTGCTGTAGGAAAAGCAAGTACCGACGCAGTCGTATCAAGTAGTGTACTTATTCTATTTTCCGATTTAATTCTTACTCAATTACTCAGCTAACCAAATGATAGAAATAAAATCAATTTATAAATCATTCGAAGACCGCATCGTATTGGACGACATCAACTTCACATTCGAAAACGGGAAAACAAATCTTATCATCGGGCAAAGCGGATCTGGGAAAACCGTATTAATGAAATGCTTAGTAGGCTTATTTATTCCCGAAAAAGGAGAAGTTTTATACGATGGTCGAAATCTCATCACAATGGGGAAAAAAGAAAAAAAAATGTTGAGAAAAGAAATGGGGATGATCTTCCAAAGTGCCGCTCTATTCGATTCTCTTTCCGTACTCGATAATGTAATGTTCCCTTTAAATATGTTTTCCAACAAGACATACCGTGAACGAGTCAAACGGGCGCAGTTTTGTTTAGACCGTGTCAATTTAATTGATGCCCAAAACAAATACCCCGGTGAAATTAGTGGAGGTATGCAAAAACGAGTTGCTATTGCCCGAGCTATCGCTTTACAACCACAGTATTTATTTTGCGATGAACCCAATTCCGGGCTTGACCCAAAGACATCGCTTATCATCGACGAATTAATACATGACATCACAGTAGAATATCACATGACGACAGTGATCAATACCCATGATATGAATTCTGTATTAGGAATCGGCGAAAGCATTTTATTCATCTATCAAGGACATAAAGAATGGGAAGGAACGAAAGATGAAGTATTTACTGCAACCAATGAGCAACTAAATAAATTTATCTTCGCTTCCGATTTGCTACAAAAAGTAAAATTAGAGCAAATAAGACATCTCGATTTTTCAAAATAAATAAAAGGAATGAAGTGAACCCCGAAAGTTTTTGTCTAACTTTCGGGGTTCACTTCATTTTTCTGTAGGCTCTTTTTGCTAAACCTATTTCTGACGAAAAAATATATTTATCGGAGTTCCGGAAAAAGGCCACCGCTCACGTATCTTATTTTCCAAAAAACGCTTGTAAGGCTCTTTCACATATTGAGGCAAATTCGCAAAAAAGACGAAAGAAGGAATTTGTGTATTAGGCAGCTGGGTAATATATTTAATTTTAATATACTTCCCTTTTACCGATGGAGGCGGATAAGCTTCTATAAGCGGCAACAATTCTTCATTTAAACGAGCAGTCGCAACACGAGCTGTCCGGGCTTTATAAACATCTTTTGCCGACTCAAGTACTTTCAATATACGTTGTTTGGTTAGTGCAGAAGCAAAAATAATCGGGAAATCTGTAAATGGAGCAAAACGACTACGAATTGCATCCTCATAATACTTCATTACTTTCGCTGTCTTATCTTCAACTAAATCCCATTTATTAACAACCACAACAATTCCTTTTTGGTTTCGACTAATTAAAGAAAAAATATTCAAATCTTGCCCTTCTATGCCACGTGTAGCATCAAGCATCAGAATACAGACATCGGAATTTTCAATTGCGCGTATAGAGCGTAAAACCGAATAATATTCCAAATCTTCTGTCACTTTATTCTTTTTTCGAATACCTGCCGTATCGACCAAATAAAAATCAAACCCAAACTTATTATACCGTGTATAAATGGAATCGCGGGTTGTTCCTGCTATTTCAGTCACAATATTACGTTCTTCACCCATAAAAGCATTAATGATAGAAGATTTTCCGGCATTAGGACGTCCTACTATTGCAAAACGAGGGATATCTTCTTCCAACGATTCTTCATTACTTTTTTGGAATTTACTTAATATCAAATCCAACAAATCACCCGTTCCGCTTCCACTTAAGGCAGAAATACAATAAGGGTCTCCTAAGCCCAACGAATAAAATTCGGCTGCATTATACTGCAAATCATTATTATCAGTCTTGTTGGCTACTAAAATTATAGGAGTACGTGAGCGACGTAAAATAGAAGCAACCTCCATATCTAAATCGGTTACTCCATTAACAACATCGACAACAAACAAAATTACATCGGCTTCTTCGATAGCCAAAATAACTTGTTTGCGAATTTCTTCCTCAAACACATCATCCGAATTAACGACCCACCCACCAGTATCTACAACAGAAAATTCTTCACCACACCAGTCAGTCTTCCCATACTGACGGTCGCGGGTTGTCCCTGCTTCTTCGTTGACAATCGCTTGGCGAGTCTTAGTCAAACGATTAAATAATGTCGACTTTCCCACATTGGGACGTCCTACTATTGCTACTAAATTTCCCATAAATTTCAAAATTACGGCTGTCTCAGCCGGTTTATTACTTAATTTAATTGATAACCAAAATTTTTAAGTTCTTTATCCGAACTTCTCCAATCTTTATCTACCTTCACAAATATCTCAAGATAAATTGTTTTCTGGAAAAAATGCTCTAATGTTTTTCGTGCTTCGGTAGCGACTTTCTTCAATGCTTTTCCTTGGTGCCCAATAATAATACCTTTCTGCGATTCACGTTCCACATAAACAACAGCATTTATGTGAATTGTTTTTCCGCCCTCTTTAAACTGTTCAACCACAACTTCCACCGCATAAGGGATTTCTTTATCATAATATAATAATATCTTTTCACGAATTATTTCTGTAACAAAAAAACGGGCAGGCTTATCAGTCAACTGATCTTTTCCAAAATATGGGGGCGAATCGGGCAACAAAGCTTTTATGCGCTTCATTACCACATCAACATTAAATTTTGCCTTCGCCGATATTGGAATGATTTCTGCTTGTGGTAAAATCCGATGCCACTCTTCCACCAATACGACCAAATCGTTCTGATTTGTCAAATCTATCTTATTTATCAATAACAGCACCGGAACATTTAATGCGCGAACTTTCTCAAGAAAGTCTGCATTCTTATCAACCTTCTCCACCGTATCTGTCACATAAAGCAACACATCAGCATCGATTAGGGCAGACTCAGAGAAATTCAGCATTGATTCCTGAAGCTTATAGTTAGGTTTCAACACTCCGGGCGTATCAGAAAATACAATCTGTGTATCGTCCGTATTCAAAATTCCCATAATGCGATGGCGCGTAGTTTGGGCTTTAAATGTCGCTATAGAAATACGTTCACCTACCAATAAATTCATCAATGTAGATTTTCCCACATTAGGATTCCCCACAATATTTACAAATCCAGCTTTATGCATAAGTCTATTTAAAAGAAAAACGCATCGGATTGGGATGCGTTTTTATAAAAAGTTTTTTTATATTTTGTCTCCGTCATATCCCCATTTCACATACGAAGCTCCCCATGTAAAACCAGCTCCAAAAGCTGTCAGTATGACATTGTCTCCTTTTCGCAATTGTTTTTCATAATCCCATAAACAAAGAGGTAATGTACCGGCACTGGTATTTCCATAACGCTGGATATTAACCATTACTTTACTTAAAGGAACTTCCAAGCGAGAAGCAACAGCATCGATAATACGCAAATTTGCCTGATGCGGAACAATCCAATCGATATTTTCCTTTGTCAAACCGTGCTTTTCCGCTATTTGCGCTGTAACATCAGACATATTCGAAACAGCATATTTAAAGACTGTACGCCCTTCTTGATATAAATAATGCATCTTATTATCGATGGTAAAATAAGATGGAGGACATACAGACCCTCCTGCTTTCATGTGCAAGAAAGGCAAGCCTTTACCATCTGTTCTCAAAATTGAATCTATTATTCCATAGTCCTCGGTAGTAGCCTCCACCATACAAGCAGCAGCCCCGTCGCCAAAAATCGGACAAGTAGCGCGATCGCCATAATTTACCATCGATGACATCTTATCGGCTCCAACAATGATTATTTTTTTATGTCTTCCCGATTGAATCATACCGGCAGCAGTTTCCATAGCAAACAAGAAACCGCTACAAGCTGCCTGCATATCGAAAGCATAAGCATTTTTCAAACCCAATTTATCACACAAAATGGAGGCAGTCGATGGGAAATGGTAATCTGGAGTAGTTGTTGCAACAATCACACAGTCTATCGAATCGGGAGTCGATTTTGTTTTCTGCATTAATTGTTTCGCTGCTTTACGTGCCATATACGAAGTACCCAAACCTTCTTCGTTCAGGATACGCCTCTCTTTTACTCCGATTCGTGTCATTATCCACTCATCATTTGTATCAACCATACGCGATAATTCCTCGTTTGTCAATACATAATCTGGTACATATCCACCAACCCCTGTAATTACAGCGTTTATTTTTTCCATACTAATATTGTTTTAGAGATGCAACATAAAAAAAGAAGCCGGAAGAGCCGAAAGTAGCTCTCCGGCTTTATTTTTCCCGAATCACACAAGTGTCTCTTTATTAAACAGCAGCTTCTTTCTCGATAGCTACTTTACCTCTGTAATAGCCACAAGCTCCGCATACAGTGTGATAAACATGCCATTCGCCGCAATTTGGACAAATAGCCAACGTAGGAGCAACTGCTTTATCGTGAGTTCTTCTCTTTGCAGTTCTCGTTTTTGATTGTCTTCTTTTAGGATGTGCCATTTTTCTAAAACTTTATTTAATTATTATTTAATATTTCCTTCAATTTATCCCATCGCGGATCCATAACAGAATTTTCCTCTTCATCATGTGTTTCAAAATCATCGTCAACCGAAGAGCACAAATGTTCTTTCAATACATCCATCATTGCCTGATTGCATTTTCCCTCTTCATGGGCATGGGTCAACGGAAGATTCAAAACGATACATTCATAAATAAGCCATCCTACATTTATACATTCTTCATTTTCCGGGATGCCTATCATATCGTCATCTTCCACCGAAGAAGCTTTCTTTGCTTTCAATGTAGTCTCTACATCAACAGGGATGTCCATATCGTCTAAACAACGGTCGCATGAAACGACAACAGTCCCTTCTATCTGAAAAGATAACTCGTACACATCATGATTTTTTTTCACAAGCAATCGCACGTCCAAACTACCTTTTCGTATAGCCGGAGCATCTATAGATGCGAAGAATTCATCGGTCACTCTATATGTATATAACCGACCTTCCTCCGACACATCTTTTAGCTCAACTTTATATGTATCAACTGTTTTCAATCTGCAATGCCTATAATCGGGCGACAAAGTTACAAATAATTATCAATATATTTACTTACGCGACATATTTTTTTTCAAATCGTACTTTCGTACTCCCTTTACCGCCCTTCCGATTACCCAAGAGCAGATTAAAATTTATATCCCACTCCTACAAACAGGCTCAAATTGCGCGGGCCATCACGTTGGATACGACACAAACCAAATTCTGCATCCATGCCTACTGTCCAACGGGTAAAATCGAGAGCTGCCCCTACCTGAAAGCCGGCATCAAAACGATGAAATCCTTTCAGGGTCTCCGTTACATTCGGATCGGATGAGGGGAAATCCAAATCTTTAAACGTACTCCACGAATAAGTCAGGTCGCCATCTTCAACATTGTTTTTCCCACTTATACCACAAGCCAGATAAGCGCCACCTCGCACCACGACGTCAAAATTGGCAGTTGTCCCTAAATGAAATGCAGCCAACAAAGGCATACGCAGATAATTCTGATCAACAGTCACATCATAACCGCCTATTTTATACTGCGCCCCTTTGGATTCATAATCAAGACCTGTTTGAAAAGAGACCAAACCTGTTAGCGGAACATCCACACTGACGCCTACCCGCGGATTGAACAATGCGTCTGAATGGCTGGCACCTTCGCCCATCCATGAACTGAACCCCACACCGGCTTCAACGCCCCATGTTACTTTTGTCTGAGCAGTAGCAATTACAGATGTACACACGCAGACCATAAGAATAAGAATCTTTTTCATCTCTATATTTTTTATAAGTTACACTTTACGACTTTTTATGCCTGTTCTCTTTCCGGCGTCGATATTCTGCTTTCATCTTTGCAGAGCCGGAACCATGCAGGCCGGTAATATATGTTTTCTTTTTAGCCTTGGTTTTGACGCCCTTGCCTTCTCTGCCTTTTGTTACAGGCTTGGAGCCTTTAAAGACGATTCCTTCCATTAATATTTTCTCAACATCCATACACTTTATTTAAAATAGTCACATTCCACAATAGTTGCGCCGGCAAACTCTTTCAGCAAATCGGTCATATACGCCACAGCTTCTTTCAACCCCTCCTCTCCGCTATATGCATTTATGATTGCCAACAAATGTTTCGTATCTCCACTTATCTTAGTACGCTCATTGTCGCTTGTAGGAGTCCCTATTCCGCCTATGACATCTCTATACACCGGCATCCCTTCAATATTCAACTCGCCCCTCCCAATTCCTTCATACGGTTCACCGGCTTTTCCTATACCCAATACAAGTTCGTCGCCTTGTATCTTATCTGAATCGAATCCGCCAATGGCATATCCACTATAAATAGATACCAAATTTATCAAATCGACCAACGTGTCTATCTGATACAATGGCAGTCCCCGTAAAATACGACGGCACAAGGCTTCCGATGACGGCCGATAACGACTAGGGTCTTTCCCGCATTTCTTATATGCCTGACGTGTAGCCTGTATCGTTGGCATTTCTTTGATCGAATCAACCGTATATTGCTTGCGATACAATGCGATATATTCATCTATTTGTCTCCATAACTCTGCATTATATGCCGAATTGACCACCGAAGCAAAAACCGCTGCCCCTCGGAATTGAGGCCATGCTTGATGCAATTCGTCAGACACCTTGACATTTATTTTTTTCATGCTCATCTTTTCCCTATAATCACCTGACGTTTTTACAACTTTGATAAGACAAATTTAGCATTTCCCACAACAAAATCAAACCTTTTCACCCTTTTTTACTATTATGTTAAGCAACGATAATCCTTTTTCCTTTCCACCGACATACGCCTTCATCTCATTCCCACGGTAAACCGTTACATAGAAAGGATTGCCTAAACAAAACAAAGTCCCGACAAAGACATCTCCTTCCCGCAACTTACAATTCCGTGCTTCCAATATCTTAAAACGGTGATTGCCCAAATACACCGCACGACAATATCTGTCGGGCGACCATCCTAAATCCAATAACGCTCCTTCTTGCAGCGCATCTACTTTGATTTGTTTTTCCGACAGGAATGCCGACTCTACATCAACACCTTGTTGCAAAGCAGCACAAAAGGCATCCCAATCGTTATAACCCACGTAACGTGCCAAGACAGAAAGCGTCGTTACACTTGGCGTATGATTGCTCTTCACATAACTCCACAATCGCTTTACGGTCGATATTCCAAGTTTCTCCCCTGTCTCCTCTTCCAGTTTCAACAAAAAGAAATTGAAATCGGTTGGTGTTACCAACCTGCGTCCAACTCGCTCTTCTACCCTGCATTTTAATATTCTTATACAATTTTCCATCGCAACTTCTTATTTTCCCACAAAAATAAACGAAAAACATTTACCGAATAGCATTATCAATCCGTGAACCAAAATGAACCTTTACGCATGTTGCCATCCGAAAACAATTCCATACTTTTACAAAAAAAGCGGTTCATGTTTGGATTTGTCGCATATTTTATCTTACTTTGAGCATAATAACTAAAGCGCAAAAATTATGTAAAAGGAAGAACAAACATAAGACAACAAATGTGATAACACACAGTCTGTTTCATTTGATTCACTTAAATCTCGCAAATTTATCCGAATCCGTCAAAAGCAGTCTGAGCATGTGTTCACACCCTCATGGGCGTGGACCGCTTTTACTTATTTGAGGATTCGGGCAATGCGAGAGCCTAAGTGATCAATAAGTCAAAAGTTGGTTCTCGCTCTTTTTTTGTGCTTACAGTTGAACTTACTTTAAAATTAATGGATATGAAAAACAAATTTTATTGGGTTATCGCCTTTGTATTATGCATTAATAATGCAAATGCGCAAACTTTAAAAACCTATTCAGGTAAATTTCAAGGAGGACAAGCCACTTATACCTATCGGGACAACCCGAATGGAGGACGCATCTTCGAAGGGAAATTCACTTATATCAGTGGTAGTGGAAACCTTCAAATTACAGGTTCCTATAAAAACGACAAAAAAGATGGGCTATGGACTTATAAAGACGGAACAGATTTATTGAAAATCCATTATAAAGAAGGTGTACGAAATGGAAGCTATATCTATCAAGGTGAGAATTTAAACCTATCCCTCTTTTTTAAAGAAAATAAAATAATAGGAAAAGTAACAGCCAAAGGCAATATTGGTATTTTAATGATTTCCAACGGAACAGGAGTTGATGCTATAGGTACATTGTCTGGTCAGTTTAATGAAAACGGATATGCTGATGGCGAATGGATACTTGATACGACTCCTTACGACAGAATTAATATTTATCGGGCTATTTATAGTGACGGATATCTTACAAAATCATCTATAGAAGATGTCACGACTGGTGACATATCTTCTGGTGTCCGTTTAGCCCAACTTCCATATTTAATCGTACACGATTTAAAATTGTTTGAAAAGATTGATCGAGGCATGGATCCTTTCCCATATTATGATATCGATAAAAAAGGAACACCACCCAATGAATCTGGCACACTTCAAACAGAAGCAAAAGAAGTACTTCAAATCGCGGAACAAATGCCAAGTTTCCCAGGTGGTATGGGAGAATGCATGAAATGGTTAGCTGAGAATGTGAATTATCCTTCCGATGCTAAAGAAAAAGGAGTGGAAGGGCGTGTTATTCTACAATTCGTGGTAAACAAAGACGGTTCCATTTCAGATATAGAAATCATCAGGAGCGGTACCCCTGAATTAGATAAGGAAGCAATTCGCACAGTAGAAGCTATGCCTAAATGGGTACCGGGAAAACAAGATGGTCAAGCAGTAAATGTAAAGTTCACATTACCTATAACATTTAAATTACAATGACTATGACAAAAAAGCATTTATTCTTTTTTCTTTTTACGATGACATGTTTCATCTTATCATCGTGCGAAGATGCAAAATTAGCGAAAGCTGTCGATGGGAAATGGGAAGCAAATATAACCCTAAAAGATGAATATGGCACGCCTTATACCCAACGCCAAATTTATGATTTCAAGTATCAAGAGAGTGATGATAAAGACGGGGGAATCGTAACGGAGTCAACTATTACTTCCATGACCGAAGAAGTGGATGACATTGAAGTCAGCTATACAGCCACATCTACAATTAAAGGAGAATGGGAAGTTATTTTCGGCGATATCTATTTTACGTACAATCTTTCCACACTCGATGTCGCTATCACCAATGTTGATTATCAGTTATCTGAGAATGCTGATTTTTCCACAAAAATGGACTATGCCGAAGCAGCTATCGGCATGGCTTTGTTGGGACAAGAGTTAATCAATAAAGATGAATTAACGGAAGATATACGCAAAAATGCTTACCAAAGTTTCTATGAGGACTATGAATCGTCAAACAATGAAGGAGACGGCAGTTATTACGAAGACTTGAAAATAGGAAATAATGTCATGTCTTTCAAAACCTCTGATATAGGCAGAATGGAATTAAAACGAGTGAAGACCTCTGCAAAAAGAAATCCCACAATAAAAAAGACAAAAAGCAATTCGACACCCAAAACCAAATCTGATGATAAAAATGTGATGAGTTCTGGTCCTTTTAGCGGTTATATCAATGGGAAATATGCCGTTTCTTTCAGCCTTTCTTTTGATGAAGAATATAAAGGAATGCAGGATGTGATCGGTTCTTACTATTATGACAAAAATGGAAAAGAAAACTCCATTACCGTAAAAGGTCGTTACAATACGACGAGTGAAGAATTGAACTTGACGGAATATTATGAAGACGGTACTCCAAATTGCAGGATTTCTGCGGTGAAAGTACCGCAAGGATTCCGAGGTACGTTCACTACAACAGACGGTAAGGAAATGGATTTTTTTATTGCTCCTGACTATTCATCAAATGACTAATTATCAACAACTATGAACGAAACGAAATCGTGTCCTTATTGTGGGGAAGAAATTCTGGCAACAGCCAAGAAATGCAAACACTGCGGAAAGTGGTTAGAAAAGAAATGTCCGCAATGTGGGGAATGGGTGAAAGCGGAAGCCAAGAAATGTCGTTATTGCGGTTACTGGCTCGACCCGTGGCAACGCAGGCTTCAAGAAAAGGCGTAACAGGAGAAAGCGGCTGCAAATGCTGCTAATGCTACTGATGTGCAAGCTGCCATTGAAGAACGGAAAGACGAAGAAAATGCCGGTTGCATACTCCAAACGGAATGCACCATCGTGGTGGTGTTGACCGGCTTGTTGTATGATTGGCCTTGGTGGGAATATGCAATAGGATTGTTTGTCGCATATTTATTGCTGAATATCCATTTTCTACGGGTAATTTATTGTATTGCCGCTTCTTTTGTTTGGGGAGTGATAGGCGTGGCTCTCTCTCCTTATTTATTTGATGAATCAGATTGGGAAATGACCGCCCGTATCTTGGCCGATGATTATTCTGATTATTGGTGGATGGGACTCATCTTTGCATTAGTCTCCTTGATTTTACATGCACCGGCAATGAAATCGCGGTTTAACTTTTAACTAATCAAGGTTATGGAAGATACAAAACGCTGCCCATTTTGCGGAGAAGAGATAAACAAGGCAGCGAAAAAATGCAAGCATTGTGGCGAGTGGCTGACAGAAAAACCATTGTCACAAAATATTCAAACGCTTTCAGAAGTTGCAAAGCCCACAGAAAAAGAGAAAGAACCTTCCATGGCGCAATCCATATTGGTGGGTTGTCTCTTTTTGCTCTTCTTCTATGGAGGCATTGCGGGAGTTATTCTTGCCATTGCGCATTTCACCATACCTTCCGACCAAAGGATGGAACGTGCCATTATGAACGATGTACAATCTTGCGTAGAAGACAAAGCTGTTTCTATCTCCGGGCTTTTGGGTGAAGAGGCAAGTGCATTGGCTTCTTTGTTCCTTTCCACAGAAGTGTCGACACAAAGTATTTCCGAACAGTATCAGAAGAACAATCATACCGTAATCGACCGTTCATGGTTCTGGTCAGTAGGGAAGATTTACAACCATAATGCTCCGGATGGTACGAATGTCTGTTTCGGAATGTTCGGCATAGTCATTCCATACGTGGCATGGGAAGATTTTATTTTAATAAATGAAGAATAAACGACCTAAATATTAAATTCTAAAATTTTATTATCATGAAAGAAACAAAGAAATGCCCCTATTGTGGGGAAACCATTTTGGCAACAGCCAAAAAGTGTAAAAATTGTGGGGAATGGCTTTACGATCAAAATGAAATGAAGCTACAGAAAGAAAAAGAGGATATCCAAGTACAAGCAGTTAAAACAAATGTAAAGCCACATAGCTTCTTTGAGTATTATTTCGTAGACGTATTTATCCGCAATTATGCCAATTTTAAAGGTTCAACCAGCCGGAAACAATTTTGGATGAGCTTTTTATGCTATTATATACTTATGACAGTGCTGATTTGCTATGAACTCTTCTTTTTAAACTATGTATTTGGATTTGAATCCCAATTTATCTTATACCAAATTGCTTCTATAGCGTTAGCTATACCTGGCTGCGCCCTCGGAGTGCGTCGTTTGCACGATATTGGCAAGAGTGGTTGGTGGATATTAATTTCTATTGCGCCATTTGTAGGTCCAATTTGGTTATTGGTGTTATTTTGCAAAAAGGGCATCACAATCTGCGAACCAGTTAAACATACTATTAAAGATTATATAGTATGGGGATTGATACCATTACTGTTTATACTAACAGTGGCTATTATATTCATATTAGATGACTCAGGAGCTCCTGCAACGTATTAAAAATATTAATTAATTATCACCATGGAAGAAACGAAGAAATGCCCCTATTGCGGGGAAACCATCTTGGCTGCAGCCAAAAAATGTAAGTATTGTGGGGAATGGCTTCCCGAGGAAGACTCGGAACCTTCCGAAAAGAAAATGATAGCCTGTCCTGTCTGCGGAGAGGAAATAGAAGAAGGGACAAAGGAATGCCCTTACTGCCATGAACCGGTAACGCAAGAAAAACAGACTAAAGAAACAGAAATACCAAACGCTGCTCCTCCGGTCGAGCCTCCAGTAACACAGAAAATTTCGGAAGAAAAGAAACCGGATAATCAAACACGCGGCTTCTTTGACTATTATTTTGTTGATGCATTCTTTAAACATTATGCCGATTTTAGCGGAAAAATCAGCCGGAAACAGTTCTGGATGGGATACCTTTGTTATGCCTTACTTATAACTGTGTTATCATGTCTTGATTTGCTCTTAGGAAGTCTGTTTATCATTACAATACTTGCATCTTTAGCGTTGACAGTTCCGAGCATTGCTTTCGTTATTCGCCGTCTGCATGATATCGGGAAAAGTGGGTGGTGGATACTCATCTATCTTGTACCTTTAATCGGACCTATATGGTATCTTATTTTACTTTGCAAAAAAGGAGAAAGCCTATCGGAACGAGTAAAGCACCGTACTTCCGACTATATTGTTTGGGTTATCGGAATTATTCTTATCATTTTATCCATAACAATCAGCTTGTCATCTGAAAACAATTCTTCCAGCGATGACTACGCTTATACAGAAGAAATAGACGAGTTTATGAATGACACCGAAGAAGACATTTCAGATAATGAAACAAATTATACAGGAGAATCGGCCGATTCAAGAATTGTACAATGGGCAAGTGACTTTTATACGAACTATGTTTTCAATGATTACATAGAGGATTACGGATTCATAGACCAATATTGTACAGCCCAACTCAAACAAGAATTGCGTGACGCATACGAATACGATGGTGAAGGATATGCCCTTTGGCTATTCCGGTCGGGATTTCAAGACGGTCCGTCTGATGAATGTTATATAACAGGTGTAACCGATTTAGGGAACGGATGGTTCAGCATAGCAATGGTCGATATGGGAAATGAAGCAGAACGCATTGTAGAAATCGTCGATGAGGATGGTTTTTTAAAATTTAATGCAATCGAACAATGAAAAAATACTATGCATTGATAGGATTTATCGCACTGACAGCAGTTTCATCGTGTGCACACGATGAAACTGCCACTGCTGCATTAAACAACAATATCGACTCACTTTCGTATGCCATTGGCACGACACATACACAAGGACTGAATGCTTACCTAAGCAAACAGTTCGGCATGGATACGACGCAAACAGATAAATTTCTGAAAGGTTTGAAAGATGGTTTCAATTTGCACAAGCAAGATGAAAAAGCTTATGCCATCGGATTAGGGATAGCGCAACAACTGAATAAAGTAATTGAGAATACAAATCGAACTTTATTTGCCGACGATTCTTCGAAAAGAATCAGCATAGAGAATTATATGGCAGGCCTCACCGATGTATTAAAAGGGACAAGCAAGTTGTCGCACAAAGAGGTACAAACATGCATCGCACAAGCAGATAAAAAAGTATCTGTTCAACCGTCTCCCCAGAAACCGACACGCAATCAGGCACGTCCTCAAACAAGCATAAAGAAACCGAAACCACGCCAACCGGTACGGAATTATTATTTATGCAAACGGTGCAGAATGCTGATAGAAGCTCCTCAAACGCCTAACGGTAGTGGATGCAGTGCTGCAACATTTCATGCGTGGAATAAAATCTGTCCGGTAGGGACCGAACATGCCTACTCGTGTAAGCGATGTGGTATCCAAGTGGAAACAAACAAAATGCCGCCCGGTGGCAATTTTAGTTGCCTGAATAATCAGGCTCATTATTGGACAAAATTGTATTAATTTCTAAAAAAGACCACCTGATTTTTCGGTGGTCTTTTTTTAGAAGGTGATGAGAAACAGACTGCTTTCTCATCTCCTTTTCATCTGTTTCTCTTGACATTTTTGTAACGGTTCACCCGCCTTTCAATAACCATCACGCCCCCAATCGTCTTGATCTTCTTCCAACGCTTTCCGGGTTAGCGGGTCATACTCCTCTATCCGCCATGTGCCATCTTCTTGCAAAGTGCGTTTACGTACAGTTCCATCGGGCAGTGTTTCTTCCGACTCTGTGACAACGATGAAATGCATACCTGTACGTTCGCTTATCTCCAATTGCTTCTTGTTTATGAGATATTGATAGGCATTTTCTTGTGCACTGACAGCCGAAGCGACAATCTCTTTACATTGTCCGTACAATGCCGACTCGGGAGATACTTGTTCTTTCAACCACCTGTCGACTTCTGTCTTGGCTTCATGCCTCCAATAACCAATTTGTACTTTCACAAACGAGTCGGATGTCTGCAAAGTATCGCAAAAATGAAGGAGATTGCAAAAGTGCCGGAATGCGGCAACCGAAGCTCTCCGATAAGTTTGTTCATTTAAAGGAAGCAAGTCATCTTGCCGATATAACGCTGCGATCTTAGCCTCAACCAACGGGCGATATAGCCTCTTCAAACGCGCATACGTCCGGTCTAATGCATAGTCTATTTGTTTGTAATGCTTTTCTTCGTTCATGCCATGTGCTTTCTGGTACGCTTTTTCTTGCTCATAGAATTCTTCTTTAAGTTGCATCCTCAGACCTCCGTCTTTTTGCATGTTCTTCAATAAGTCTGCCAATGCCTTTTTATCTGAAATCCGATCAAATTGTTGCATGATGGCAAGCATCTTATCGCTGACTGCACAATCGATTTGATTACAAATATCCAAGCCATGTTGTCCGGGTCCGAATGCCATTGGTGCCTCTTGATAAGCCGCTCCAAAAAAATCTGTGGCAGCCGGGATATGCAATGTATCGGGAGAAATTACAGGAATGCTTGTCCTTTCATCAATTTCCTTTTCAGGAGAAACTATTATTTCATCGGCTGCGGGAATAGAATCTGACAATAAATCCGGGAACTTTACCGGCTGTACATCAACTCCGCGAAGCGTATCTTCAGAAGGAACCATACGGATGGTTGTGTCCGATGAATGCGAAACGATTGGTACGACCGCATGATTTTGGCGAGTCTGCTTCCCGATAACAATCCAACCAACGGAAAAGGCAACCACAAACAGTATAAGAAATGTGTAGGCTATCTTTTTAAGATAGTTCATCCTGCGAAGGAGCAAGGAAACTTCCTCTACATGAGAAAGACGTTTTTCCGGAAGTTTCTTACAACAAGCCTTACCGACAAGCCGGAAAGTCCAATCGGCCGGACGCATCTCCTGCAGGATAATCCCCAACGAATAGATGTCCATGCGTGCATCAGGCACACGACTTCCGGCTGTCAATTCGGGAGCAGCATACCGGCGTGTACCAGCAGGTTCTTTAAGTATGGCATAATTGTCGGCATCCGAGAAACCAAAATCAATTAGTTTGACGTGTTGCCCATTATGGGTAATCAGTATGTTTTCAGGCTTTAAGTCGCGATGTACAATCTGCTTGCCATGTAAATAGGAAAGTGCATCGCACAATTCTGTTACAATATGGACAGCATCTCTATGCTTTATTCGTTTTTGAGAAAGATATTCCCGTAAGTTAACACCATCGATAAACTCTAAAACGATACACACGCCCAACGATGGAATATCTTCTATTCCATACGTTTGTACAATTCTATGATGGGAAAGCGAATAACCGATTTCGAACTCTTTCCGCAACAATGTCTGAAAGAAGGGATCGGAAGCATAAACCGGTTTCAAACATTTCAACACAAACCATTTGCCCATCCGTTTGGCTTTAAACAAAACACTATAACCATGCGATGGGTTTCCAAGAGGAAGGAGCTCTGTAAACGAGGCAGAATAAAAGCCGTCATTACCTCCTACTATAAAACCGGAATCTGAAGTTACTTCATCGACCATTATCTTTTCTTTATTCCACAAGCATTATCCCCGATAATATACGACCGGAATTGATACCCTGACGACGTGCAGAAAAAAATGTATCGTTTTCTGTATATGTACAAATGCCAGCAAGCTCGATATTCCCTAAAGGGACTCCAGAAGAAAGCAACTGCAAACGATTGGCTTCCCACAAATCAAGATGCCACCTGCCTCCTATATTACGAGCGATACGATGCATGTCAAATTGTGCATCACTGAAAGAACAATAAACCTCATCGCCCACTTCAAATGCAACTTGCGATATACTCGGTCCTATGCAAGCCACGACATCTGTACCACATGTCCCATACGTTACATTCATTTCCCATAATGTTTTCTCCACAATACGAGCCAATGTGCCACGCCATCCGGCATGAATTGCAGCAACAACATGGTTCCGCCTGTAGTAACACAATACAGGTACACAATCGGCTGTAGATACAGCTATACAAATACGATTGACGGAAGTTACCAAAGCATCGGTCCCTTCTAAAGAAACACCTTGATCATCCTTATGGAGAGAAAGGAAATGAGTGTCAATCGTCAATACACGAGTTTCATGTATTTGATGAGGAAGAAAGAGTTGAGCCGGTTTTTCGGGCAATATACGACATAACAATTCTTTATTCTTCTCAACATCTGCTATTTCATCGCCACAATACGGATTACAATTAAACGAAGCATAGCTACCTTTACTATAGCCTCCATATCTTGTTGTTGAAAAACAAAAAATTTCCGGATACTGCCGTACTACATCGTATATCAATAAGCGTTTATCAGAACTATATCGCATATTTATCTCCCGGACGTATCATCCCAATCCTCTTCTTCATACTCGTAATCAATATCATCATCAGCATCTTCGTCTTCATACTCATAATCAAACTCTTCATCTTCACCCAAATCATGCAACTCTTGTTGTAAGACCTGCATATTTTTCGGACGGTGAACTATCGTTTCCGCATGTATATCATCCAAACGATTACTTTCTTTATTCAATTCTGCCCAAAGAATATTTTTCAATTCTTGGATTCCCATACCTGTTACTGATGAAATAAATACATAAGGCACATCTTGAGGCAACGAAGGAATCAGCAATTGTATTAATTCATCGTCCAGCATGTCGCTTTTTGTTATTGCCAATACCCGCTGTTTATCGAGCAACTCCGGATTGAAGTTTGTCAATTCCCCCAATAAGATTTCATATTCTTTCTTTATATCCTCTGTATCACCCGGGACCATAAACAACAGCAACGAATTACGTTCGATGTGACGTAAGAACCTCAACCCTAATCCTTTTCCTTCACTGGCTCCTTCTATGATACCGGGGATATCTGCCATCACAAACGATTTCCCTTCGTGATAAGGAACGATTCCCAAATTCGGTTCGAGCGTAGTAAACGGATAATTCGCGATCTTAGGACGGGCAGCCGACACGACAGAAAGGAGAGTCGATTTTCCGGCATTAGGAAATCCGACCAATCCTACATCGGCCAACAGTTTCAATTCCAATATTACAGTCATTTCCTGCATAGGTTCTCCCGGCTGGGCAAAACGCGGAGCCTGACGTGTAGCTGTACGGAAATGCCAATTCCCTAAACCGCCACGTCCACCTTTCAGCAAAATCACTTCTTGCCCATGTTCGGTTATATCGCATACATACTCGCCGGTTTCAGCATTATACACCACCGTTCCACAAGGGACTTCTATTACCTTATCGGCACCATCTTTCCCGAAACTTTTATTACGGGAACCGTTCTCTCCGTTTTCGGCAAACACATGCCGTTCATACTTCAAGTGCAATAACGTCCAGTAATTCCGATTTCCCCGTAAAATGACATGACCTCCCCGTCCTCCATCGCCACCATCAGGACCACCATTCGGCATGTATTTCTCACGACGCATGTGCACTGACCCGCGTCCTCCTTTTCCCGACCGGCAATAGATCTTTACATAATCAACAAAATTCGATTCTGCCATAAAAAAATTCCTTCACCTTTTTAGTAAAATATCACGATGTCTTTATAAAAATGTGCTCGTGTTTCAACGAAAATGTCGGCACAATAAAAAAGAAAGAGAATGAAAAAAATCCGCCATACACGAACATTTTCCATTCTCTGTTTACTTGCTCTATTAAAGTTTATCTACAGATTCACTTATTGCTGCAAATATTCCATCCATAGTACCAAGTCCATTGATATAACAATACTTCCCGTCATTCTTATACCAATCGATCAAAGGGGCAGTTTGAGAATGATAAACAGCCAGACGCTTCTTTATTGTTTCTTCATTATCATCAGCACGTCCCGACTCTTGTCCGCGTTTAATTAAACGAACCATCAATTCATCTTCCGGCACTTCCAAGTCTAACATAATAGAAACTTCCTGTCCACGTTCATTCAACATTTTCTTCAAAGCCTCCGCTTGTGCTATTGTACGAGGAAATCCATCGAAAATAACTCCTTTACTATTTTTGAAACTATCGAAAACATTTGCCAAAATATCAATCATCAGCTCATCCGGAATCAACTGACCGTTATCAATATACCCCTTGGCAGTCTTGCCCAATTCAGTTCCATTCTTTATTTCTGCACGCAAAACATCACCGGTAGAAATATGATTTAAGCCATATTTCTCAACAAGACGGGCACTCTGAGTACCTTTTCCCGAGCCCGGTGCTCCAAAAATTACAATATTCAACATCTTTATTACCTTTTAATTTAAATAATTAATTTACTCTACTATCGTATAAATATCTCGATAATTACGTCCCAATCCTTCATAATCCAATCCATAACCCACGATAAAATCGTTTGGAATATGCATTGCCACATAATCAATGGCTAAATCTATTTTCAATTTTTCAGGCTTCAACAATAATGTTGCAATCCGTATCTCTTTAGGATGATATGCCGATATTTTTTTTATTAAAGCCTGCATAGTAAGTCCCGTATCGACAATGTCTTCTACTATTACTACTGTGCGTCCCGATATATCAGTATTCAAACCGACCAATTCTTTTACCTCTCCGGTCGAAACAGTTCCTTGATAAGAAGCTAATTTAACGAATGAGATTTCACATGGAATGGAAAGGTTTTTCATCAAATCGGATGTAAACATGAAAGCTCCATTCAAAACACTTATAAAAACAGGGGCTTCCCCTTGTAAATCACGACTAATTTCATCAGCAACACGAATTACTTCTTTCTGGATTTGTTCTTCCGGAATAAATGTTCTAAAGCATTTATCTTTTATTTGAATCAGAGACATATATTGACAACATTAAAAATTGGGACAAAATTACGAATAATCCCTTAATTTTCTATACTTTTTTCGTACTTTTACCGGCAAATAGCTATTGAGAATTACAATGAAAATATTAAGTTGCAAACAACAAAAAGAAGCAGATGCATATACCATCGCCCATGAAAACATCCTTCCTATCAATTTAATGGAAAAAGCTGTTTCCAAGCTCACTGATGAAATTTCCCGCCGATGGGATAAGTCGCATCGCATCATTGTTTTCGCAGGATCAGGGAACAATGGAGGGGACGCAGTGGGGATAGCCCGCATGTTATTTCTTAAAAATTATCAGGTAGAAGTATTCTTATTCAATATAAAAGGGACACTTTCTGAAGAATGTTTAACCAATGTACAGCGTCTGCAACAATGCGGATGCACGCAGTATCATGAAATCAACACGAGTTTCAATCCCCCTCAACTGACAGCCAACGATGTTATCATTGATGGATTGTTCGGATCGGGATTAAACAAACCTCTAAGCGGGGGCTTTGCTTCAGTCGTCAAATATATTAATGCTGCACAAAGTACGGTTGTCTCTATTGATTTACCCTCGGGACTAATGGGAGAGGATAACAGTAATAACATCCGGAAAAATATTGTACGTGCCGACCTGACACTTAGCATTCAGTTTCCTAAACTATCCTTCTTATTCGCAGAAAATGAAGATATCGTTGGTGAATGGAAATTACTCGATATCGGTATCAGCAAACAATATACCGAACAAGTGCAAACACCTTATTCTATTATTGAAGGAGAAGATATCCGAAAATTGGTCAAACCACGTAAAAAATTTGCACACAAAGGAGATTTCGGACATGGGTTATTGCTTGCCGGTTCTACAGGAATGGCTGGTGCTTCTATCTTAGCAGCCCGTGCATGTCTACGGTCTGGTATTGGATTACTGACCATCCATGCACCTATTTGTAACCATGATATCCTACAAACTACAGTACCGGAGGCATTGGTCCAAAACGATGTAAGCGAATCATATATTTCAGAACCCGTCGATTTAGATAATTATCAGGCTATCGCTATCGGACCGGGCATAGGACAAGAAGAAGAAACCGCTATTGCCATGTTCGATCAAATGTGCGAATGTTATATCCCCCTTATCTTAGATGCCGATGCACTGAATATACTTAGTGCACACCGGAACTATTTAAACCGATTACCCAAACGCTGCATCCTTACTCCACATGTTGCTGAATTAGAACGCATTGTGGGAAGATGCAGTAACAGTTTTGAAAGATTACACAAAGCACAAGAACTGGCAAGCAACCTTCAATGTTACATCATACTGAAAGGTGCTTATACTTGTATCATTACTCCGGAAGGATATTGCAGCTTTAATCCGACAGGAAATCCGGGCATGGCTACCGGAGGAAGTGGGGATGTTTTGACAGGTATGTTATTAGCTTTAGTTGCCCAAGGTTATACAGAGGAAGAAGCATGCAAAATAGCAGTCTATATACACGGTCTGGCTGGTGACATCGCACGCGACCGTGTAGGAGAAATCAGCTTAACGGCAAGCGATATTATCAATGCACTTCCAGAAGCATGGAAAACATTAAATAACCCAATAAACCCGACATTATGAATAAAACAATCTTAGCCTTAAGTGTGCTAGCATGCAGTTTGCCTGCTTTTGCACAAGATGTCGATTTTTATACCCCCAACAAAGATGAAGGTATTGTATATTTCTTACCGAAAACTATGCTGGAAATCAATGTTATTGCAACACAAGAAACATATCAGCCTGGTGAATTATGCCAATACGCCAACCGGTACCTTCGTTCGAATAATGTTAAAGCCCAAGCCGAAACTAACTGGGAAATCAAACAAATCGATGTAAAAAGTACAGGCATTCCCGATTCGACAAAGGCTTATATCGTGAAATTAAAAGATAAAGTTCTGACTTCGAATATAGAACTGACACAAGATGGTATCATTAAGGCTATTAATACAGAATCGCCCAAACAAGATGAAGAGAAGCCCTATGTACTTGAGAAAGATATGTATCATGACAACGGGCGCAAATATCTGACGGAAGAAATTTTAATGGCTGGTTCTACGGCTAAAATGGCAGAACTCACGGCTAAAGAGATTTATAACATACGTGAAAGTAAAAATTTAATATTAAGAGGACAAGCAGACAATATGCCTAAAGATGGCGCTTCGCTGAAACTGATCATTGAGAACTTAGACAAACAAGAAAAAGCTTTGACAAGCATGTTCAACGGTACAACAACACGCGAAGACAAACTGTTTACATTTTATATACTCCCAGAGAACAATATAACTGACAAAGTGATATTACGTTTCTCTAAACTTTTAGGCGTATTGAGTGCCGATGACTTGGCGGGCGAACCTGTCTATATCAATATAAACAATATCTCACCAGATATTGCTGCTCCTGTCGAGAAAAAGAAGAAAAAACCTGAAGGCATTATCTATAACATCCCGGGGAAAGGTAAAGTAACTGTCAGCTTCCAAGGAAAGACATTCTATGACAAAGAACTACCTGTTACCCAATTTGGAGTAACCGAAGTCTTGGTAGAAGATTTATTCAATAAAAAAGTAAATACACGTGTGATATTCAATCCACAAACAGGTTCGATTACTAAAATAGACAAAGACATATAGGCGAGCGATACTACATACCATAAAAAATCCCTTAACCAATACAGTTAAGGGATTTTTTTGGTATATGTCTAACAAAATATTACTTCTTTATATTAGCTTCTTCAAGACCATAATGTTTTTTCCCGTCTTCTACACGTAATATTACAGCAACAATAATGGCACAAAGTCCAAACAAAGCAAATATCGCCATTGGTATACTGTAATTATATCCTACGATGGCACCGTTTGTATCTCTTAAAGTTGAGAATGTATCCAACACCCATCCGATAAGCACGGGTACCATTGACAAACCGATATTCTGAATATAAAAAATAATGGCATAAGCCGACCCCAATTGTTTCATTGGAATTATTTTCGGAACTGAAGGCCACATGGCACTCGGGACCAAAGAAAATGCAATACCCAACACTATCATGACAACAACGGCAAACCACCAATAATTCATAACAGGAAGAGCAAACAATACATGAACAACCGTCAGCATAACAGCACCTATAATCATTAAAGTTGCACCACGACCTATTCTATCGTATAATGAACCAAATACCGGTGTCAATAATATAGTACCGAAAGGCAATAATGCAGGAATTAAACCGGCAAACGATTCAGGAACGGCATATTTATATATCATCAATTTCGTTGCAAATTTCAAGAAAGGAAATACGCCGGCATAAAACATCAGACAAAGTATGGTTATCAGCCAAAAACCTTTGCTACAAAAGATAACTTTCAAATCGGACAACTTAAATTTATCTTCTGCACTTTTACCTTCTTCCTGACGGGCTACTGCTATAGAGGCATCTTCTTTCTTATCCATTACACAATATACCATATACGAAACAAAACCGACACACAACATAATAGCTCCCACCAGCACCGGTCCTGCCACATTGCCCATTGCACGAGCAACCGGAAGACTGACTGCCAAAGCTAATGCAGTTCCTATACGTGCCATTGCTACTTGCAGCCCCATCGCCAAAGCCAATTCCTTTCCGGAAAACCATTTAGCAATAACTTTCGTTACCGTAATTCCAGTAATTTCGGCACCCATACCAAAGATAGCAAAGCCTAATGAAGCCAACACGACTTGCAGGTTCATACCCCAAAATGTTACATCTCCAAAATCATGAGACAAGGCATACCATTTAATCATAGCCCCGACAAACATGAAACCAGATGACATCAGACCGGTAAACCGAACTCCCATACGGTCAAGTATAAGCCCACCGAAAAACAACATCAACAAGAAAACATTTATATAACCATACGCACCTGAAAAAAATCCATACTCTTTACTGCTCCATCCCTTTCCGAATGTTATGGTTTCGATGGTTTTTATTACTTCCTGCGTATCGCCTTCTCCTACTGTTTCCATATAGTGACATTCTGTTCCTTTCACCAATTTATCAGATTCCAAATCGGTAGAAGAAAGCGGATTGGCTTTCGCAAACAATTCTATTTTTGCAACTAAACTATCGACAGGCATCGAAGTCTCATCTGTAAAATAAACAACCTTACCACGCGTTGTCAACAAGTTCTCCAAAGGAGACATTACATCGGTTAAAAAATAACCACACATCATAGTAAACGATACGATAATTAAAGCAGTCCAACGGGCTGTCTTCGAATCACTCAATCGTTTTTGAATTTGCTTTTTCATCTTTTTCTTTTCTTTTTTCTAACAATTACTAAAAAACATGACAAAGATACATTTTTTATTTCCTTTTTGTTTCAAATTAACAAATAAGTTCTATCTTTGTAAGAGAACGAAAACATAAAGTATATCTTTCGATAACTATGTAAAATCTTATAAAACGATGAAAGCCATGAAAAAGTTTAAAACAACAGCCCTCTGTACTATTTTAAGTGGAAGCTTACTATTTTCATCTTGTATCGGTTCTTTCGGATTATGGAATACACTGAAAAACTGGAACGAAAATACGGGCAATAAATTTGTAAATGAAATAGTTTTCCTTGCCTTCCATATCATCCCTGTTTATGAATTTGCATACCTTGCTGATATCATTGTACTAAATTCCATCGAATTTTGGACAGGATCAAACCCTGTTGCTGAAGTAGGAAACGTAAAAACAATCAAAGGGGAAAATGGTGAATATTTAGTCCAAACCAACGAAAACGGATATACCATCATCAAAAAAGGAGAAGGAAACAAGCCTCTTGACTTGGTGTACAATGAAGAACAACATACATGGAATGCTGAAGCAGAAGGACATTCTTACGAAATAATTAGAATGAATGAAGACGGAAGTGTTACATTCAAACTGCAAGACGGAACTCCTGCTACTGTAATGCCCGATGCTATGGGTGTTGCCACAGCACAAGCCGCACTACAACCCTCTAAATAACTTATACGAAAGTGTGTGTTTACAAACAATATTATTTAAAGTAAAAAGAAGTTGTTTCAACTATATTAAAAACAACTTCTTTTTTATTTACCCTTGCTTATACAAATTCAAACGACAACTGGCTATCACCCAATAAATTGAATGACTTCCGATGATAAGGGCTCACTCCATATTGAGCGATTGCCGCACGATGTTCTACTGTAGGATAACCTTTGTTCTTTTTCCAATGATAAACCGGATATTCTTTATCTATCTCCTTCATATAATCATCCCGATATGTTTTTGCAAGAATGGATGCTGCTGCAATCGACAAATATTTACCATCACCTTTCACAATTGTCGTATATGATACTTCTTTATATGGAGTAAAACGATTCCCATCTATCAACAAATGTTCTGGCAAGATTGCTAACTGATTAATTGCCCGATGCATAGCAAGAAACGAAGCATTTAAAATGTTAATTTCATCTATTTCTTCGGGGGAAACGACTCCTATCCCCCAAGCTAATGCTTCTTTTTCTATCACTTCCCGAAGTTCATATCGCCGGCGTTCTGTCAATTTTTTCGAATCGTTCAACCACTCATTCCGATAATCTTGAGGGAAAATAACTGCAGCAGCATATACACCTCCTGCCAAACATCCTCTTCCGGCCTCATCACAACCGGCTTCAATTATATTTTTACGTAAAAAAGGGAGTAACATTGCATCATTTATTTTGTTACAAAATTATATTATTGCCGACTAATTTAAAATAATCTGTCCGGTTTTCGAATAAAAACATCCCGCCACACAAAAATAATTTTATCTTTGCAGTCGCATTTTCCCAATAGTAGAAAATATCTATGTTCATTGTCATTGCTTTCATGTTAGGAGGAATCGGAGTCGGATTCTTATTACGCTCAAAACGAGTGAGCTTTCATCTCCAGCCCGTCATTACACTTTTTATTTGGCTTCTGCTCTTCATGTTAGGAGTTGAAGTTGGAAATAATCCTTATATCCTTAAAAATTTTGGGAATTTAGGGTTTGAAGCTCTTATCATTTCATTGTCTGCCATTCTTGGAAGCTGCATATTTGCGTTTATTTTATGGAAAATTCTCACTTCCACAAAAAAAAGAAATAACTGATGAAAGGAAGCCTAATTATTATTATATTTTTTATTACTGGAATAATCTGCGGTGCCAGTCATACCATACCGTCTCTACTAACCGACGGAAGCATAAGTTTTTATGTGCTATGCTGTCTCATGTTTTGTGTGGGACTTAATCTCGGGAACGATTCCCAAACACTGCACTTATTCCGCAAGCTCAACCCCGGACTATTTTTTCTCCCCTTTATGACCATTGCAGGAACATTGTCTGGAGGATGCCTTGCCAGCATATTCCTTACACAACGTTCATTAACCGATTGTTTAGCCATAAGTTCCGGATTTGGATACTATTCATTATCCAGTATCTTCATTACGAATTATCGAGGAACAGAACTAGGTCTTATTGCACTACTTTCTAACATTTCCCGGGAAATATGCACATTGCTTTTTACCCCATTATTGGCGCGATGGTTTGGTAGTCTGGCTCCCATCTCATCTGGTGGAGCAACAACAATGGACACTACACTTCCCATTATCATAAACACAATTGGTCAGCAATATGCTATTGTTTCCATTTTTCATGGATTTCTTGTCGATTTCAGTGTTCCATTCTTAGTCACTTTTTTCTGTTCTATCGCATAAAAAAATAACTTGTCTGCATCTTTCAATGCAAACAAGTTACATATATTATTTAAACAAAAGCACAAATGTGCTAAAACATCAAATTAAAATTCAGCATTGTGAGGAGTTCGTGGGAAAGGTATTACATCGCGGATATTTGCCATTCCCGTTACAAACAACAAAAGACGCTCAAAACCTAACCCGAATCCCGAATGAGGACATGATCCATATTTGCGTGTATCTAAATACCACCACATATCTTTCATTGGTATATTCAATTCTTTTATACGAGTTAGCAGTTTATCATAATCAGCCTCACGTTCCGATCCTCCTATAATTTCACCAATCTTCGGAAATAAAACATCCATTGCGCGAACTGTTTTTCCATCTTCGTTCTGCTTCATATAGAAAGCCTTTATTTCTTTCGGATAATCAGTCAGAATCACCGGACGCTTAAAATGATCTTCTACTAAATAACGTTCATGCTCAGAAGCTAAATCAACCCCCCAATACACAGGGAACTCAAATTTATGTCCTTTAGCAACAGCATCTTCCAATATACTGATCCCTTCACTATAAGACAGACGCACAAAATTGTCTTTCAAAACCCCTTGTAAACGTTCTATCAAACCTTTATCAAACATATCATTCAAGAACTTCACATCATCGTAACAATTATCAAGTGCCCATTGTACACAGTACTTAATAAACTCTTCTGCCAAGTCCATGTTATCATTAATATCGTTGAACGCAACTTCAGGTTCAATCATCCAAAACTCAGCCAAATGACGCGGAGTATTTGAATTCTCTGCTCTAAATGTTGGACCAAATGTATAAATAGCTCCTAATGCTGTAGCAGCAAGCTCTCCTTCCAATTGTCCGGAAACTGTCAAACTTGCTTGTTTCCCGAAGAAATCATCATCATAGATGATAGAACCTTTTTCGTCTTTCTTCAGATCATACAAATTCAACGTAGTGACTTGAAACATTTGTCCAGCCCCTTCACAATCTGATGCAGTTATCAATGGAGTATGAAAATAGAAAAAGCCACGATCGTGGAAAAATTTATGAATAGCAATAGCCATATTATGACGAATGCGAAACACAGCACCAAAGGTATTCGTGCGTGGACGCAAATGAGCTATTTCACGTAAAAATTCCATTGAATGACCTTTTTTCTGTAATGGATAGGTATTATCACAAACACCTAATATTTCTATTTCGCGGGCTTGTATTTCTACACTTTGACCCGACCCTACAGACTCAACCAACAATCCGTTCACACTTAAACAAGCACCTGTTGTAATCTGCTTCAAAATGGTTTCATCGAACGTTGATAAATCAACAACAATCTGTACATTATGTATAGTAGAACCATCGTTCAAAGCGACAAAACAAACTTGTTTACTTCCACGGCGAGTACGAACCCACCCTTTTACATTGACCATTTTGCCAAAATCACGGCACTTTAACAAGTCTACAATTTTTGTTCTACGAATCAATTCCATACTTATTTTTCCTTTCTTCTATCTAAAAAAACGAAAGACATTGTCCGAGTTTCGCTTCTATTTTTACATTACTTATTCAAAAGCTCCCATCCGAAGCATATTTACCTCCTGCTCTGTCAAATAACGCCATTCACCTCTTCGCAAACCTTTCTTTGTCAATCCTGCGAAATATACACGGTCTAGTTTAATGACACGATAACCCAATGCTTCAAATATACGTCTCACTATACGATTTTTCCCAGAAT
>DXCG01000022.1 GCA_019116145.1 Candidatus Phocaeicola gallistercoris
GCGTATTCATTTTATTGATGATTGCGTTTCATCTGGTATTTTTCAGCGATAAGTACCCCTGGATAAAACAATGGGTATACACTTTCCACATGCCTGCCTTCCTGCTTCTTTCGGGATACCTGATGCGCATAGAAAAACATCCGGGCGATTTTTTTCGGATGATGTTCTGGATTCTTATCCCCTATGCGATTATGGAAACCGGTTATGTCATTATGTCTGCCGTTCTTCCAGTACGTGAAAAAGTAGACGCATTAAGTGCCGGACTGCTCATAGAAAAATTATTCCTGCATCCTATGGGTCCTTATTGGTATCTGCATACATTCATGCTTTGCGGACTCGTGTATTACGGAGTGTTCCATCCGAAAGGGAAAATAAACGAACTGTCCCGTTTGATTCTGACAGGTGTATGTTATGCCATTTTGGCGGAATGCTTTCAAGTCGTATCTTTGCCCAATGCCTTGTATTTTCTTGCAGGCATCGCTATCCGCCACGGAGGTCTGAAGTTTACATCTTTTTTCCGTCCTTCTTTTTTCGCCATTATCCCTTTAATTTGGTTAAGCACATACACGACTAACCTAGACCGTTTTACTCTAAGCGGAGCAGCCATCGTTTATCTGATAATCAGCTTGCTTTTAAGCATTTATCCGATATTACCTTTGCATTTCAAACAATTTGCATCCTACATCGGATCGCATACCTTGATACTATTGGTATTTTCTCCAGTCTTCACCATGCTTTCCAAAATCTTAATTCCTTTCCTTGCATTCGACAATTCTGGAATCCTTTTTTTGATAATAGCCATGGTGATAACGGTTTATGGTTCATTCGGCATAGCCTGGTGCATGGACCGTTTACACATTTCTCCCTATTTTTGGGGAAAAGAGCAAATACTACAACCTTTTCGGAAGTGACAAATTGGCATGTTCGTCTTTTGGCACTTCTTTTGCGGAAGAATAAATGAAGTTGAATATAAATAACCCATTAAATAGTACGATTATGATTTCAGAAAAATTACAAGACGCGATGAATGAACAGATCACAGCAGAAATGTGGTCTTCTAACCTGTATCTTTCGATGTCTTTCTATTTGCAAAAAGAAGGATTTGACGGTTTCGCTCATTGGATGCGCAAGCAATCTCAAGAAGAATTGCAACATGCATACGACCTTGCAGATTATATCGCAAAGCGTGGCGGTGCAGCTAAGGTAGATAAAATCGATGTCGTTCCGCAAGGTTGGGGCAGTGTGTTGGAAGTATTCGAACACGTTTATAACCACGAATGCCATGTATCAGAGTTGATTGACAACTTAGTAAACGTAGCTTCTGGAGAAAAAGACAAAGCTTCACAAGATTTCTTGTGGGGATATGTCCGCGAACAGGTAGAAGAAGAAGCTACCGCTCAAGGCATTGTCGACAAACTGAAAAAATGCAATGACTATGCCGGCATCTTGTATTTGAATGATAAATTAGGCACACGCGAATAATTCATACCGCTAAATGATTGAATACAGAGACACAGAAGCATAGGGTATATCAATTCTCTAAGTCTTTATGTCTCTGTATTTTTTATTCCACTCGTTATGACAATTACCGATTTACTTCGACGAACAGGACGTTGGTGCTGCCGTTTCCGACATCGGTGCGGATATGGGGTACACTCCCCCTCTGATTTTTTCTTAATTACCTTTGTTTTTTATGAAAAAACGCCGTATTACGCTTTCCAATCGTTACATTATCTGCGCGAAGATTTAGAGTATCTGCCTCATTATCGGGAAAAAACAGACCGGCTTCTATTCCGGATAGCCAATTATTGGCAACCTGCTTCCATGTTGGAAATAGGTACAGGAAGCGGTTTGCAGACACGTTACATGGCAGAAGCGAAACGAGTTCCTTTCATCACATTAGATAAAGGGGAAATCAAGCCCAATGTCGTCAAATTCCTTTCGGGATGTAAAGAGGTTGTCTGTCAAAACGGGGATATCCTTCAGCTATTGGATGTGATATTGTCAAATGCCAGTTTCCCAGAACTAATCCATATCGGGCATACTTCTTATTATAAGGAGATATTCGAACGTTTGCTTCCTCACGTAACAGAACGTACATGTCTTATTATAGGTTCTCCTTATGCAACACGCGAAAAGAAAATATGGTGGAAACAGATTATAAATGACCCTCGTACAGGAGTCACATTTGATTTATATGATATCGGATTAGTCTTCTTCGACAAAAAACGAGTGAAAGAACACCGCATTGTCAACTTCTTTTAAAAGCAATGACCATGAAAAAAAGTCTGATTTATACACGTACAGGAGATAAAGGCACAACTTCATTAGTGGGCGGGACACGTGTGCCTAAAACCCATGCACGTCTGGAAGCCTACGGAACCATTGATGAATTGAACGCTCAAATAGGATATTTAATTTCGCTATTGGAAGAAGAAGAATATAAAAGCTTGTTACAATTCATACAACATAAACTATTTACTTTGGGGGCTTATTTGGCTACAGACACTTCCAAGACCGATTTACATACAGGAAGCAACATTGTCCCTGAGGATGTAAAACGGGTAGAACAAGCCATAGATGAATTGGACGCTTCATTGCCCGAACTCCATGCTTTTGTTTTACCGGGAGGCTCAACTCCCGCATCGGTTTGCCATGTTTGCCGGACAATATGCCGCCGGGCAGAACGGCGCATTTTATCATTGGAGGAAGTGGAAAAAAATTGTGAAATAGATGAAAATGTGAAGCAGTTTGTCAACCGTTTATCAGATTATTTGTTTGTTTTATCAAGAAAGTTAAATCAATTAACACAGCACGATGAAATTTATTGGGATAAGAGTTGCAAATGAGATAATTTGTTATACTTTTGTGACTCAATAACACGAATATAAACTTTATAAACTGAAAATACTATGTATTGGACATTGGAATTGGCCTCAAAACTGGAAGATGCACCATGGCCTGCAACAAAAGACGAGTTAATCGACTACGCAATGCGTTCAGGAGCTCCTATGGAAGTGATTGAAAATTTGCAAGAAATGGAAGATGAAGGCGAAATATATGAAAGCATTGAAGATATTTGGCCTGACTATCCCAGCAAAGAAGATTTTTTCTTCAACGAGGAGGAATATTGATAACCTACAGATAGGTTAAACAATTGAATACCATCGCGATAAACAAAGATAATTTGTTTGTCGCGTTGGTGTTTTATGGTGTTATATAGTGCGGTTTGTTTGTCTAAATTGCAGTTTTTCTTCTCGAAAACTGGGTTTGTTTGTCTAAAATACATTACCTTTGCTTCTCCTCGGGAATATTGAATTAGGAGGAAAAGCATATGGGAAGACCGAAAAGACTATATCCATTGGGCAAATACCGCCTTCGCACACCGAAAGTGGTTGACAAGGAAAAAGCCTATCCTGTCGAGTTGGAATACACTTGGAACAGACAGGTAATTCGAAAGACTACGAATGTCTTTGTCAAGGTTGCGGACTGGAACCAGAACGGCAATCAGGGACGGTGTGAAATTCTTGCAAGTCATGGCGGTGAATCCAAACGGCTTAACCAGTTATTGTTGGCACGTGTTGAACGTATAGATTCGCTACTTGCCGAATATAACGAAAAACATCCTAATCAGATTACAGCCGAAGTTGTGGCGGGCTTTCTTGCGGACAAACCTCTTGCGCGTCGTGATCAAGGGAAGGACTTCGTAGA
>DXCG01000023.1 GCA_019116145.1 Candidatus Phocaeicola gallistercoris
CATTTATAAAGCGATTAGTTACCACCAACTTGCGAATCTTTAAAATCCCACTTATCATAAGTTGCTTCATTTCCAACTTCATGTCCTTCGATTCTCAAATCATCATCATGATTATTCTCTGGCTCGAAAATAGAGGCACTCATATACCCCTTCTCCAATTCCACGAACTTCATATCCGTTTCGGGAGAGACATACATTTTTTTCTTCATTGCTTTCATCTCGTTTTCAATTTTGTTTTAAAGGTTAATTGTTCTCATTTTCTGTTCACTGTTTGGGCATCCCCGGCTCTGCCTGAGACGTGCCCGAAAGGTTTCTTTTTTCTGTTTCATTGGCAAATTTGAATTTATAGTTTAAAATTAAAATTGATTCCCTTGGTATTTTCACCACAGATTACACAGATTAAAACAATTGTTTTTCTGTGTCTTTCGTGGCAGATTATCCATACATATGCTTACGCATGCAAAAGCCTAAGGGCAGCCATGCAGGTCTGCCCCTATATAGGTTTTAAAATAAATATTCATTGAATGAAATACGCTCGTAAATATGTAGGGCGTATGCGATACGCCCCGATAAAATATAAACGAAAATTAGTTGATTCCATATATTAGTCAGTCAACATATAAATGCCTTTAAAAAAATCCTCAATCTCTTTTATTAAAGATGAGTTTTTCTGAATCTCAGTTTTTCTTAACATTAAATATGCACTGTTTTTTTCATCAACCCTATGCTCGAATATCTTGCGACCGAAATAAGTATTTACCATTCTTCTATAAAACCGAAAACGCTTTGTACATTTCATATCTTCGCCTGCACTATTGGCACCTATAAAAGCAAATGATGAATGGACATCTATCTCATAATAATGTTTCATTATATAGATGCAACTTAAAACAATTCTTCTCGGTTCAAAATCATTTGTCAAAAATTTGTATCTATTTTTCAAATGAGCTTGGGATTTCAGATAAAACTTTATCCCATAAATATGTTTCTCATAAATTTCCACATCTACAAGGTAGACCTTCCCACTTTTCATTGATTTAAAACGCCATAAATCAATATGTAACATTCCGTTACACATCGGATGCTTACGCATAATAAAACATGAATCGTAATGTTCAGGTAATACTTTCATTACGGAACTAAATATGAATAAGAAGGGATTCTATATGTAGAATGTTCTTTTTTAGATAACTTCCTAAAAGATATTTTTACGGATTTTTTCTTCTTATCCTTAGTATTGTTTTCTGCTTTTTTTACATTTCCCATAACTTTCTATATTTGTTACAAAAGTAAGAAAAAACAATTATACATACAACTTATCTAAAGAAATTAACCTTTGATACACAGCTCTTTCATGTAAAAACATAATGAGTATCCGCTTTTTATTAACATACTACAATGCATCTATTTCATCCGTTACAAGTCCGGTCAGCCGGGCAATGGTTTCGGCATCCATACCTGCCTGTTTCATCTTGCGGGCAATCTCTATCTGTTTGTTCCGTTCGCCCTCGGCACGGCCTTCCTTTAAAGCATCACCAACCGATGTCTTATAAAATTCGTCAATCACCCACAAGGTATTATCAATATACCTGCGAGGCGCATCGGATACCGTGCTTCGGATATGACGAAGGTCGGCGCATGTTTTTTCTAATGTCGCCGCATCTGTAGCCGAGTCGGTGTACCAAGAAAGTTCGTAATGCCATATCGACCCGCTCTTCAAAGGAGCTTTGATGTCCTTAAAATATACATCATTCTTCTTATTCAATTGCTCTACGGATGCTTCAGTACTATGATGCACTAATACACCATAATAATGAATGCTTTCCTCCAACAAATAAGCATCTATCAAAGCTTGACCGAAAAACAATTGCTTGGCTTTATCACAGGTGATTTTACCTTGAGCGACAGCACCTTTCAACGGTATCTGACAGGAAATGGCATCCCTCATGATGCTACGGGAAACTTGAGCCATAATTTCCAAACTTTCAAGGCTGTCGTCATTACTAAACAATACAATGCTATCAGAAAATTGAGCCAACTGTATTTTTTTATCATTCAATTTAGTATGCTTCATGATTCTACTATTAAAATCAAGAAGCTGTCCCCGCAAATCATCATGAGCCGTACGCGCTACCCTGTCCTTAAATCCCATAATATCCAAGAATGCGACAAAACGATTAGCCGTATCTTCTTCACTCAACCCCATAGAAGAGTGGGGTAAAGATTCATCTTGCATCAAAAATGAAGACTGTTCTTCTTTCATTGCATCGCTTGCATATAGGGTTTAACAAACTCAACCGTATACTGGGTTACAACATAACAATATACAACAGTGGCATCTTCCTCTCTATCGTCAACACTTCCACGCATCCCTTTCTTCAAGAAATACTGTTTAATTTCGCGCGCCCGTTGAACATCATGGACATCTACAGATATGCACCAATCTTCACCTTTCGTAAGGCCATGTTCTTCAAACAGACGATATTCCTTACTCGCTTTACTGACTGTCCCGATATAGAAATTAGAATAATACCTCATTGCAGTCGTAACCAAGCGTCCTTCTATTTCCTTGATAAGGTTTTTAACCGCTTCTTCCATAATTCCAATGCTATTAATAAAAACAACAAATTTCTGTTTTTACAAAGAAACACAATTTATTGCAATTGCCCAAAGAATAGGGGTATTATTTAGAAGCATTATTTCTCTTTTTTCACATATCCATAACCGTAATGACCGTATCCGTAGCCATATCCGTAACCGTATCCGTAGCCATAACCGCGACGGTGGGGTTCGCTTCCGTTGAGCACTACAGCCATGTTGCGCAATTTATGCTCTACATACAGTTTCTCGATATCGGGCAACTGACGACGGTCGAGACGTCCGGCACGGACCACAAATACCGTAAGGTCTGTGATGCGGTTGGCAATGGCGGCATCGGCAATAATGCCGACCGGCACACTGTCGGCTATCACATAGTCATACCGTTTGCGCAATTCGGCAATCAAGTCGTCCAGACGGCTGTCCATTAACAATTCTGCCGGATTGGGCGGCACTGCTCCCGACGGTATCACATCGAAATGTTCGTGATGCTGGATAAT
>DXCG01000001.1 GCA_019116145.1 Candidatus Phocaeicola gallistercoris
AGCAGGTCGAACAGCGAACGGCGTGTCACCATGAAGTGTGCGTTCACCGTCATTCCTTTTTTCAGTTTCCCTACCCTTCCGTTCTTAAGCTGGAGATAGTCACGATCCATCTCGCATTTCACCTTGTAGAAGGAATTGCCTTGGCTGTCCGTCAGGAAGTCCGATGATATATCCTTTACTCTTCCCGGTATCGTTCCCCATTCGTTGTAGTTGAACGATTCCACCTGCACGTTCACCGGCATACCCACGCTCATAAACCCGATGTTCCTCGGCGTGACATAGACCTCCAGACAGAGCGTGGAGTCGGGGCTGATAACTGCCAGCGACTGACCCGCCTGAATGCTACTTCCGCAGTACACGCCGGAGAACTGGTCTACCGTCCCGTCCACCGGGCTGCGCACAATATACATGTCCTTGTCCTTTATCTCCTGATTCAGGCTGGAGTTCATCTCATTGTATGTGTTCCGGTAGGTGTTCTGGTCCGCCTGCCAGGTGCTGAGTTGGCTCTGTACAAGCGATGCCAGTTCGTTCTGCTGGCTTTTCAGCTTGAAGTAGTAACTGTCGTATTCCTCTTCCGAAATGACCTTCTTCTCAAAAAGCGTCCTGTTCCGGGTGTATTCCTTTTCCGCCTGTGCCAGTGCCGTTTCCAGTTCCTGTTTCTTCCGGATGAAATAGGCATATTCCTGCTGCCTTACCGGGGAACTGAACCGTTCTGGACGTTCGCCCTTCGCCAAAAAGGCAAGGTCTGCAAGCTGTGCGCTGCAGTCGTTCAACCGACTGGTCTGGTAATTGATCTTGTAGTCCGAATTGTTGGTGCGGAACCGGAGAATCACATCCCCCTTGTTCACTTGTTCACCTTCTTTCACGAAAACCGAATCCACGATTTCGGTAATGGAGGAAGTGATTTCCGCCTTCTCCGCCACCGGTCTCACCACGCCGCTTCCCTGTACGGAGATATCCACATAGATAAATGGCAATGCAACCAGTGTGACAGTCACGGCAAGCAGGACAACCCAGTAGATTACCTGCGATTTCGTTGTGTGCTGATAGATGTACGTCTCGATGCTGTTCTCTATCCATTCGTTCGGTAATAGCATATCTTTTTAAATTAAAAACGGTTACTTTTGTTTCCTTTTCACAGGGCAAAAGTAACCGTTCTAAAAAAAAGGATATGTTATGCTTATGTTATCGTTAGGTTAAATTCAAGTCTGAAATATCTCCGTAAATTTGTTGATGTCATTGTCAATAATCTGTCTTTCTATTTCATCCACCGTCTCAGAAACAAATTCATTGGCTATTTTATGATTGTACAGGTAATGTATGCAGTCACAAATTTCATGCAACGCCACAATCTGATGAGAAGATATAATGACAGTCTTATTTTTGTGTTTTAATGACTGTATCATTTTTTTCATCAGAATACACCCTGTCAGATCGACCCCGTTAAAAGGTTCATCCAAAATATAAATATCATTTTTCTGGAGCAGCAATGCCATAAAAGCCAGTTTCTTTTTCATTCCGGTAGAGTACTCCGAAGCATAGCGGTCCAAAGGCAACTGGAATACTTTATTCCACCGCTTTATGGATTCGGTGTCCATATCCGCCCCTTTCGCTCTTAAGCAGAATTCAATGTACTCGCGACCGGTTATAAGCGGATAGAAGAACAACGACGAGGGCAAATATCCGATTTGCCTCCCGCGCTTCTTTTCTATCGTCTCCTCAAATTCATTTATCCCAAGAATACAATTGAACAAGGTGGTTTTCCCCGCGCCGTTTTCTCCTATCAGCCCGTATATTTTCCCTTCCTGATAGCTTACCGATACATCGTCAAGCACCAGAAGTGAGCCGAATGATTTACATAGATTTTTAATAACTAACAGTTCCATATCGCCTTGTATTTATGATACAACATGTAGGAAAAAAACAAAATAAAAGCAATGAATATCACATTGAATAATGGTATGAAACAAGAACTGATAAACACGAGGAGGAAAATTCCAACCCGTAGGAATATATAAAGCAGTCTGTTTCCACTTGCAAACGACATCAGTCCGGTACATTGCAGGTAAAGCACACTGGCAAGAATACAACCTGCCAGAAACACGACATCCTCCGCATTGCAGCCCCCAATGGAGACCAGCAAGACAAAGGGAACGGACAAGACCGCCACATTCCAAACATTGCTTTTCCATAGGACTGTCTGTAAAGTTTTGTAATCCTTGTAGTTCAAGACGGTATATACAGACGTTTCATCGTAATAGGCGTTGGACTGGACAATTCCCCAAAGCATCATGCATACTTTCAGGATACGTGGATTGTCATACAACAAACCAAGCATGGAGAACAGGATCAGCAGCAGATACACAGGATAATACCTGCGGAACATGCCGATATATTCCAGACTGCCTTTATACAGAAAGAACAGTCTTATCGGACGGACACGAAAGCAAATCTTCTTACTAAAAGGAACCAGCAGGACGAACAGAACCATCGCTGAAGCATAAAGCCAGTAGCCGTTCATCAACTCCGATAGAATGAAAGGGCTTCCCAATATAAAATATTCTTTCAGAAAGAGACTTTTGACATCCGACACATTACATTGAAGGAAATATTTGTCTTTCCTGAAATTATGGTAGCTTCCCAAACATAATGCAAAGAAAACAGGGACAACCCATGCTGATTTGATTTTAACAAGAAACACAATGCCACATATAAAAATGAAGGGTAAAACCACCGACCGGAATATTCCTATCCCGGACAATATTCTTATAAGTTCTTTTATACGGATTTTCAGATAAAGCCATAACATAAATGCAAAATTAAAAAAATGACAGGATATACACCATGATATGTCCTGTCATTGATAGCATCAACTCAATATGCTTTCTGAGGAATCAGAAGCAATATTCCGGCAATAATAAGAGCTTCAACAACCAAGCTACCATTTAAAATAAGTCTGCAACCCATTTTGCAGCAGTTGTAATGCACCAAGAAATATCATATCCCAAGGATGTTTTCTTATTAGGTTTACCACCTTCAATATTTACAAGTTCATAAATAGTATTTACAACTGATTATTACTCAATATTTTATAGGTAATAAGTCAGAAATATGGTCGTTGTCTTTAATTGTACATTCTAAAGGGTGAAGATTTAACGCTTTTATTGATTATTAACTCAATTAGGATAACAATATAGGCGGTATCTTCTATTTTTCTATGCAATTCGTTTCCAATATTCCACTTCAGTTTTAGCTTATTGTTTAAGACGATAACAAAGGTAATGTATTTTGCTTAATTTATTCAATATTTCTTTACAGCACCATAAAGATTGAGTATTTCGCGCATTAAGTTGAGAAGAAAGATGGAATATCTGCTATTCTTTGAATAGTAAAATTTAAGAGGGAGAATCGTGTGGTCCTCCCTCTTAAATTTTATCATGTTAAAATATTATAGCTATTCCTAGGAATACAAAAGTTATCTTAGTTCTTATTTTGCTCAAACAAAAATGAATCAAAAGCATTTTCTGCTTGAATTCCTATTTTCAAAGTTCTATTGTCATCACTACTATTCGATAGAATCGAAACAGTCATGGTGTTTCCATCATTTATTTTTATAGAGTACCACTCTCTTTCTATTTTTTCATCTTCATTATCTATTGGAAGAGACTCACCGCTTTCAGACAACGCATTAATCCAAAAACTTTTATAATTCGTACATTTAATGACATAAACGCCACCCTCATTGGGTACTTCTATCTTGTTTTTATTGATATTTGATACATTGGTTTCCCATTTCATCGCTTCCCAATCTCCATCTTTTTCCTCGCTTTCACATGCGACAAATGTCGTTGCAAAGATTATTAATAAAAGAATTTTGAATAAATTTCCTGTTTTCATACCGTTAGTGGAATTAAATTGATAAAAGATTTATGTATAAAAAGTTATGTATACTTTTAATGGGCAAATATCATACACACAAACTATATGCAATATTCGCAAAATTTCTGAACATATGCAAGCAAGTAGCTGGAAATTTTGTCAATGAATCAGGGAATGTGCCTAGAAAAGGAGTAGTCCCTGGATTCTCAGACCTTGAAATAATGGCATTGAATATGACATCAGAAACTGTTGGTATTGACAGTAAGCCATTGTTGTTTGCAAAGCTACAGGAATATAGGATTGAAATTTTCAATCTTATTTCCCGCAGACGATACAATAATGGAATCAAAACAAAAAAATGTTGTTATTGCTATAAATGGATTCATATTTTATCAGTTATTTGTACGTTAAGTTTTTCTATTTTTATTCATCACCCTGTCAGATTCAAATTCTTTCTCAATTTCTTCAATCGTAGGAAGGCTGCCCCGGAAGTCTTTGGGCAAGGCTTGCCCTAATTCATAATCAGAAATTCCGATAGGCTTCTGAATATCACGCAAGGCATATTCTGCCTTGATGCGGTCTTTACTCTTGCAAAGCAACAGTCCGATAGTCTGGTTGTCCCCCTCTCGGCAAAGAATATCATCTACGGCAGAGCAGTAGAAATTCAGTTTGCCGATATACTCCGGTATAAACTCCGTATCTTTCAATTCAATCACCAAATAGCGGTGCAGAAAGGTATTATAC
>DXCG01000024.1 GCA_019116145.1 Candidatus Phocaeicola gallistercoris
GTGATAAGGAGTATTGCAAAAAAGTATGAAAAAAAATATTCAAATACATCAAAATATACACACCATTCATCTCATTCAATATCACGCAAAAGATTTTAAAAATGCATATAATTAAGTAACAAATAATATAATTTAAATTATGGCAAATCATTTAGTTATCGGTTTAGGAGGTACAGGTGGAAACATATTGAAAGAATTCCGCCGCAGATCGTATGAATATTTTGGTACGCATCACCCGGAAGGAGATACACAAATAGATTACATTTATGTTGATTCCAGTGAAGATGACCTAAGAGCCTCAAATCTTGATCCTAATCAAAAAGTAAATATACATGGAATGGGAGGAGGTGTATTAAACAATTTACAAGCTTTTCCCAGCATGAAAGCTTTTATCACAGATGAAGACTGTGCTATTTTAAAACAAGATGATCAAGTCAGTATGATTATAGATACAGGTATTGGTGGGCAAAGGCGCCGCTTTGGACGTATGTTATTAGCAAATAATGTGATGACAGATCCTCAAAATGGTTTCTCCGCAGTATTAAAAGATCGAATCATAAGAATGACTCACAATGCATCGGGTCAGGCAAATATCACGTTCCATATCTGTGCCGGATTAGCAGGCGGAACCGGTTCCGGATCTGTTATCGATACAATTGCCCAATTACATAAGATTATTAGCCCAATGGGAAATGCTTTTGATGTATTTTTATATCTTTTTGTCCCAGAAATTATTGTGGCAGCAAAATATGATGCAGGGTATTACCATGCTAATGGATATGCTGCGTTACGTGAAATCAATGCAATAGCAATAGAAAAATATCATCCGACGGATATCGGTGGTGAAATAGATCATCTAACAGGAAAAATACGCCGTTTAATCAGTGGAAAAAACGCCAAACCATTCAAGCAAGTTTACTTGTTTAGCGATAGAAACAAAAGCGATTATATGTTGCCTAAAGAAAATAAATTACCGGCAGCAGTTGCCGATTTTTTATTCCAGCGTATTGTTGCAAATGAAGTAAGTAATGAATCTCAATTACAGAAAATCATTAATTGCGAAAATAATCCAGGTCCTGCAGAACAAGACGAATCTGGAGAAAATGTACGGAGTCGCAATTTCATGTCATTTGGTATTACTCGTATCGTATATCCAGAAACAGAAATCAAAGCATACGCACAAGAAAAATCCGCTTCTTCTGCATTAATTGGTTTACTCTATAACAAATGGGTAAATTATCAAGGTTACATTAGCCAAACAGACGAAACTGCAAGTGTAGGAATAGAAGCAAAAGTAAAATTACCGGGAACAGAAGAAAATCTACATTTAAGCGATAATTATTTAACTTTACAAACTCCTGTAGAAAATTTCCCTGGTTCTGAAAATTGGAGTAAATACACAGAATATTGGAATAATTACTGTTCTTATTTTTATGAAGATATTATCAATACAGAAAAAGATCGACATAAATGGACATCAAGATTTTTAGAAATTTGTACTACTGAATATACAGATAATTTCAGAGGACTTGGAGTAAATGAATTCTTCAATACATGGAACAAATCTAAGAATGTAAATAATTATGCTGCATGTCTAATCAGACATATTGAAAAAGTTTATTTCGAAAAATGGATAAACGGATTTGATGAAAATGAAGATAATCCTATGTCTCTGCAAAAAGTCTATTTGTACTTGAAAGCATTAGGAGAAGTAACATCGGCACGTATTCCTAAAATATCCAACGCAATAGCAGAATTGAAACAAGAATCCGAATCTTATTACCATGATGCAGAAATCCGTCGTGAAGAACTAGACGCCATAGGCTTCTTGAACAATATGCTATTTGGTACAGCAAAAACAAGATTCTCACAATATTCACAATTAATGAGCAAATGGTATGCAACCCAAACGCATATAAAAGCATGCGAATTTGCAGAACTTCTATTAAAAGAATTAGTAAACAGACTAAATGTTCTGGAACAATATGTTCTTAAATTGAATAATCTGTTTGTTATAGCTGCAAGGGTTTCAGATCGTATAGCACAAAATTCTTGTAAAAATCAAACAGATCATGTAGGACAAGATGTACAAATAGAAGTAAAATTATATGATGCGGATAAGGTCAGAGAAGCCATAGAATCTAAAATACTTAAAGATGCCGATACATTACCAACAATTACCAGAACTTCCCGCCATCAAATGGGAGAACTTGTAAAAAAATCAGGAAAAGAGAATTTATTCCAAACTCTTTTTGAGAAATTATGTGGAAATGAAAATATACTTAATATAAATAATAACCAAAATGGTAATAACACCAATCAAGAAGAGCAAGAAAAAAAGATAACTGAAAAATTAATCTTATTCATAAGAGAAAATTCTAAAAACATCATTGATGACAAGTTGGAAAAAGTAGGAAAAGAAGACGCAAACATCAAATTATTAGGAGTAAATATCTTAGATAAGATACAGCAAGAATATCCTTCTCAAACAATGCTAACTAACTATTTAAGTGAACTTATCGATCGAACGCAATGTTTCTTAAAAACGAACGGAACAGAAACTGCTATTGGACAAAATATGAGCCAAGAATCTTTACAGATTTGCGTTCCAAAAGAACATCCGTACAGAGCCGATTTTATTCAAGCATTCAAAGGGGCTTGTGAAGGGGCTGTATTTGATGAAATGACTAGTATTGCAGACAGTCCTAAATCGAATGAAATAGTGATTATTCGTATTGCCTCTAATTTGCTATTACGTTATTCACAAAATGTCGCTTTCCTTAAAGAAAAGTACGATGGAATGATTAGCGAATTCAATCCGAAGCACAAACTGAATAAAGTATTGTTGCATACGGAAACATTGGATGACAATATCATGCCAGATTTGTTTACGGAAGGACCAGAAGTCTTGCATAAAAAAATGCTTCGGACAGCTATTTTAATGCACTCGGTAGAAAATCTTTTCACAAAAGGAATTGATCCTGCTACCGGAAATCCTATTCTACAAATTCAAATAGGAAGCATTTTTGACGGAACATCTTATACAGTAGGAAAAGATGTTACAGAGACAGTAACATTATTGGAAAACGATTACAAGATGCGAAAAGAGTTAGTGAAATATGTAGATCAATTCGTTCAAGTAAACTATAAAAGTGATATAGAAAAACAACACTTACAGAAACTCATTGAAAATATGATCGTAAGTGTTATTCTGCCAAAAGCCAATAACAACAATTTGGATCCTCTTTTCCAAGAATATGTAGGTGTAGCAAGAGCAATTTTTAAAAATATGTAATATTATGGCAACTGGAAAATGTGTAAATATTGGTAAACCGTGCTCGAAGGCATTGAAAAGATATGTAATCGAAGCAGATAAAACAAACTTTGTTTGTCCTGAATGTGGTGGCAAATTAGTTCCTTGTGATGGACCGGTTACGGATCCGGATAGCCTTAAAAAGGAAGGTACAGGCATTCCTAGCAAAACAACAACACCTCCACCATCAAAAAAACTTATATTTATTATCGGTGGCATTGTAGCTCTCGCTGCAATCGGGGGAGGAACGGCATACTATCTGAGCTCTTCAGAAGAAAGACCTATACCCACCAAATTGGAGATTGTAGATTATGATCCGGCACTGTGGGTCGGCACCACCGATACATTGACGGTTAAGTCTACTCCGGCAGATGCGAAAGCTACGTATATCTGGAGTTCAAGCAATGAAAGTGTGGCGACGGTTATGGATGGAATAGTCAGAGTCGTTGGAGAAGGAGAAACTACCATTACCGTAAAGGTAGAAGGGAATGAAGAAATTTCCGCTTCAGCTAAATTCTTCGCAGAGAATTACGAGGAAACACCCGTGGATGAACCGAAAGGAAAGGGACAAGAAACCCAAAAACCGGTTTCCACGCCTGCTTCCGACAAACTCGATCTGGGTTTCGCTACCTACCAAGGAGACATCAAGAACGGTAAGCCTGAGGGGAATGGCACCATGACATTCAAGAACCGACATATTATCCCCGGCTCTAAAGGTGACGTAGTAGCAGAACCCGGTGAATACGTTGTTGGAACTTGGCGCAATGGAGAAGTGAACCTAGTTACACTTCATCAGAAAAACGGAAATAAACCTATCATTACACACAAATAATAATGAAAAGAAGTCATTGCTTATTGTTAGTTTTACTGATATGCTTTTGCCATCCTGTTTGGGGAGCAAGACATTATACAACAACTCGCTTGCAAGCAATGGCTTCTTTATTGCCCTTATCGGGTGTTGATACATTGTCCGCTGGAACTTATACGCATTTCTCTTATCAATCGCACCCTTTAATAGTACGAGTTAATGTATGGAACGAAGTAGAACACATCGGTTTACGACTTTTCGAGGAAGATACAAAAACAAGTACTTTCTTTTTCATATATGATTTTCTTGAACGCTATCTATTAGAATGGAACTTAGTAAAAGGAACAGATGAAGAAATTCGTTTAGGATTTGATAACGTGATATGTGAAACCGGAAGCTTTGCCGATGCACTTCGATTGGATGGGACAGAAAAGTTTAACATGGTCTATCAACCTTTTAGCGGTTACCAAGTAAGTTGGTCAAAGGAAGATAAAGAACTCTTAGCCTTAACCTTTGAGGCAGATTACCAATTGATATCCGGTTGCAATCTCATCGAACTGGAAAAAAACTATCTAAAGAATATGACAAGGTTTCGATTAGATACATGCCACTCATCTTATAAAAAAGAAGATATTTCCTTTCCTGAAAATGACACTTTTTACATAAAAAAAGGAACGTCCTTTTTTATAGAAAATATTCGAAACGATCTCTATTTCCAAAAAGATGAAAAACAAGAATGGAAACTAATAAATAATCCACAAAAACCTTATCAAAGCATTGCCAACCTTTTTCTTGCAAAAGGAGCGAGTGAAGGGTATCAACTATCCGTTACGCTGGATATGTACGGGTATAAAGAAGCAAAAGATACCATCCGATTAAAAGACTGGTTAGGTTTGTGCGAACAAGAAGGATGTACATCTTTCTTCGGAATGAAAAACAAAACTGAATCTACTTATATGGGAACCGTATTTATGGTAAACGAGGCATGCGGATATATTCACATGTTAAGTGTAACTGTTCCAGTCCATGACATAGGAAAACAAGAAGGGTTTGTTGAAGGAAGGCTATTTGTCTACATCCCGACACGTAGTCTCAGAAACAATTTATTAATGAATATCACCGATTATAAAACAATAAAAGATGAAAACTAAATTCTATTTGATGCTTTTCTTTCTTTTCGCGGTAATCATGGGGAATTATGCCCAACAAACGGAAGACCAAAAGAAAGAAATCAACAAGATAAAGAAAAGCTCGCTTTATCTATATGCCGAGACTACAATGCCCGATAAAGAGGAAGCAATGGCAACAGCCATTGATATTTTACAGCGTGAAGCGCAAAAATGGGTAAACGAGAAAAAAAAGAAAAATGAAACCAATATGGATTGGGAGTTGGTAATAACCAATGTCACCCAATCGTATAATAAGATAGAATTGCCTAGAGGAAATATGTATCGGGCATTTGCTTACGTAAAAAAGTCGGATATTTTGACAACTAAGAATGTAATTGTCTCTGATTTAAAAGGATCGCTCCCTGAAGAAGAAACATCAGTAGAAATTCCGAAAGTCCAGCCTGCTGAACAACCGGAGGTTATCAAACGGTTACTTGCTTTGAAAAAATACGAAGAAGTTCCCCCTTGTGTGGAAAACTTGAAGCAAGAAGGACTGATTATGGAATACAACCGATATGCTTCCCTTTCGAATCCGGACGATTACGTGCTGATTATCTATAATCGGGAAGGAGAAATAGAAGCTATTCTGAGTGAAGGTCCGAAACGGGTCAACATGCAAACGATGGAAACGGACGGGGTAGCTAATTATAAAGGGCGTGGTGCCATTGGTGTAAAACTTAGTAAATAATATGTGTATGAAACAACTATTTTTATTATTGGCAATTCTTGCATTTAACGGATTTTTTTCAGGGAAAGCTCATGCGCAAGAAGTATCGGTGGTTCTTACGACCGATGAGGGATTTTCCAATCGTGCTATTATTGAGAAAATGCAACATAACTTATCGCAAGTGCTAACCGAAATTAATCGGGCACAAAAAGAAAACCGATTACTCAATACAGTTGGATTAGCATTAAATGATTTTGCTGACCGTTCGCTGCAAATGCTTTGGGCGAATATTCATTTCTATTGCGATGATGAAGAGGTGGTAGAACGCTGTTGGGTATTCGGCGATGGACAAGAATACATGGTAAGCCATATTCCATTGATTATTCAGACTGAAGGAGAAGAATTTGGAAATGGTACGTATCAAGAAGCAGTAGTAGAATTCGACCGGCAAGGACGTATCAAAGATTTCCGCTTTTCATTGGATGCCCAATTGGGTGAAAGTATGGAAAATTGCGGTGTGGAAGCGGTAGAACAACGTATGAAAATAAAAGCCTATTGTGAACGCCTACGCACAGCATATAACCAGAAAGACATTGATTTTATCAATCAAATATTCAGCGATGATGCATTGATTATCACGGGTACTGTAATATCCGTAAAACCAATGGAAGACCGATATGCCAACAAGCTCAAAGTTGTATATAAAAAACAAAATAAAGAGCAATATATCGCCAACTTGAAAAAAGCTTTCTTGCGGAATAAGTGGATTGATGTGAAGTTTAGCGACATCCCTGAAAACAACCTCTTGGATGGTTGTGCCGGTATTACACAATCTGAAGTGAATACTAAATGTTTCGGTGTGCGCTTGCGACAAGAATGGCGATCGAGCAATTACAGTGATGTAGGTTATCTGTTTTTACTTTGGGATTTTACGGATGAAGATAAACCGGTCATTCATGTACGTACTTGGCAACCGGAATTTGTAGGTAATGTACGACAAGAACCAGACGTAAACATATCTACTCTTGGAGCTTTTGACTTATAAACACATCTTTTATTATGAAAACATTACATTATATAAATAAACTTGTATGCACTTTGATTTTCCTCTTAGGATGTACAGTCAGCATATCTGCACAAAACGATTACATATCGAACAGTCGTATGATTAATGAAGACCGTATAGACGATTTAAATGGAGATTGTGGCATATTGCTTATTTCGAAACATAAAGACTTAGTAATTTACCCGGTAGAAATCGAGAAAAAGGATTTCCGCATCAAAGTAGATGGAAAACGAGAAGATGGTCTATACGAATATCGTGTGATTTTTAATCAAAATGCCACACGTAATCCAAAACTTGAAATAAGTCGGGAAGGAAATGTGTATAAAACAGAATTCGCAAGTATTATTAAGCCGGACTTTCTCATCGCCTACTTAATTGAAGAAGTGACCAATCCTATTCGTATGGACGACCAGACACAACCAAGTGATTTTGTAACTGATGATAAACTAGCAGAAATAGAGTTTACAACTTCTATCAAAAATCTGCAAATTAATTGTCCTATTGAACTTCAAGCAAAAATAGAAAGAAAAACCAACCCATCTGATGCAAATATTCATATAACTTCAGTTATTATTCCAATTGCAATATTGGAAAAAGCTAAAGCCAAAATGGAACTTGCCCAAAAAGAATATAAGGACTGGTTCACCAAATTGGAAGAAGATGAAGAAGCGGCTGGACAAGATGCCAATTGGAACAGGTTAGAGGAATTAGAACAAAAACGAGATGCCATTGAAACTACTTACTCAGAGTTGACCAACCTTGAAATCTATGCTAACTTAACTAATCACCTTTCCATCAACATAAGTGATTTGAAAGGCAAAATGAAAAAATGCTATGCTGTTTTAGAATTAGTGAAAACCGATACTGTAATTGTAAACCCTTACGATGCAAAAATAGCGGAAGGAAACCGGCTCTTTGGTATCCGTAAATACAAAGAAGCAAAAGAAATATTCACTTTGGCAAAAAATGAAAAAGGAATAAATGCTATACAAAATAAAGCAGCACAAACTTCCATCAATTTATGCGATACTTGCATTTTTTACGACATACAAGCTGGAACTGCACTTAATGAAGTAATTCGAATTCGCAAAGAAGGAGGTACACAACAAGAAGTGTATAAATATATAAATGGAGCTATTGATTTTATTACTAAACTCTACCATCTCAATCCTAGCGTATTTTATAGTGAACGAATTGACCGGTTAGAACAACAATTAGAAAAGCAACCACTTTATATTATGTTTACTTGTATGGAATGGAAAACTCTTCAAGAAGGCAATGCTTTGCAAGAATTAGAAATATGGGCATACAAAGGCAAACAAAAGCCTTTAGCTTCTGCTTATAATTCCGCCAGAAAATTCCAAAAACTGACCAACAAACAAACTTCAGATTTCGAACTTATTGGAATAACGAACGAAAAAGGAATTGTAGAACTGAAATTCAATAGAACTCAGTTACCTAATGGACTTTTCTTTCGTCCGAAAGATACAGGAAAAACAAAAATTGAATATAAAAATATGCAAGAAATAATGCTACAAGCAGAAGGCGACTTCATGCATCGGCAAATTCGAATGAAAATGTACACAAAATAATAACAATTTAAATTTTAGTAACTATGAAACAAATAGTATTTAAAAACCTATTTATAATAGGTACATTATTTTTTGGTATTCAAGGAATATCTGCCCAAAAATGGTTGGATAAATTAAATAAAGGATTAGACAAAACGAATGAGATACTGAATAGCGCAAGCAGTTCTACGGAACAATCATCACAGCCTTCCGATACCATCGATGCAGAAAAATTCTTAAATGAAGCTCCTTCTTTCGAAGTAAAAAAACTGACTATCTTAAATGAAAATGGTGATACACTTCGATATGAAGACGGAAGTATCCAATATCATTATTTAGTTTATGATAAAGACGGTAAAATCTGTCATCCCGAAACGGCTAAGAAATTAACTAATGCTGCTTTGAAATCAGCTAGCATCATCTTATTGAAAATAGGAGGTACTACGACAGTTGGAGGTATCTTAGGAAAAAAAGCAGGAGGGAAAAAAGGTGCTTTAATTGGAAGTGCAGCAGGTTTTGCACTTGGAACAGTTCTATCAGCTAGCGATATTCAAAATGTAAAAAAGAAAACTAAAGAATTGAAAGCATATAAACAAGCTTTAGACAAATATCAAATAACTTTTACTGAAGAAGGACTTCCTCGAGATGCTGAAGCTGATCTTTCAGACTACGTAGATTGTGAAGAACTTACACAAGATGCACGTGTAGTACAAGCACAAATTAAAGAATCAATTGAACAAGGTAAAGGAATGAGTCTTGGAGATATTGATATGAATGAATTAGATAAATTATTAAAAGGGTAACTTTAAAAGACACTATAAAATACTTTATATAAATGAAAATACGGAATTCACGTTTGAGTTCCGTATTTTTTTATTCACCACTTTAACCTGACTTGCACTTGTACATCTGCTTTATCATTTCCCTGTATTTCCTCTGTTCCGGAACTAATGTAATTCCGGTCGGCATAGTGTGTCCACCCCCATTTGGCTTGAATCATCAGGTGGTTCTTCCATGTGTATTTCAGGTTGATTGCCATACGGGTGCCTTTCCCATAGAATGAGTTCATCGAGAAAGCGTAAAGCAAACCGGGCTCGTAGACGTAAATGCGCGAATTGTAGTCTTGTGTATGAAACCACGTCCCTATAACAGATGCTTGAAAAGGTATATCCGGAATGCTTCCTTTTACCGTTCCACTTACATAACCTCCTTTTGATTTCTCCCTTCCGTTATACGAAGTCATTACTCCCTCTCCTACTCCTTTTAACGAAAGATATTCACTACATACATACGAACATTGGTAATGCAAACGTTGCCTTACGTAAGGCAAGACAAATTTCATTTCATCGGGCGAAGTATAGTTTTTAGCCTTGTTCTTATAGGCATACTTTATTAACATCAATAGTGAATTAGAAGGTGAATAACTTAATTGAAATAAACCGTCGAATCCCGATGTATGGTCACGGTCTACCTGATACCTGCGATAGAAGAAATGGAAGAAATCGCCATAACACAAGAGCTTGAACTTTCCTAAGAAACTGGTTTCCAATCCTAAATAAGCACCTGTTTCGTTTTGAAGCTTCGAATTTTCGCCAAACGCATTGCCATAAAGCGACTGGTAACACTTATCGTAATACCGGTGAATAAACAACAGATTAGTATTCACGCTCGGTTGATAACCGATTGCATTAAGGGTAGCTATCCTTCCCGCTTTATCCAAAGCCGTCTCGCCGGAAAGCGTAAACCGATGCAGAAAGAATTTGTAGTTCACTCCCACATTATAAAAATAATTTCCACGGGGATAATAAAGGTTATAGGCACGTGCATCGGGATTCAACATCTTGTTGAAACGATTATACACAGCAGTTAATCCGAACTCTGTGAATTTTCCATTGTATGTTAAGTTGCATCCAGTCAGATGATTAGACACCGTATGCTTCTTTTCCATATCCTTTTTCAACCGATGATACCCATCGGTTTTCAACGACCTTATGAACTCATCTTCCACACGTGCGTCTTGCTTTCTGAATGAATAAAAAGCCGAAGCTTGCCAACGTTTTGACACTTGGTACGTAGCTCCTATACCTTGCAAAAACTCTCCTTCACCTACCGAAGTGTACTTCGTGAATCCTTGTCCGAAGCGGTTCCGGTTAATCATTCCTTTTCCCAATGTAAAGTTTCCGATATTCAATACCAACCCATAACCAAAATTCGCCTTGAAATTCCCAATAGCCAATGCCTTGAGTTTCTTCAGGTTCGACAAGAACAGATAGCCGGAATACGAATCATATCCTTTCCGGTTGTATTGGCTAAAGAATGGCTCGCCCGCATCTTTCTCGGCGGTTAACCCTACATACACTTGTTTATTATACTGGAAACGATAGCGCACATTGTGATAAAACGGATTTCCATAATAACGCTTATTAGGACTTTCCGCTAAGGTTTCCTTATCGTAATCAGCATATCCAGCCTTCATGTTGAAAGGGATGTCCAGCCGTGTTAATAACTCCTGTTTATTGTATTTCCACAAGTTCCGCCATGAAAACTTATCTTTCTCATTCTCAGACGGTCCGATATAAATAAAGTCGGTTAAAAACTTTCGGGTTTGCCAGTCCATTCCTTCCACACCCAACAGTTCATTCTTAGTCAACATCGGTCCGTACTTATAGATATAATACAAGATGTTTTCTAT
>DXCG01000025.1 GCA_019116145.1 Candidatus Phocaeicola gallistercoris
GGATATCTATCTCGATAATGTCACCGTCTGTTATCTTGCCGATGTTTCCTCCTGCGGCGGCTTTGGGCGAGATGTGTCCGATGCTCAGCCCCGATGTGCCTCCGCTAAAACGCCCGTCGGTAATCAGGGCACATTCCTTGCCCAAATGCTTCGATTTGATGTACGACGTGGGATAAAGCATTTCCTGCATGCCCGGACCTCCTTTCGGCCCTTCGTGGGTGATGACCACCACATCGCCGCTCACCACCTTACCTCCCAAGATGCCTTCGCAAGCCGCTTCCTGCGAGTCGAACACCTTGGCGGGACCCGAAAACTTCCAGATGCTTTCGTCCACTCCTGCCGTCTTCACCACACATCCGTCTTGCGCGATATTCCCTTTCAATACCGCCAGCCCGCCGTCCTTCGAATAAGCGTGTTGCAGGTCGCGGATGCATCCCGTGGCACGGTCGGTATCGAGCGTATCATACATCGCGTCTTGCGCGCCCAGCGTGATGCAGAACTTTCCGCCCGGCGCACTCCGGTAGATGCGCAACGCTTCCGGGTCGGGATTCTCCTTGTTTATATTATAATGCTCGATAGCTTCCGCCAGCGTCGTTCCGTCTACCCGGCGCACCGATGTATCCAGCAAGCCTCCCTTTGCCAGCTCGCCTAAGATGTTCAGGATGCCTCCCGCGCGGTTCACGTCCTGTATATGGTATTTCTGCGTATTGGGAGCCACCTTGCACAGGCAAGGCACACGGCGCGAAAGGCGGTCGATGTCGTCCATGCAGAAATCCACTTCCGCCTCGTGGGCAACCGCCAACAGGTGAAGCACCGTGTTGGTAGAGCCTCCCATGGCGATATCCAGCGTCATGGCGTTCAAGAAAGCCTCGCGGGTGGCAATGCTTCGGGGCAATACGCTCTCGTCCCCGTCGCGGTAATACTTATAGGCATTTTCCACGATGAGCCGCGCCGCATCCTCGAAAAGAATCTTGCGGTTGGCATGAGTGGCAAGAATGGTGCCGTTTCCGGGCAGAGCCAAACCGATAGCCTCGTTCAGGCAATTCATCGAATTGGCGGTGAACATACCCGAGCAGCATCCGCATCCGGGGCACGCATGACGCTCGATTTCAGCCACGTCGGCATCGCTCACGCTCGTGTCTGCCGACTTTATCATCGCGTCAATCAGGTCGAGGTGCATGCCTCCCCACTCGCCCGCTTCCATCGGTCCGCCCGATACGAAAACGGTAGGGATGTTCAGCCTCATGGCAGCCATCAGCATCCCCGGCGTAATCTTGTCGCAATTCGAAATGCAAATCATCGCGTCCGCCTTGTGCGCGTTGACCATATACTCGATACTATCGGCGATGATGTCGCGCGAAGGCAAGGAATAAAGCATCCCGTCGTGCCCCATGGCGATGCCGTCATCAATGGCAATGGTGTTAAACTCGGCGGCAAAGCATCCCAGACGCTCTATCTCCGCCTTTACCATCTGCCCGATTTCGTGCAGGTGCGTATGCCCGGGCACAAACTGGGTAAACGAATTGACCACCGCTATAATCGGCTTACCCATCATCTCTTTCTTCATTCCGTTGGCTACCCACAACGCACGTGCGCCTGCCATGCGCCTGCCTTCGGTACTCATCGAACTACGTAACTCGTGTTTCATATCTGCGTTCTCCTTATTAGTCATTAAGTAAAAAGCCTCTCTCAACTCAGGTGAGAAAGGCTTTCTAACGTATATCCACATTCAACTACATACACGAACCTTCCTCACCTCCTGGTACCACCACGACGTGAATCAAATGCAGGACTGCCAAATTAATTCGTATATCCGTTGTCATCTTTATTACGTCTTTATTTATTTTGTTTTTGCAAAGATAAAGAAATATTCCGGATATACAAATAAAATGTAAGTTTTTTCTTCGAAAAAATTATTATTAGTAAGCATTATCTAAAATATCTTTTCTTTCCTTTCGCCAGACTCAATATTTTTCATTTCATAATTCTAACAGTCATTTTAAAAGTTTCTTTATTTCATCTATAAAATATGCCATTAAAGTTTTATAACTTTGCAGAGAAATTCTTATAACTTAATTATCTTAAAAACTTTTTCTAATGGAAAATCAATACATTACTGTAGCATATCGCCTATATGCTATTACAAACGGAGAAAAAGAATTAATTGAAGAAGCTCCAATAGAACATCCATTCCAATTTATTTCAGGCATCGGATATACCCTCGATCGATTTGAAAAAGAAATTACCCAATTAAATAAAGGAGATAAATTCAATTTTACCATTCCGTGTGCTGAAGCATACGGGGAACGAAACGAAGACAACGTAAGACAAGTTTCAAAATCGATATTCTGTGATCCTGATGGCAATTTTGACAGTGAAAATATTTATCCGGGCAATATTATCATGCTAAATGACAATGAAGGGAATCAATTTTATGCCAATGTAGGTGAAGTCACCAACGATAAAGTGGTAATAGACCTTAACCATCCACACGCCGGAAAAGACCTGATTTTTGAAGGAACCATTACAGAAATGCGCCCCGCTACAAATAAAGAAATAGAAGGAATGCTTAACCTAATGAGTGGAGAAGGGTGCAACTGTGGCTGCGGTAATTGTGGAGAAGGATGTAATGAAGAACATCATCACTGCAACGGACAGCATCATCACCATGAAGATGGCAATTGTTGCGGTAAAGGGCATTGTCATTAACGATAAAATTCATAAAAACTCCTGAAGAGACTTTTTCAAAATACGATGAAACAGTCTCTTTTTTTTCAGCATCTTTTCTATGTTTTCTGAAGATATTTTTAGAAAATTACTTCATCTTTGTTTTTATCAAAACTATTACATATTTTTATTATTAGATATTATTCGAAGCAATTATTCTTAAAAACAAAAAACACTATGACACTCATTGCCGATAGCGGTTCTACAAAAACCGATTGGTGCTACGGGAACAATACCAACAATTATCGCATACTACAAACTTCTGGTATAAATCCTTTTCACCAAGCAAAAGAAAATATTGAAACAATCTTTTCTAAAGAATTAATGCCTCAGCTTCCCAATCTTTCACAACAATGTAATCGTATTTATTTTTACGGAGCAGGCTGTTTGCCGCAAAAAGTCCAATCCCTAAAAAATGTCATGACACATTTTTTTCCTTATGCCGAAATTTCTATCGGAACAGACTTATTGGGAGCTTCACGTGCCGCATGCAATAACACGAGCGGTATTGTATGTATTATGGGAACAGGGTCGAACTCGTGTGTTTACGACGGGATACAAATACGGAAAAACATTCCACCATTAGGCTATATATTAGGAGATGAAGGAAGCGGTGCATACATTGGGAAACGTTTCTTATCCGACTGTTTAAAAGGCCTGCTCTCTAACGATTTACAAAAAGATTTCCTGAAATATTTAGGGATGACTTACGTACAAATTATAGAACAAGTCTATCAACGTCCACAAGCGAATCGTTTTTTATCGTCTTTTATTCCTTACATACATCAACACAAAGACATTCCCCAAATACACAAATTATTACTCGACTGTTTTTATGCTTTCTTTTGCCGAAATGTTATTCCTTATCATGAATCTCTTCCTGTTTCTTTCGTAGGTTCTATTGCTTGGTATTTCAAAGACGAAATTGTTCAATCAGCCCAATCGCTTCATTTATCGGTTGCACGTATTATAAAAAATCCAATACAAGGTCTCATCAATTATCATTTCTCTGATAACAAAAATAAAAACCATTGAGATTCCGTACACTATATACGATTTGATAATTATTGATTGCGTGGAGCATACGAGACTCGAACTCGTCACCTCAACACTGCCAGTGTTGCGCTCTAGCCAGATGAGCTAATGCCCCTTCTAAAAAATCATTGCAAATATAATATGACTTTTGTCAATAAATATAATATTTCTTCCCAAAAAAAATAAAAAAGTACCAACACGTTATCTCTATAAATTCTAACCAATGACACTAAATATACGCATGGCAACCATGGACGACTTAAACCGACTCATGGAAATATTCGATCACGCACGCCATTTTATGAAAGAAACGGGGAATGCATCTCAATGGATCAATGGATATCCGCAACGGGAATTAATAACCAACGAAATAGCATCTGCACATTGTTTTGTTTGCGAAAAAAACAAAAACATTGTAGGTACATTTTGTTTTATCCAAGGTCCAGACCCTACTTATCAATACATCGAAAAAGGAAAATGGCTAAATGAAAATCCTTATTATGTCATTCATCGAATTGCCTCCGATGGAAGTTGCAAGGGTCTTTTTCAAGAATGCTTGACATGGTGCTTTGCCCATTGCAATAACTTACGTATTGATACACATGATGACAATAAAATCATGCAACACTTGTTGAAGAAAAATAAATTTACCCGCTGCGGTATCATCTACACCAACAATGGTACTGCACGCATTGCTTTCCAAAAACAAATGTAAGATATTCTTCTTTAATAAGCAAAGACCATATTATCGCAAATGCTTTTAAACATTTTCTACAAGCTCATTCAGGTTCTGACGATTATTATGTACTTTTGCATGTATTTCTAAAAAGACAGTTATGCAAACAGATGAAACAACATTATACGGACGCCCGGACTCATTAGTTAAAAATCTTGGTATCGAACTGATAGAGAATAAAGACGGGTATATAAAAGCAACAATGCCAGTAGACGACAGGACATCACGCCCTTACGAACCTACTAATATTTTAAACGGAGGAGCTTCTCTTGCCCTCTCTGAAATTGTTGCCGGATATGGATCGGTTGCATTGTGCAGCGATGATCAAATGCCCGTAGGCATACAAATCAGTGCGAACCATGTTCACATGGTAACAGTAGGAACTTATGTTGAAGCCATAGGGGAAATTATCCATAGAGGCAAGACATCTCATATTTGGAACATAGAGATTAAAACCCCCGAAGGGAAATTGGTTTCAACCGCACGTGTGGTCAATCTGATTGTAAAAAAACGCCCATGAATCTATCTGATACAATCGATCTGCTGATAAAGCAGGATAGCTGCTTTGCTTTATACCGGCTACCTTGGACAGACGAACCGATACTTCTCCTACAAGAAAAAAAAGATATAGATACGTTCTCGTCACTAACCGACTTGAATGAAAAAACCGGATTTGTCTTTGCCCCTTTCTGCCCGACATCGGTTCATCCCATTATTTTAATACACCCCGACCACATCATACATGAATGGAAGAACATAGAAGAATTTCTGCAAGAAAAACATGCAATTTTCTCATCAGAAAAAAATAAAAGCCCACATTCTTTCATACAAAAGACCGTGACAAATGAAGAAGAAAAGCAACAATACAAAGATGTATTCCGAAGATTTATGCAACCATTGCAACAAAGAGAATTTCAGAAATTAGTACTATCACGAAAATCGGTTGTTGCTTTAAACAAAAATTTTTCTCCGTTTGGGGCTTTCATGCAAGCATACAACAAATATCCTCGCATGATGGTTTCATTATGTCATACCCCCATCAGTGGAACATGGATAGGAAGTACTCCGGAAATTATTTTAAAAGGACAAGAATACGAATGGCAAACTGTTTCTTTAGCTGGTACAATGCACTTGGAGAATGAAACAATGCCTTCGGAATGGAGCAAGAAAAACAGGGACGAGCAAGCCTTTGTTAGCGAATATATCCGAAGAACACTCAAATCGTGCGGCATTAAATCGACAGAAAAAGGTCCCTATACAGCTAAGGCAGGGCAAGTAGTCCACCTAAAAACCGATTTCTATTTTCATCTGAAAGAAACTAAATCTATTGGGACTCTTTTAAAAGCATTGTATCCGACCCCTGCTATATGCGGACTTCCCAAAACAGAAACTTACGAATTCATTTTGGAAAATGAAGGATACGACCGAAGTTACTATTCCGGAATTGTCGGATACTTGAATCCTGAAAAAGACACATCACTTTATGTAAACCTGAGATGTATGAACATTACCCCCCAAGAAGCGACCTTATATGCCGGCGGAGGTATTCTTCCTTTATCGACTGCCGAAACTGAATGGGAAGAGACATTGTATAAAATGACAACCATGGGAAGTATTTTACAATAATCATAAACAAGCATAACATGTACACAGATAAAAAGAATATTCTCCAACTGATTGCTTTACTCAAGGCCCACGGAATACAAAAATATGTCCTTTGTCCGGGAAGCCGCAATATTCCTATCGTACAAACCATCGCCAATATACCAGAATTCACATGCTATTCCATCACCGATGAAAGGAGTGCCGGTTTTTTTGCCTTGGGGCTTGCCCTACACGATAAAAAAGCTACGGCTGTTTGTTGTACATCGGGTACAGCTTTACTCAATCTCCATCCGGCTGTAGCCGAAGCTTTTTACCAACAAATCCCTCTTATTGTTATCTCAGCAGACCGCCCTTTAGCTTGGATTGGACAAATGGATGGACAAACGTTACCCCAACCCGGAGTTTTCGGTCCATTAGTCAAACAATGTATAAACCTACCTGAAATACAAACAGAAGAAGATGAATGGTTTTGCAACCGAATAATTAATGAAGCGCTTCTCGAAGTAAATCATCATGGGAACGGACCTGTACACATCAATATTCCGATATATGAACCTTTTTTCCAACTCCCAATCAATGAACTTCCACAAGTCCGTGTCATTAAACGATATACAGAAGCAGAACTGAAGAAAAAAAACTATCAACCACTTATTGATAAACTGAACAACTATAAACGACGCATGATCATTGTAGGTCAAATGAATCAATCGCATTTATTCAACGACATGCAAACAAACAAATTATGTGAAAATTTCACATGGATTACCGAAAACCTCAGTAATCATACAACTCCGGGGACGCCTATCCGCAACATTGACACACTGCTTTATGCCATGAATAGCAAAAAACAACAAGAAATAAAACCGGAACTGCTCATAACTTATGGAGGACATATCATATCTAAACGATTAAAAAAATTTATTCGTAAAAACCCTCCTATAGAGCATTGGCACATATCAACCGATGGAACAATAATCGATTTATACGGATCTCTCACAACTGTTGTCGAAATGAATCCCTTCGATTTCATCGAAGATATTGAAACTTTAATGGATAATTGCACTCCTACTTATCCACACCTATGGAAAGCATGTGCCCAACATATTCCACAAGCAAACTTCACTTACTCGGAAATGAGTGTGATAGGAAAGATTATTAATAATCTTCCGACATCATGTTCTTTACATCTTGCCAATAGTTCAACTGTAAGATATACCCAACTTTTCCAGCTTCCGAATGGCATTGAGATATTTTCTAACCGTGGAACGAATGGCATAGAAGGTTCTCTTTCTACCGCAATAGGACATGCTGCTACATCAGATAAACTGAACTTCATCTTCATAGGAGATTTAAGTTTTTTCTATGACATGAATGCTTTATGGAATAATCATATACAATCAAATATCCGAATTTTACTGTTAAACAATGGAGGTGGAGAGATATTTTATGCACTTCCGGGACTGGATATCCAAACAAACACAAAAAAATTTGTTACTGCCAATCACAAAACATCAGCACGGGCTTGGGCAGAAGACAGAGGATTCCGATATTTTTCTGTTCACAATGAAAATGAACTTAATGCAACCATAAAAGATTTTACCAATCCGAACATAACCGATGAACCTATTTTACTTGAAGCATTTACAGATAAAGACACCGATGTTAAACTATTAAAAGCATATTATCATACACTAAAACAATAAAAAAATGGCACACAGAGAATGGAAAACAATTAAAGAATACCAAGATATTCTGTTCGACTTTTATGAAGGGATAGCGCGAATCACCATAAACCGTCCACGATATCGCAATGCTTTCACACCGGATACCACCAAAGAATTAAGCGAAGCATTTTATATCTGCCGCGAACGTCAAGACATCCATGTAGTCATTTTAACCGGTGCCGGCGATAAAGCCTTTTGTTCGGGTGGCGACATGCACGTCAAAGGTTATGGAGGATATGTAGGAAAAGACGGCGTTCCCCGATTAAACATATTAGATGTTCAAAAACAAATACGTTCTCTTCCTAAACCGGTCATTGCTATGGTCAATGGTTATGCCATCGGCGGAGGGCATGTCCTCCATGTCGTTTGCGATTTGACCATCGCTTCAGACAATGCGATATTTGGGCAAACAGGTCCACGTGTAGGAAGTTTCGATGCAGGATTTGGCTCTTCCTATTTGGCACGTATCGTCGGACAAAAAAAAGCACGGGAAATATGGTTTTTATGTCGACAATACACTGCAAAAGAAGCATTTGAAATGGGATTAGTCAACAAAGTTGTTCCTTTCAATCAATTGGAAGACGAAACTGTAGAATGGGCAAAAACCATCATGCAACACAGCCCTCTTGCCTTACGTATGATTAAAGCTGGGCTGAATGCCGAACTGGATGGACAGGCTGGTATACAAGAATTGGCAGGCGACGCTACAATGCTTTATTATATGACAGACGAAGCACAAGAAGGTGGACGAGCATTTTTAGAAAAGAGGAAACCAGACTGGAAAAATTTTCCTACCAACTCTTAACTAAAATAAAATGCATCTTCTTTTTCCCACTTATAACAAATTTCCCTATTCTTCACGAGAAATAAAAAAAGTTCTGAAAAGATTTGCATATAACAAACAGAAGCAATACCTTTGCGCCATCATAAAAAACGAAAGATATTTCGGGGTGTAGCGCAGTCCGGTTAGCGCACCTGCTTTGGGAGCAGGGGGTCGTGGGTTCGAATCCCGCTACCCCGACAAACTGAAAATCAAGGAGTTACAATAAAAAGTAACTCCTTTTTTTGTCTATATCATGTCTAAATTATGCACGAATAAGGACGATTAAGGGCGTTTTTCCGTACCTTTGTATGCAAATCTTATGCAAATTTTGGACAGTAAATTAAAGTATATGGCAACGGTAAGTCTATACCTCGACACAAGGAGGATGAAAAAAAACGGGAAATATCCGGTAAAATTAAATGTATTCCATAAGGGGCAGATGTTACTTCCTACTGAATTTGACGCGTCAGCCGAAACGTGGAACGGTACGGAATACAACAGGAAAGCGCAAAACTGGAAAGCTAAGAACGTGGCTTTGCGAAGCCTGATGAACAATGTTGAAAAAAAGATATTCGAGCTTGAGGAAAGCGGGTCATTGCGGAAAATGGCAGGCAACGAGCTGAAGGACGAATTGAAGCGTGTCATTTCCGGGAACAATGAAAAAGAAGGACGCTTGTTTTTGGACGTGATGCGCGAGTTTATGGATACAAAGTCAAAGAGAAGTACTGCATCATGTTACGAGGGGACAATACAGAAATTAAACAAATATGACAATTCTTGCACGTTTGATTCCATGGACAGGAAATGGCTTACGCGCTTTAACATGTATTTGCTTGATTCAGGTATGAAAGTCAACACTTGTGGCATACACCTGCGCAACATACGTGCCGTATTCAATTATGCGATAGATGAAGGATACACAGAACTTTACCCGTTCAGGAAATTCATCATAAAGAAAGAGGACACACGCAAGCGTTCCTTGACTGTAATGGAGCTAAGGATATTACGTGACTACCCTTGCGAAGATTGGCAAGTGAAATACCGTGACATGTTCATGCTGATGTTTTATCTGATAGGGATAAATGCCGTAGACCTTTTTAACGCAAAAAAAACAGATTTGTCAAACGGTAGGTTGGAATACAAACGCTCAAAAACAGGGCGTATATATTCTATAAAATTAGAAACGGAAGCGTTGGATTTGATAAATAAATATAGTGGTGAAGAATACCTTTTGTTCGTGATGGAAAATTACAATAATTATAAGGATTTCCTACACAGGATGAATGATGCCTTGAGAAAAATAGGAAGCATGGAGTGCGTAGGACGATACGGTAAGAAAGTGCGCAATATATTGTTTCCTGATATTTCTTCATACTGGAGCCGTCACACATGGGCGACAATAGCGGCGGAACTTGACATCCCGAAAGAAATCATATCAGAAGCATTAGGTCACAGAATCGGTTCGGAAACCACTTCAATTTATATCAAGTTCGACCGGAAGAAAGTTGATGAGGCTAACAGGAAAGTCATAGATTTTGTAAATTCAGGGAAAAGCCGGGTTTAATCATCCGGCTTTAATTCCATGTGGCATTTTAAAGGCTTGCATACCCTTTGCAGCAAATCCAAAGAAACGGAAAACCTCCCAAGCTCTATCTTGCTTACAGTGGTTTGAACTAAACCGCACATTTTAGCAAGTTCCCCTTGTGTAAGTCCCAATTTTTTTCTTCTATTTTCAATTTGTTTCCCGATTGATTTTCTGAACTTGTTTTCCCCATGCCTGTA
>DXCG01000026.1 GCA_019116145.1 Candidatus Phocaeicola gallistercoris
GAATTCAGCCGGGCGGAAACGTTGACGGAAGAAACTATCGGACGGCACGTGGTTGTAGGAAGTTATACCAAAGACCAACTGACCGAAGGCATGGTGCTGAAAAGTGTGAACGGAGAAAATGTATATGTGACACGTGACGGGGAGAATGTACGGGTGAACGGCATTATTATCGAAGGCGATGGGATTTCAGCCGGAAAAGGTCGCGTATTTACCGTGACTGAACCGTTGGAAGAACGGGCAGCCGCTTATTATGTGACTAAAATACAGGTAAATCTGCTTACGAAAGGAAATCCTGAGCCGGCTCCATTGGAAGGAGTTACCGTTACGGTGTACGATGAAAATGATGTTGTGATAGGTACTTGGAAGACCAATGCAGACGGAGCTGCTGTGATAGAGCATGTACAGCCTACTATTTATTATACTGTAAGTAAGGAAGGGTATTCGGATACAGTAAATGGATGGAGAGTTTCTGGAGTGGATGAAAACGGTGAGTATGTATATGTTGATGCTAATGGAGATGGTGTATTGGATAATAATGATGTTATCACTGAAAAATATTCTTTGTATCACGGAGATACGGAAGTGGAAAGTGAGGCATGGCCCTGCTATATGGTTCCGGTGGAATAAAAGTTTTGGATTCCCTGTCTGTTGGTGAAACAGATTTTTAGTAATAGTTGTATTGGGTGTGTCTGGATGATTGTTTCATTGGGGCACACCTTTTTTATTGATAGTCTTGAGTAAAACGAAGAATAACGTTCGAATGCTTGCCTTAAATCCATTGTCATTTAAAAGGAATACAATATATTTGCAATAACATTAAAAACATAAGAAAACATGGGTTTATTATCAGCACTTTTCGGCGGGAACAAGCCGGAAGATAACCAACAGGAAAAACAAGAACAAAAAAACTTTGAGATTCTGAAATACGACGGCATACGTGCACGCAACATAAACCGTCTTGATTATGCCATACGGTGTTTTGAACAAGCCGTTACGTTACGCAATGACCCCGAAACTTTACATTATCTGGCAGACGCATACATCAAGACACAGCGTTTGGATGAGGCACGCAATACGCTAAACAAACTGACAGAAGCGGCTCCCGATGACGTTTCTGCCCTGATTACTTTGGCGCATACCTGCTATATGCAAGAAGACTATGAAAGCATGGACCGCGCTTGCCAACAAGCTATCAAAATTGATGAAAAAAATGCTTCTGCCTATTATCTAGCCTCTAAAGCCGCTCACGGACAAGGTAACGATTTGCAAGCCATTGTTATGGTGACCAAAGCCATTGCCTTAGATGAAAGTTTTGTTGCAGCCTACCGATTCCGTGCCGAGACATTATGGGGCATGAAACAAGCCAAAGAAGCACTTGAAGATATAGAACAAGTATTATCGATTAACCCTGAGGACGAAGATGCACTTTTGCTGAAAGGTACGATTTTTGCCGCACAGGGACAAACGGAAGATGCTTGTCTGTGCTTTGACAAGGTAATGGAAAATAATCCGTTCAACGAGAAAGCCTACATATTGAAAGGTGAATTGCTTGCCGGACAAAAAGAGTTTGACAAAGCCATAGAACTATATACAGAAGCTTTGGAACTGATGCCGGAGAATGCCGCTCTTTACCAAGAACGTGGACGCATCCGGCTCTTGAACGGAGACAAAGAAGGCTCGATAGAAGATATGAAAAAAGTTATTGAACTAAATCCCGAAAGTGAACAACAAATCAACGGGAAATTTGACAATCAAGGGAATATTGGCGGCGCGGACAATCCGGCAAGTATTTATTAAAAAGAATTTCTGTCGGACAATATATCCACTACCGTCAACGGGCATAATAGTATATTTACATATTACTAACTTTTAAAATATGTTGTTATGAAAAAAATGAGTTTTGGATGGGTATTGGCTCTTTATATTGGGAGTATGTTAATATCCTGTTCGGATGAGAGTATTATTGAAAATAGAAATGACGAAATTTCTATCACTGAATTGGAGAATAACCAGTATAAGGTTACTGTGGATGAAGCAAAAGAAGTTGCTGTTAATTTTATAAATGCTTTTAAGAAAGTTTCTTCCACAAGATCAAGGAATGTTGATATTGAAAATGTTGAAGTTATTGAAGTTGAAGAAAAAGTGACTCGTTCTATTGGTTTAGATGAAGGGATTGATACATTATTTTATGCTGTTAATCTTTCTAATAATGGTGGTTATGTACTAGTTGGAGCGGATAAACGCATTGAGCCTATTTGGGGTATTTCTGATGAAGGGAAATTTTCTATGAGTATAGTGGAAGAGAATCCTAATTTTGCTTATTTCTTGAACTTAGCTGTAGGTAAAGCGGTGTATGATATTAAAACTAACATTGCATCTATTACATCTGTAAATCCTAGATTGGAAGATTATGATGGCGTTATTTTCGCTAATTATAGTTTAAATACTAAGTGGGGACAAGGAGCTCCTTATAATATGTATTGTCCAGGTCCATATACAGGATGTGTTGCTGTTGCAGTATCTCAAATCTTATCTCATTTCCCTGTTATAGGGAATGTTAGTTGGAGTGATAATTCTTCTTCTGGAAGTGCAACTCTTCATTGGAATCAGATTCTAAATGATTGTTTTAAGTATGATGGGAAATTGACTTTGTATGACACTCCTCAATCAGCAAATGAAATTGCTCATTTAATGCGATATTTGGGAGTCGTTCTCAAAGCTGATTATAAAGACACTGGAACATCTATAAGTTCAAAAGATGCAATAAATTGGATAAATGATTGGACGTCTTTAACTGCAACAAGTTTGAAAGAGTATAATGAAAATGAAGTTTTTATGGGTACTAATGCTTTTTCTAATAAAATAGTCTATATGAGAGGAAATAGGGGAAAGAAAGAGTTCATCGGTATAACAATCAAATATACCGGCGGTCATGCATGGGTTGCTGACGGTTCTATGACAGTAAGAAGAAAAAGTGATAGTCGATTAGTAAATCTATTTCATTTTAATTGGGGATGGAACGGCAATTGCAATGGCTATTTTTTAGCAGCGGTTTTTGATAGCTCAAATCCAGCTATTGCTGATTCTGAATTACCAGGTTATTCGAATTTGTTAGATGAAGGAACAGAAGGAAATTATCAGTATAATGTAGAATATTCTATTATAAGTAATCCTAATAGTTTGGGTGGTGGAATGATACACTAAAAATATGGCAGTTCTTTATAGAAAAGTATGGTATTGCGTAACACTATTATTTTTGTGTTCGTGTGCAGATTCACCGGATGTTCCTCCTTTTAATTTCCATTGTAGGCTGAAATTAGAGGATACAAGTAGAGCCGATAAAAATAACATTGATGTATTTTTATTTGAACCAAAATCTGCAGAGGTGGTAAATGTTTCTTTTAGATATAATGAGATAGATATTCAAGTTCAAGACAGGGGTGTATTTCTTAATCAAACGATTGACTATGTTATTATTGTTCGTTTTATGCAAGGAAATCAGAATAGGAATGATATTATTAAGGTAAAGTATCATTTTAATAATGCTGGTCTACCTAACATTAAAAGTGCTTTTTACAATGCAGAAAAGCCTATATTTATGACTAATGATATTGTAGTTTTCAATTTATTTAATTAGAATGTTTAGGAAGTCAATATACCTATGATACAAATGCCCCATTGGGTATCAAGAGCAACTTTGAAAAATAATGAGAGACGAAACGATGCCTGTAAACGTTTCTCAAAAAAAAATTGAAGAAAAAGTTCGTAAAATGTTTGTTTTTTAAAGAAAAGTATTACATTTGCACCCAAGAAACTAACAAAATAACAAATAAACGTATGAAAACATTTGCTA
>DXCG01000027.1 GCA_019116145.1 Candidatus Phocaeicola gallistercoris
AACAATCTGCAGAACTTCAACAGCGAATTTTCACTCAATTCAATCTGTTAAATGCTAAAGGCGAAAGCAAAAACATCTGCGATTTATTCAAAAACACTCCCCAACAAGTACCACCTTCCGGCGCCGGGGAATGTGCTCTTCCCAAACTATTACAATACGCGTACATACATCGGCTACAACCTCTTGCCATGGGCGAATTCTGGTGGGGGAAATCTCCTAAAGAAACAATTCGGCATCAAGGGAAATTCTATCCTGCTTGTAAAGGGAAATGTGAACCTATTTTGAAACACATGCTAATAGGTCTTACCATAGAACAGAATCCTTTATGCAGTGACCGATATAAAGATATCCCACTAAACATTGTTTATGAAGACAATTGGCTTATCGCCGTTAACAAACCAGCCGGCATGCTTTCCGTTCCAGGAAAAAACAATACAGATTCTGTATTCCGGAAATTAAAAGAATTATATCCGGAGGCAACCGGTCCGTTGGTTGTACACAGGCTTGATATGGCAACTTCCGGCTTACTTCTTGCCGCTAAAGACAAAATAACCCACCAAAAAATGCAACAGCTTTTCGAAAAAAGAGAAATTCAAAAAAAATATATCGCCTTATTAGAGGGTATTGTCAATGAAGATGAAGGAATAATAGAATTACCCATCTGCCCGGATTATTACGATAGTCCTCGGCAAAAGGTCGACATGGAACATGGGAAAAAAGCAATTACCAAATACAAAGTCCTGCAAAGAAAAGGAAACAAAATGTTAGTACTTCTTATACCATTAACTGGACGTACCCACCAATTACGCATTCATGCTGCCCATCCTGATGGTCTGAATCATCCGATTATCGGTGATGAATTATACGGGAAAAAAGCCGACCGCCTTTATCTTCATGCCGCAGAATTGAATTTTATCCACCCGATAACAGGAAAACCTCTTACTATTTTCCAAAAAGCTGATTTCTAACTTTAATTTTACGGAAGTTTTTGTTCATTTTCATAATCTTGTTATAGAGAAACCGTTAAATAACGTTACCATAATAAACTTTGCTCATTACAGTTTGTCATAGAGAAAAATAAAAAAGGACACTAAATTCCCTAAGGAACCAAGGGAATTAATCATCTATTAATTGTTGAACTTAAAAAAACAAACAAAATGAAAACGAGTAAATGGATTGTAATGTTTATGTGCATGACTTTATGCTGTAGTAATAACCTTTTTGCGCAGGATAATGCAGGAAACCGCCCACAAAGGAAATTCGACCCTGAAAAAATGATTGAATGGCAAACCAAACAAATGGAAAAGAAGTTAATTCTTGACGATGAAACTTCAGCAAAATTTGCGCCGCTTTATAAAGAATACTTAAATGCCATCAGAAGTTGTTTTACTAATGAAAAGACTCCTCGGGCACCACGCAAAGATTTAACTGATGAAGAAAGAGACCAACGCATGCAAAATTACTTTAATGTACAGAAAAAAGTCATTGAAACAAAACAAGCTTATTACGATAAGTTCAAAAAGATTTTAAATGTAAAACAAGTGGAACTTTTATTTAAAGAACAAAATTCTCGCCCGAAAGCTCCATTCAGAAAAGACAATAACAATAAAAGAATGCCACGCATGCCACGCAACTAAACACAAAATGAGTAAGAAAGGCTCACAACCGAAAATAGGTTGTGAGCCTTTCTTAAAAAAACACACATCACAATAAAAGAATCATCCCACTTAATAAGAATGATCGCTTTCTTTCAATTCGTCTAAAGTAATCGATTTTTTATCGATGGCTCTCCAAGCATATACGATATATGCCAAAACAAACGGGATAAGAATAGAAACAAAAGCCATTACTTTCAATGTAAACTCGCTGGAACTGCTATTGGAAAGGGTAAGCGAACTTTGCATATCGGCCACTGAAGGATAATAGGCTGTGTCATTATATCCTACATTCAATAACAACGAAAGTACAACCAAAACTGTTCCTATCCCGGCAAACCATATCCCTTTACGAAATGTCTTACTGAATATACTTCTCAACAATCCATATAAAACACCTATTACACCTATTGAAACCAACATAATCAAAATAGGCATCTCGATGAAATTCAGCCCATATTTATATGGTACCAACACAATCTCGTCCGTATCAGGAAGAACTGCAAAACCGTCTTTCATACATATATAACCTACCGAAGTCAAGAAAAACAACAGAAACGGTATCGTATCAGTTATCAATTGCCTACGGCAACGGCCTATCAAACCATCAGAATTAATATTATTGATAAAGTATAAGTTCCCTAATAAACGGGCAAGGAAAACCACAGCAAATCCAAACACGATATTCCAAGGATTAGAAAAAGCATCCAGACCATGCCAAGCATTTGTCCACGAACTGATAACAGGCATTACCTCTTCTGCCATATTGCCTTTCTCTACAACAAAGTTCGACCCGGTAAAAAACGTAGCAACTGCCATTCCTAACAACAATGGTCCGAATAATCCGTTAAGGACTAAAAAGAATTGATAGCAACGTTTACCCAACAAATTACCTAACTTCGACTGAAATTCATACGAAACGGCTTGCAAGACAAAGCTAAAAAGGATAATCATCCATAACCAATAAGCTCCTCCAAAACTTGTACTATAGAACAAAGGAAACGAAGCGAAGAAAGCTCCGCCGAATGTTACCAAGGTGGTAAATGTAAACTCCCATTTGCGACCTGTAGAATTGACCAACAACATCCGGTCTTCCTCTGTCTTTCCTAAACGAAACAACAACGAATTTCCACCTTGCACAAACAAAAGAAAAACCAATAAGGCACCTAACAAAGATATCAAAAACCACCAATAATGCTGTAAAAAAATATAAGTATCCATATCTTATTATTTTTAATTCAGACAAACAAACTATTCCATATCACAAATATAAATTCCATTTTTGATTTGTACAACATCTCACAAACGAATATTTGTGCTCACATAAAATAAATATGTCACCACAAATTTATAAAAGTTCACGACATATAAAAAAACAACAGGCACAAATTCAATAAATTGAATCGCGCCTGTTATTCCTTTATTAAAACAAAGAAATCATTCTTCTGCCAATGGCATTAATTTTCCTGTATAATCAATCTTCAACGGAGTTCCATCAGCCAACGATACATCTGCGTATATTACAAAATCTCCGCTTCTGTCTTCTGGAACAGTTATTCTAAATACGCCACTCTGGGGCTTACGGTATTGTGAATAATAATGTACCGGATCTTCGTAAATAATAATATAATCATCATTATGGTCAAGGTCTAATCCACCAACTTCATACGTTCCTCCGTCTCCCCAATATTTACGAATGCTGATCAGCATATACGTACTTATTTTTTTATCACTGCTTAACGGTGAAAACAAGAATGTATAATATCCTTCCGAGTCAGAACCTTTATATGTTTCTGTAAAACCAGCCGTCAAAATATTATAAGATTCTCCATTAAACCAATAAGTACCAAGAATTTCATTCGATCCTGCAGAATCTCCCGCCCCTGTATTTTCTCCGGAAACATTCATATTATCCAATTCATCTTCCGAACAAGAAACTTGCAGTAAGGCAATCGAAAGAAATGCCACTATTGCTATCTTATTAAGATATTTCATTACTATAAACATTTATTCATTAAATATAGCAAAATACAAAAGCCCGTTCAAAGGCTGTATATACTCTACCTTTTATAATTTATTTTACGACAACAGCCGTTCCCGAGTAGTGACCTTCCACATCTCCATAAGTAGTGAAATCAAGTTCTAACTCATCACCATCAAGAGAAACAATAAGTGTTCCGGTTCCCGGATATTGCCATGTATTTCCATCGTATTCAAATTTAAGTATTTCCTTATACGATGAGAATCCAGCCGGCTCACCATCAAATGCTTCTGCCGGTGCTGTAATATGGAAAGCCCAATCAGCAACAAATTCATCGACGGTGGTAAGTCCCGGAGTAGCTGTCAGGTAAATATGCCAAATCTCCGCATCACTTTGATCGACAAGAATAGACTTAATAGCCTCAGTTGCGCCAAAACATGAGAATTCGTTCGCAACTTCCGGTTGGTCTGGAACATAATCAACAGAAAGACAAGTTCCCTCAAAATTGACCGCAACAGAATTTCCATCCCCAAACGCTACTGCAATGTCTGCTGTAAACTGTGTCGGGTCGGAAGCACTACGACTTACACTGACAGTACCCGTTGCACCATCTAATGCCGTATTATCAGCCATAGAAGCACTCTCTTCACCCGGTCTTTGATTCATATAAAATATCGAGAATGTTTTATCTGTATTTGTTATATCAAATTCGTTTCCGGTAAGATCATCTTCATTCAATACAATACAGAAATAATCTTCTGCTTTTTCTATTTCTCCAAAATAATAAATTTTAGCAGATGTAAAATACAAATAGACATTTCCTTCTTCATCGTCCATATAAAATTGGGCACGTATAGGCATCTGTTCATTGTTTATGGTGATTGTATTTCCTTCTTCCGGTGCCGGATCGCTCATAATTGCAGATACATTCACACCTACTTTTTTCCCATCGGTAAAGGTCATTGCCATAAGAAGCGTATATTCTCCACTGGCTTCGTCATAATTCAATCGCATAGTTCCCGATTCAAGCATATCACTTGTTATTTGTATCGGCATTTCTATTTCTCCATCCCATGCATTGATAGTCAAGACTTCTTTCTTTAAATCTATATCTTGGTTCAGAGATTGAGGCAATACAAGTACTTGTATGAACTTCATCATATCGCCAATTGATTCAACTTTCTCTGGAGAAGCCGTTACTAAAACATACCCTTCATAATTGTTGCAAAAAGCAGCACCCACAGGAATTTCTTCTCCATCGACAACAAATGTCATAGATTTCTCAGGATACAATGATTCTTCCGGTTTCGGAGTTGGAGTTATAGGCGTTTCCGTTTGTTGTAATGGTTCATCGTCATCGCATGATACCGCAAATGCACTAAGAACAAATGCGAATAAAATAAATCGCATAAATTGCATTGTTGTTTTCATATTCACTTTACTTTTAAATAGTTAATAAATTCAATTAAGACCGATAGGACTATCCGATTTCCATACACCACTTACACTATGTGCAGGACTACTACAATCGGATAGATTGATTGTTATAATATGGGCATCCCCTTCACGTTCTACAATTACTGTTCCATCTGCAATTCTACCATAATTTGTCCATACACCATCTGTAAGCTCTTGATACCATGTACCCATATTGTATTCAAAATTGTCCGGAAGCCCTTCTACAATACGGAATGGAACAATGGCATCTTTAGGAATTCCACCAGATTCGGTTCTGTTTGCCATAGTATATGTTCCTTCCGGAATGCCATCTGCTGCATCGGACTCCCATGGAACAAAAAGTTCAAGCCGTAACAACGCACCTGTTCCTGAAGGCCATTCGGCAGACAAATCGACAGTTGGTCCTGCAAGATAAAGAAGGAACAAACGATATGACTCATCTCCAAGGAAAAAATAATCGCCTTTATCTATCAAACGTGATTTTGTCAATCCATTCAATTCTACATCTTTTGTCAAATTTGTATTCGGAATTTCAGGCTCACCACTTTCTCCGGCACGGTCCACCGGTTCTAATTTTCCGGTATATGAAAAATATCTTTTCGTATAATAATTCCCCACAAGTACACCTTCTACAGTATAAGTACCATCGTCATTATCGGATATACTGAAATTTCCTTCCCTCAGTAAATCTGGTTCAAAATCGGTTTCCCCGGCAGGAATGTCAGCGAAAAATGTTCCATCCGCCATTTCTATACTCCCATCTGGTAAATCAATAGTATACATTTCACCGGGAATATATGTACCGGCAGAAAAATCTCCACTATTTGCTATTACACTATAATTGGCAACTAAATATTCAAGTGAAGGTTCTTGTGCTTCATTTTTTGTGCTATTTATAGCTAAGCTGATCATTTGGCCAGGTCCTACAGGGTAGCCTCCTTCAACTTTCATATCGGTATACAAATTGAGTACCCAATAATCGGATGATTCGGAATATTGATCTCCCCCATAATAAACCAAGTTTGCATTTACATAATTCGGACGTTCCGGAACAAGCTCTTCAAATCCTCCCGATCCGGTATTCTGCCCCGGTGTTACAATCTCATTATCGTCCTTATCGCATGCTATAACAACAAAAGCCATTGCAAACAGCAGAACGATTTTTTCAAAGTGTCTTCTCATAAAATAAAAAAAATTTTTTATAAATACTGTTTCTGTTTCATCCATATAACATTTGCTACTCTGAAATGCCTACGAATGTATTTATCTACTGATATTTCTGTTTATCGTTGCGCATTTTCAATACAGGCTCAAGGAAACCGCATAATTATTTTATTTTTACAAAAATAGTCAGCTTACAATTATTAAACAAGAAATTATTTAAAAATTTAAAAGAAACTCTTAAAAAAATAATTCAAGTCAAAAAATATAAAAGCCATGAGATTCTAAAATTATTTCAATACATTTGTTGTAAAACATCAGCACATTTTTTTAATATGAAAAATTCTTTTCTACATACCATGCTTCCCATTTTAGCATTATGTCTTATCATAAGCAATGCTAATAAAGGATTTGCCAAATCGTACAATAACAACAACATGCATCCTGCAACTTCTTTCACTGGAAAAAAGAATATGTCTTTAAGGAAAGAAAATAAAACATGGCTGAAATTAACCATCACAACGTACAATATCCGTCATGCGTCACTTAGTGATAAAAAATCAGGAAATGACTGGAATATCCGTAAAAAACCTCTTGCCAATTTAATCAAATCACATAATCCAGATATAATTGGTACCCAAGAAGGAAATAATAAACAATTGAACGATTTAAAAAATCTTCTTCCGGATTATGATTATATCGGACATTCATATGGAGGAAAAGACGGCAAGTTGCATAACTGTGCCACATTTTATAAAACAGACAAATTTGAGATTTTAGACAAAGGCGTTTTTTGGTATAGCGAAACTCCCGACACTCCAAGTATAGGATGGGATGCTACCGACCAACGTATTTGCCACTGGACAAAATTCAAAGAAAAAAAATCCGGAAAAACATTCTTTGTTTTCAACTCTCATTTTTATTGGCAATTCATAACTGCCAGAAAAAATTCAGGAAATGTCTTAATTGATAAAATACAACAAATAACAGAAGGCTTACCCGTTATTTGTACTGGAGACTATAACTCAACAGAATCAACTCCGCAAATACAAAAAATAACAAGCGTTTTAAACGATGCTTATAAAGTGACAGAAACTCATCCCGTTGGTCCTGTAGGAACAGGATTCCCCGGTGGCATATTTCAAGGTATTCCCAAAAACCGTATCGATTACATTTTTGTCAGCCCTTTTATACGTGTGCTTAGCTACAAAGTTTTAACCAATTCTTACAATAATGGGCACTATCCATCCGATCATTTACCAATTACTTGCAATATTGCAATTCCGTTTTTATAATAATAAATAAGCAACCGCTTCCATCTCAATATCTTAATAGGAAACGATTGCTCACTATTTTTTCAAATTCAAGCTTTAAGACTCTGCCATATCAGGACCTTTCTTAATAGCTTTCACCATAATACCTATTTCTGCTATCAGTAATACTGTAAACAGAATAAGAAAAATAAAGAAAGTTGTCTGCACTTCACCTGTACTCAGCTTGGAAATAGCTGCATTGACAGGCAACAAATCTTGAATTGCCCAAGGCTGTCTTCCAACTTCTGCGACAATCCATCCTGTCTGGCTTGCAATATAAGCAAGTGGAATGCTCCACAATCCTATCCAGTGCATCCATTTAGTTTTTGACAATTTATGACGCCACGCCAAAAAAAGAATCATGGCAAAAAACAAAATGAAGTACATGCCCAATCCTACCATGATACGGAACGTCCAAAATAAAAGCCAGACATTAGGAACAAGGTCATTAGGATTGTCTATATATCCATATCCGAAATAAGACATATTTTCATCCAAAACGTCTTGTGCCTGCAGCATATCAGATTCCCGTCCTTCTTCTTTTGCCTCCCTGAAATCGGCAAGTGCTGCTATTGCCTTATCGCCACGCTGTATTTTTTCTGTAACAGACAAAGCCTGCGTTCCATCCGGCAAAATATAATTTCCCAACAATATGTTATTTATTCCCGGAACATATCCCTCCATATTCCGAGTAGCTAAAACTGAAAGCATTCCCGGAATTTTCAACTCACCCACAACAGTTAAACCTTCATGTGTTCCTCCTTCATACAAAGCTTCCATAGCGGCCAACTTCATTGGCTGATGTTTTGCAACCTGATATGCTGAATGATCGCCGGTAAAAGCAGTTATTAAAGCAGCAAAAAGACCTATAAATGAAGCAATTTTCATACTCGCCAAAGCAAATTCTTTTTCACGCTTCCGCATCAAAAACCACGCACTTACCCCAACAACAAATACAGCTCCTACAATCCAACTGCTCAACACCGTATGGAAAAATTTAGTTACTGCCACCGGAGAAAAGGCAACATCGAAAAAATTGACCATCTCATTTCGCACCGTTTCTGGATTAAAAACCATTCCAACCGGATATTGCATCCACGAATTTGCAACCAAAATCCACCAAGCAGAAAAGGTCGCGCCAAGTCCTGTCAACCATGTAGATGCCAAATGAAAACCTCTTCCAACTTTATTCCATCCGAAAAACATTACAGCAATAAATGTGGCTTCCATAAAAAAAGCGACGATTCCTTCTATTGCAAGCGGCGCTCCAAAAATATCGCCTACAAACCACGAATAATTACTCCAGTTTGTTCCAAATTGAAATTCCAAAATTAATCCTGTAGCAACCCCTACTGCAAAATTAATTCCGAACAATTTCATCCAAAACTTCGCTGCATTTTTCCAGAAGTCATTATTGGTAATCACATACAACGATTCCATTACCCCCATTATCACAGCAAGTCCCAGCGTAAGAGGAACAAACAACCAATGATACATGGCTGTTAAAGCAAATTGTGCTCTCGACCAATCGATCATTGCGCCATCAATACTTTCAAACATAATTCTTACTTTTTAATTTGCACGATTTATTAATTCTCCACTCACATATTCCTGTTTTTCTTCTGTTGTTTTCCCTTTTAAATAAGGGGAAAAGAAAAAAATCTTTAATATGAAAAACATGATAAAAAGCTTTATCAAAATAAGAAACCATAATGTACGCCCTAAGGTCATACTCTTAAATCCGTCTCTATAAAACTCCCAAATGAAAATAAAAGCCCTTTTCAGCATAGTGTTTTCTTCATACATTACAAAGAAAAAATTTTTATCGGGAAAAAACAAACGTTTATCTTCACATTTTCTGAATTTATCTATTTGTTTTTGAATATTGTCTTGAGGAATATAAATTTGCGATATAAAATAAAATATGAAATATGAGACAACGTACATCTTGTTTTATCGCATTATGCTTAATAGCAATTCCATTTTATGCACAAAATGAAAAAGAATGGACATTAGACGATTGCATCAATTATGCTCTCGAAAAAAACATCCAATTGCAACAAGACAAAATCTCATTGCAAGAGAGTGAGATAGAAGTCAAAACGGCAAAGGCAGACCTATTCCCAAGTCTATCGTTCGGTACAGGACATAATTTAATAAACCGTCCTTATCAAGAACAAAGTGCTACCGTTAGTGGTACAGAAATTATCAGTAGCAACAATAAGACAACCTACAATGGCAACTATAGCTTAAATGCACAATGGACGCTTTGGAACGGAGGACAACGGTTAAACAATTTAAAACAGCAAAAAACGAATAGAGACATTGCCCAACTCACCGTTGCTGAAACACAAAACATGCTGCAAGAAGAAATAACCCAACTATTCATCCAAATTTTATATGCAAAAGAATCTATAGACATAAATGAAAACACATTAGAAGTCAGCAAAGCTACATACGAAAGAGGAAAACAACTCTTTGAAGAAGGAAGCATTTCAAAAGCCGATTTAGCCCAACTTGAAGCACAAGTAAGCAATGATGAATATCAGGTTGTTACTTCTGAAAGTGCTCTGCGAAATTATAAATTACAGCTAAAACAATTATTGGAACTTGATGGTACTGCTGAAATGAATTTGGCAACACCTCAACTGAACGACGATTACGTTATGAAACTTTTGCCGAGCCAAGAAGATGTTTATCAAATAGCTTTATCTACCCGACCTGAAATACAAAGTAGCAAATTAAGTATTGATAATGCCAAATTAGGAATATCATCTGCAAAAGCCGGGTATTATCCAACTATCAGTTTATCTGCATCGACAACGAGTTCAACAAATAGTGCCAGTTCTAACAACTGGGGACTTCAGATGAAATATGGATGGAATAACATGATAGGCGTAAATCTTAGCTTGCCTATCTTTGACAACCGCCAGAACAAAAGCAATGTACAAAAGGCTCAATTAGCATATTACAATAGCCAATATGACTTGACCAACAAACAAAAAGAACTTTACAGCACAATTGAAAGTTTCTGGCTGGATGCTTTAAATGCACAACAACAATACGAAGCTGCCGATGCAAATGTAAAAAGCTACCAAAGCAGTTTCGACATGGTAAGCGAACAATTTAACTTAGGAATGAAAAATACCGTAGAACTGCTCACCGAGAAAAACAATTTACTCATTGCAAAACAACAAAAGGTACAGGCAAAGTATATGGCTATCCTTAATCGGATTTTACTTAACTTTTATGCAGGAAATAAAATTGAATTATAAATAAATAATCATATGAAAAATAAAAAACTTATCTGTATCACTGCAATTATCGTCATTGCAATAATTGGATTAATTTGGATAATAGGTGGATCAAAATCAAAAATTCAAGCCGATTTTATCACTAAAGAAGCGGCAATAGGAAGTGTAAGCAACTCTATTACAGCCACAGGTACCATTGAACCGGTAACAGAAGTAGAAGTCGGAACACAAGTTTCCGGAATTATCGACAAAATTTATATCGATTATAATTCTATTGTCAAACAAGGACAAGTTATTGCCGAAATGGATAGAGTAACTTTACTTAGCGACTTGCAATCGGCACAAGCAACATACAATGGAGCCAAAGCCGAATACGAATATCAAAAGAAATTGTACGAACGGAATAAAAAGCTCTACGAAAAACAATTGATCAGCGATATCGATTATGAAGAGTCAACATACAACTACCAACGTGCTGAAAGTACATACGAACAAACAAAAGCAGAATTATCTAAGGCAGAAAGAAATTTGTCGTATGCTACGATCACATCTCCCATCGATGGAATTGTAACCAGTAAAGATGTAGAAGAAGGACAAACGGTAGCTTCGGGATTTGAAACACCAACCTTGTTTACGATTGCTGCCGATTTGACACAAATGCAAGTAGTTGCCGATGTAGATGAAGCCGATATTGCCGGAGTTGAAGACGGATCGCGAGTAACCTTTACTGTAGACGCTTATCCAAATGATGTATTTGAAGGACAAGTAAAACAGGTACGTTTAGGAAGTGTAAACAGTAGTTCAAGCGGAAATTCCACCTCCAGTAGCGATGCGACTGTCGTTACCTATGAGGTTGTAATTACAGCCGACAACCCGGATTTAAAATTAAAACCACGTTTAACAGCAAACGTCACCATCTATACATTAACACACGATGACGTTTTAACCGTTCCGTCAAAGGCTTTACGCTTTACTCCCAGCAAAGAATTGGTTGGAAACAAAATAATCAAAGATTGTACAAGCGAATATAAAGTCTGGACTCTCCAAAACGATACATTCACTGCACATCCTGTTAAAATAGGCATCAGCGACGGGGCTTCAACAGAAATAACAGAAGGGTTAACCAAAGGAACCCCGGTAGTGGTCGAAACCGTCATCGAAGGAGGCATCCCTGAAATAGACGAAGCGAATGCTGAAACAGGAGAACGTAGCCCGTTCATGCCCGGTCCTCCAGATAAAGATAAAAACAAAAAAGACACCAAGACATCCAAGTAATTCGACTATGAGTAAAACTGTTATTGAGCTACAGAATATCAAACGAAACTTTCAAGTGGGAGATGAAACCGTACATGCACTACGGGGAGTTTCTTTCACCATCAAAGAAGGCGAGTTTGTCACAATTATGGGAACTTCCGGATCGGGAAAATCTACCCTACTTAATATATTAGGATGCTTAGACACACCAACAAGCGGAGAATATTTGTTGGACAATGTTTCTGTCCGTACAATGAGTAAACCACAACGTGCCATCCTGCGGAACAGAAAAATCGGATTTGTTTTCCAAAATTATAATCTGCTTCCTAAAACGACTGCAGTCGAAAACGTTGAACTTCCACTGATGTATAATCCGTCTATCAGTGCTGCAGAACGTAAACGCAGAGCAACCGACGCTTTGATTGCTGTCGGATTAGGAGACCGGCTTGAACATAAGTCCAATCAAATGTCGGGAGGTCAAATGCAACGTGTAGCAATTGCACGAGCTCTTGTAAACGATCCTTCCGTAATCTTGGCAGATGAAGCAACCGGTAACCTTGACACTCGTACTTCTTTCGAAATATTAGTCCTATTTCAACGATTGCATGCAGAAGGACGTACAATTATTTTTGTTACTCACAATCCCGACTTAGCGTCATATAGCAGCCGAAATATTCGTCTGCGAGACGGACATGTCATCGAAGATACGATAAATAAAAATATCTTGTCGGCAAGTGAAACGTTAGCATCTTTACCCAAAAACGAAGACGATTAAATCAGACTAAATTACAATAAGCATGAACGGAACAAATCTACTAAAAATAGCATTTAGGGCTTTGGCCAATAATAAACTGCGTGCATTTTTAACCATGCTTGGAATTATTATTGGTGTTGCTTCTGTAATTGCCATGCTCGCTATTGGACAAGGCTCGAAAAGAAGCATTCAAAAGCAGATTTCAGAAATGGGATCGAACATGATTATGATTAACCCCGGTGCCGAAATGCGTGGAGGAGTAAGACAAGACCCCTCTGCCATGCAAACATTAAAAATAGAAAACTACAACAAACTTAAAGATGAATGTATGTATGTTTCTGCTATTAGCCCTAATGTATCATCGTCAGGGCAACTTATAGCAGGAGCCAACAACTATCCGTCTTCCGTTACAGGATGTAGCATCGACTATCTGACAATTCGTCAATTAACCGTAGAACAAGGAGAAATGTTCACAGAAAACGATATCCGTACTGCAGCAAAAGTATGTGTCATCGGAAAAACTATTGCTGACAATCTTTTCCCAGACGGAACCGATCCGATAGGGAAAGTAATACGTTGCAATAAAATACCTTTCCGTATTGTAGGGGTTCTTAAATCGAAAGGATACAATTCCATGGGAATGGACCAAGACGATATCGTATTGGCTCCATACACAACAGTGATGAAGCGTTTATTGGCTCAGACCTATTTAAGTGGCATATTCGCATCGGCCCTTACTGAAGATATGACAGATAATGCCATTGAAGAAATAACAACTATTTTGCGACGTGAACATAAGCTGAAATCGACCGATGAAGATGATTTCAGAATCAGGTCTCAACAAGAATTAAGCTCGATGTTAAACACAACAACCGACTTAATGACAACACTTCTTGCATGTATAGCTGGTATTTCTTTAGTTGTAGGTGGTATTGGAATTATGAACATCATGTATGTATCGGTAACGGAACGAACCAAAGAAATTGGTCTGCGCATGTCTGTAGGAGCACGTGGCATAGATATTTTATCTCAATTCCTGATAGAATCTATCCTCATCAGTATTACCGGAGGCTTAATTGGAGTTCTCATAGGATGCGGAGCTAGCTTTATTATCAAGAATGTAGTCCATTGGCCTGTCTTCATACAACCATGGAGTGTACTTCTCTCTTTTGCTGTTTGTACTTTTACAGGTATTTTCTTTGGATGGTATCCTGCTAAAAAAGCAGCCGATCTTGACCCAATAGAAGCCCTACGATATGAATAAACTCCTGCAAAAACTAAAAAAAGTTCTTCATTAAATACTTTGTTCTTCATAACTTCGATTCCAGACCGGCAGCGCAAGCAATTCCATTGCCTGCCGGTCTTTCCAATAAACATTTACGTCTTTTTCAAACATAACCTTCATGAAATTTACTAACGATATAAATCACCGATCGCTGGAAATTCTGATCCATGTCATTTGCTGGGGATTATATTTCTCTTTCCCCCTATTTTTTATGTTAAGCTATAATGGCACAATCAATTGGACAGACTTTTTTCATCATAACATTATCCCCGCGTCTTTATTCGTTACTTTTTATCTAAACTATTTCCTCTTCATTCCATATCTTCTATTTCGTAAACATACGAAACAATTTTTACTTATTAATTTCCTGACAATAACGATCATGACAATAGGGCTTCGCTATTGGAGCAATCTTATTTTCTCTGCCCCGGAAGACAAACCCATTCCCCCACAACTTATCTTTTATCTGCGCGATGCCAGTTCGCTTATCTTTTCAACAAGTTTAAGCGTAGCCATCCGCATGATGACACGATGGAACAAAATAGAAGCAGAAAAGCGCGAAGCCATAAAGAACCGCACAGAAGCAGAATTAAAAAACCTGCGCAACCAACTGAATCCCCATTTCCTTTTAAATACCTTAAACAATATTTATGCATTAATTGCTTTCGATACCGATAAAGCACAACAAGCTGTGCAAGAACTAAGCAAGTTACTCAGGTATGTTTTATATGAAAACCAGCAAATGTATGTACCGCTCAATAAAGAAATCGATTTCATACAAAACTATATCGAACTTATGCGCATTCGCGTATCCGAACAAGTTCATATCGAAACCATTTTCCACATCAAACCAGAAAGCCAAACTCCAATCGCTCCTCTGATATTCATTTCACTCATTGAAAACGCTTTCAAGCATGGGATATCACCTATCAAACAGAGTTTTATCCGCATTACCATTACCGAACACGAACACGAAATCAATTGCATGATTTGCAACAGCAATCATCCCAAAGCAGAAATTGACAAAAGTGGATCGGGCATCGGTTTGGAACAAGTCCACAAACGATTAGAACTTACCTATCCCGGATGTTATAAATGGGAACGTTATTTATCTGATGACGGGAAAATATACAATTCCAACATTACAATAAAAATCACTAACCCAACTATAAAACAACTATTATGAATATACAATGTGCCATTATCGATGATGAACCTTTAGCTTTAGGGCTTTTGGAAAGTTATGTCAATAAGACCCCGTCGCTGACATTATGTGGGAAATATTCCAATGCTGTTCTGGCGATGGAAAAACTAACAGAAAATCCTGTCGATTTACTATTTCTTGACATACAAATGCCCGATTTGAACGGCTTGGAATTTTCACGTATGATCCCCGAACGCACACGCATTGTATTTACAACAGCTTTCGATCAATATGCCCTTAACGGATATCGTGTCAATGCACTCGATTATTTACTAAAACCTATCAGCTATAGCGATTTCATGCAAGCCGTAAACAAAGCCATCAATTGGTTCGAATTACAATTAAAATGCCAACAAACATCATCCGGGAAAAATACAGAAACAGAATCTTCAGACAATATTCAAGATTGCATTTATGTAAAAAGCAACTATAAGCTAAAACGCATAGAATTAAATAAGATTCTTTATATTGAGGGATTGAAAGATTACATAAAGATCTATCTGGAAAATGAAGAACGCCCCATCCTCTCTTTAGCGAGCATGCGATCGATTGAAGAAAAACTACCCAACGAACAATTTATGCGTGTGCACCGATCGTTTATCGTTCAAAAACAAAAAATAAAAATAATAGAAAAAGGAAGAATCATTTTTGGGAAAAATTATATACCCATTTCAGACAGTTATAAACAAGATTTATTAAATTACGTCAATAAACACACCATTTAGCGCATAATTGTTTTTAATATTATTTCACTATTCTACGCTGAAATTTCTTTCGTTTTTTTTGGATATATTAATCACACTCCATACATTTGTACAATTAAAGTTAAAAACAGAAGTTGTGAAACTTCATATTTGAATAGTTTAGTTAAGTCTAGTTTAGTTTTTGTGTTGTGATACTCCTGTCTTTTAAAGGACGGGAGTATCTTTTTTTATTTATGGACAATAAAATTTTCAACACGCCCCCCAATAAAATCCACAAAATATCACAACATATTCTCATTCATACCCTCAAGCATCTTCCTTTTGTTATACTTTGTCACTATATTTGTAAAATCATATAGACTTTATCAGTTGCAACAATATGGAAAAAGAAATTCCCAAAATAGATTTACCCGAAGAATGGGTGATTGGTACAGGTATCAATATCGAATTACTTAGCCTTTACACCAACTATCCAGTACGACTGAAATGTGAAATGTTCGTACTGTGCATGGATGGGAAAGTTGAGGCATCGGTCAATTTAAATCATATTACTGTCAAAGCTAACGACTTTATTTCGCTAACACCGGGAAGTATCTTCCAAATAAACAGTGTAGAAGGAAACCTAAAAATTTATTTCTTAGGATTCTCATCGCAATACATCAAACAAACAAGTCAGTCGCGAAATATTTTAGATGCAATCTATTTTTCATTGGGACGACCTGTTATCTCGCTACGACAAGAAGGGGCAAAAATTTTAGAAAACTATTTCCAATTCCTAATAAAGATGTACGAATACTTCCCTGCGAAGCTGAAAAGTGAAATTTCACCCAATTTGTATGCCGATATACATAAAGGTATTTCACTCATTTACAAGAGTAAAAGTGATGATAAGCTGCCTTTCTCAAAAAGTGAATTACTTAGCAGAAATTTCACACAATTGGTCATGCAACATTACATGCACAACCGAAATGTATCATGGTATGCACAGCAATTGGGCATATCGCATGCACACCTCTGCACTACAGTCAAACACATAACAGGAAAAACATGCATTGACATCATTTCATCTATGGTCATAATGGATGCCAAATCGCAGCTCAAATCGACCAATCTTTCCATTCAAGACATATCCGACTCATTAAACTTTGCCAATATGTCTTTTTTCGGGAAATATTTCAAACGCTACGTCGGCATGAGCCCCTTGGAATACAGAAACAACGGATAATTTTGTATCATGCTAACCTTTTGTGCATAAGATACACACCGTATTGCCTATTTTAAAGATACCGGATTTTAGTCCAATATATATTATGGCATCTTCCCCTAAAGGTCATCACCTAAAAAAAATAAATCTATACATTTTTTTCGTTTTATCTTCAGATTTATCTAATTTTGTATAAAGAAAAAAGATGAGCATGGAAGAAGATACAACAATAGAAATCCTAAAAATACAAGGTCAAGACAAGATACTGTATCAACTTGTTGCTCCTCTAATTATGAACCCTGACGTTTTACGCTACAATAATGGTTACCCTTTTAAAACGAGCGAGAATTTTCAATGGTATATTGCTGTAAGCAAGTCGCAAAACGTACTCGGATTCATTCCGCTTGAAATGCGTAACAAGAAAAAATGTATCATCAACAATTACTTCGCAACGGATGATTGCCACGACAATATACTATCCTTGTTACTGCATGAAATCATCTGTGATTTCCAACATGCCCGAAATTCATCAATCTTACTGACCGCAATAGTGCAGACTCAACACCAAGCATTATTCAAAACATTAGGGTTTAAAGTAATTCAACATTGGAAACTTTATCAAAAGATGCAAAAAGAAGTATGACAAATACAAACGACCGTCCTAAAAACGTATATGAACTGGTTCAAGAACGATTGAAAATAATTTTCAATGAATTTGATAACGTGTATGTTTCTTTTTCAGGGGGAAAAGACAGTGGGGTGTTACTGAACCTATGCATCGACTATATCCGAAAGAACAACTTACAACGCAAAATCGGTGTATTCCACATGGATTACGAAATTCAATATCAAATGACAATCGATTTTGTCGACCGTGTATTAAAAGCACACAAAGACATTCTGGAGGTTTATCGTGTATGCCTTCCTTTCCGTGTGGCAACTTGTACATCAATGTATCAGTCATATTGGAGACCATGGGACCCCAAATTACAAGACTCATGGGTACGGGAAATGCCGGAAAATGCCATGACACAAAAAGACTTCCCCGATTTAGATGCCGCAATGTGGGATTACGATTTCCAGTTATACTTTGCACAATGGTTACACAATAAGAAAAAAGCTACACGAACCTGCTGTTTAGTAGGCATACGCACCCAAGAAAGTTTTACACGGTGGCGTTGTATCCACCAAGTAGTCAAATCGACTTTATACCATAAATACAGCTGGACTTCCAAAATAAGCAACGATGTTTACAATGCATATCCCATATTCGACTGGAAAACAACTGATGTATGGACAGCCAACGGAAAGTTTAAGTGGGACTACAACTGCTTATACGATTTATATTACAAAGCAGGAGTCAGTTTGGAACGACAACGCGTTGCAAGCCCGTTTATCAGTGAAGCAATAGAAAGTTTAGCCTTGTATAAAGCAATCGATCCTAATACTTGGGGACGTATGATAGGGAGGGTTAATGGAGTTAATTTTGCCTCTATCTATGGAAATACCCACGCAACAGCACGTCACGACATCAAATTGCCCCAAGGATATACATGGAAATCGTTTATGTACTTCCTGTTATCAACACTTCCAGAGAAAACAAGAAACGGTTATTTAAGACGTTTACATGTAAGCATCAAATTTTGGAGAACAAAAGGTGGATGCTTGAGCGATGAGGTTATTCAAAAACTCATCGATGCCAAAATACCTATTGAAGTTGTAGAAAAGAGCAATTATCATACCCGCAAGCATCCCGTCAAAATGGAATATTTGGAAGATATTGACATTCCCGAATTCAGAGAAATCCCCACATACAAAAGAATGTGTATATGCATACTCAGAAATGATCATGCCTGCAAATACATGGGATTCTCGCCCACTAAAGAAGAGATCAGCAAAAAAAATCAAATAATGGAAACCTATAAACACATCTGGAAATGAAAGCAAATGAATTCAGAAGTCCTGTTTATGACGTTAAAGCGGTGCCGGTGGAAAAAGTATGCGCCAACGACTATAACCCCAATGTTGTAGCTCCTCCCGAAATGAAACTTTTAGAGCTATCTATTTGGGAAGATGGATTTACGATGCCGTGTGTATGCTACTATGATAAAGGAAACGACAAATACATCTTGGTAGACGGCTTTCATCGATATCGCGTTTTATCAACATCCAAGCGTATTTACGAACGTGAAAAAGGGTTACTCCCTGTAGTTGTTATCGACAAAGATTTATCCAATCGGATGGGATCGACCATCAGGCATAACCGTGCACGCGGGACTCATAACATTGAACTTATGTCGCATATCGTAGCCGAACTGGACAAGGCCGGAATGAGTGATCAATGGATTATGAGGAATATCGGAATGGACCGTGACGAATTATTACGGCTTAAGCAAATATCCGGATTGGCCGAATTATTTGCTAATGCCGATTTCAGCATACCTCAACCTTTATCTTTCTTTGCAAATAAAAGCGATGAAGATAAGACATGACAAAAGAATGATACGTAAAATACAACAAAAACATATCAATTAAGACTATGCCTGTAATTTTTCCAATTCACTTTTAATATCTTCAAGCATAAAAAGGCAACCTTGCATCTTTGGGTTTTCAAAACAGACATCGGCTTGATCGAACAAACGCTGTAATGTATCTTCCACATCGGGAATAAATACAGACTTCCCAAGCTGCATTGTCTTAGGCAATTTTCGTCCGACAAACCATGCTTTCAAATCGTTTAACTCTTCTTTCGTATAAACTTTTTTTCTCATATATAAATTGTTAGAATGGATACCCTACTGCAAAATGGAATGCAAAATCGCGCTTAAAATCAGGAGATATTACAGGAAAACGATCGCGCCCCGTGTACATTGGATTAACGGCTTTCATTCCTCCATCGAAACGCAAAATAAGAAAATCCAAATCGAAACGGATTCCTAAACCATATGCCACAGCCAACTGCTTGTAAAACCGATTAAACTTAAAAACACCTTCGGAATGAATCCCCTGACTTTTCATGTTCCATATATTGCCGGCATCAATAAATACAGCGCCATTTAACTTCCAAAACAAATATGTCCGATATTCTAAATTCAAATCGAGCTTAATATCGCCCGTATGATTTACATAATCCATCGAATAACCATCTCCACGATAAGACCCGGGTCCTAACGAACGAACGCTCCATCCCCGCACACTATTGGCACCTCCGGAAAAATATAATTTCTCGAATGGCAAACTTTTTGAGTTTCCATACGGTACAGCTATGCCTAAACCAACATGGAAAGCTAAAGAATTGCGGCTATCAATTACAATATTTTTTGCATAATCGACATCTGCTTTTACGTATTGGGCAAAATCTATATTTGCCAACTGATATGCCTCACCATATTTCGGATGCTTATGAAACAAGCGGGAAAATCCATACAACAAATTTCCCGACTCTTCTATATTCAAACGAATAGAATAAGAACTTCGCTGCATATTCCTATTTGCAGACGGACGAGCACTATTATATGTATAAGTATATCCTAACCGGACAATAAACAAATCTTCATAACTATGCCGTAACAACGGATTTATTTCATCCATCCTATCCAAATAAGCATTAAATGCCGAAGATGTATAAGGCATATAAATGTAATTAATGTCCAGCAAATCGAAACGATGCGTTGCCCGTCCTCTTCGTGTCCAACGATAGCTCCACGAAGCAGAAGCAAGGGTTCTTTCAAACTCCGGACGTATTTGCCAATTATATTTTATACTTACTTCCGAAGTAGCTTTTATACGCTTTTTAAAATCGGAACTCAGAAAAGGAAACATAAATTCCGGAAAATTCAAACTGCTCTCTATCCCATATTCGGTATAATTACTATTTGCATAACCTTCCAAACCACTTACCGCTTCGTAAGCTCCGCGTAACTTGACCGTAAATGTTTCTGAACCTTTGAACAAATTACGATGAGTGAACCCTACCGAAGCTGCCGCTCCTAAATCGCCGGCCGAATTGGTTCCTTCTATTTCAAAAGACAACGATTTATTTTTATTCCGAGATAACATGGCATACGCATCTATATAAGCAGAATCGGGCGTAAGAATTTCATTAAACCGTATATTGGAATATTTTAAAATCCCCATACGTCCCAACGATGAATAAGTGTTATTCACACTATAATTCCGGTATAATGCCCCCGGTGTGATATAGTTACAATCGGCAATTACCTGAGGGCGTAAAAACAATTTATCCTTATAATATATATTTATCCCATCGACAGAGACGGAATCGAGCATTCTAAAGTTGGAATCTGTCAAAGAAATCGGATCAACATCCATCAAATAGTTTACATTTCGTATGGTGTATTGCCGATGCTCGGAAGGAGCATCTTCCTGACGCCTACGATAAGGAAGCACGTTCAGTGTAAGTCCTATCTTATAAGTATGCAGTAGCGTATCTGCCTGAAACGTTATAAAATCTTTATTAAAACGATAATAACCTCTATTTTGAAGGTATTGGGTAATGCGTTGACGTTCTTCATCGAGTACATTCACATCGAAACGCATCCCGGTATGCAAAAGAGAATGTATAGTATCATTATATATATATTCACGCAGTTTCTCATCGGATATATTATATTCTATACGGTCGACGGTATATGCATTGCCTGAAAAAACACGATAGCATACTTTCATTTTATTGCCTTTACGTTCCTCATCCAGTTCAACAACCGCCCCCATATATCCTCTATTCTGAACGGCTTTTTCTATTTCCACACGTGTTTCGTCTGCAAGATTTCGGCTGTAGACAACCGGGGCATCTCCCAATTTGCGCCATAAACGATTAAACCATTTTGTTGAATCCGTACCTGAAGCACAATAAATATACATAGGTAACTTCACTAAACTAAACCATTTCGCATTAGGGGTTTGGCGCACATAACTGCTCAGCTGAGACGATTTTATTTCCTTGTTATCGGTTTCAATCTTTACATCATCTAACAAATATTGTCCTTCCGGTATAAACTTACTCACCGAACAGCTTCCCAGTAAAAAGGAAACAGCACAAAAACATACAAGTAAACACGTATTTATTTTAAATCTCAGCATTCAGGAAAAGACAATTTTATCTACAAAGATACGGTTTATTAAAAATATCTTCTTAGC
>DXCG01000028.1 GCA_019116145.1 Candidatus Phocaeicola gallistercoris
ACATTATCTATATTCTTAATAAATATAATATCTGCATCTAAATCGTTCAAATTTTCAATCAATGCCCCATGTCCACCCGGTCTGAATAAAAGGCTACCGTCTTCATTTCGGAAAGGTTTATTCTCCACATCAACCGCAATCGTATCGGTAGAAGTTTTTTGCTCAGAGAAAGTAATATTATACTCAACATGGAATTTATCTGCATATTTGCCAACTTTCTCATTCATTAATTTTTGGAATAAATAACGATGTTCCGGAGACACTGTAAAATGCACATTAACCTTTCCTGATTTTCCTGCCGCATATAATGCACCTTCCACCAAATGTTCTTCAAAGGGTGTGCGTACTTCATCGACATAACGATGAAATTTCAACAGCCCCTTGGGTAATGCACCATAGTTCAATCCTTCAGATTTTAATAAATTAGCAACTATTTCCTTGTAACAATGCTCTTTCAACAATGCTTCAACATCTTTTCCTACATTATTTATACATGCGGCATTTAACTCATCATAAAAAGCAAAATCACGAATATGGTTGAAAAATTTCTTTTCAAACTCGGTGACAGGTTCCATATAATCAGCATTTAAAAACTCAAATAAGTTTTTAAACATACGACTTGCAGCCCCCGAAGCAGGAACAAACTTTAATACCACTTTATCCGTATCTTTATAAGTATCCCACGCATTCAAATATTTCTTTCGCATTTCATTATCTACCGACATGATTCCTTTATTATCGACAGAAGCTGCTGCTGCTAAACGCAAATAGGGAAATCCCTTTTCAAAAGAAGCAAGTTGTTCTTCGATTTGCTTTTCAGAAATTCCTTTTTTTGCAAGGAAATCTTTGTCTTCTTTATTCAACATACCCTAACAATTTTAATTAATAATATCATTATTTATCCGATTACACTTCAAAAGTATAAAAAAAACGTTAAGTTTATCACAATAGTTACAGAAAAAACTATCTTTACAAAAAGGAATAAAAATAAAATCATGGAAGAACGACCATTTTTTACTGAGGAAGAACTGCATCAATTATTTGTACTTTATAAACAATTACTTCGTTTATCCGGAAACACATTGCAAAAAGAAGATTGTAAAAAAGTAAAGCAACAACTTATTCATGCAATGAACGAAGGTATTATTCCAAGAAATGTATTTGGGATGAATCCGATTATCAAAGACATGCAAACAGCGGTAATTGTTGCTGAAGAGATTGGTATGCGCAGAGCATCCATCTTAGCAGTCATACTACATGAAACCGTAAAATATAACCTTTACACACTAACAGACATCCAAAACATTTATGGAGAAGACGTAAAAAGCATTATTAGCGGACTTGTAAAGATACAAGAACTTTATGCAAAAAAGCCAACTATAGAATCTGAAAACTTCCGGAATCTATTGCTTTCTTTTGCAGAAGACATGCGTGTCATTTTAATAATGATAGCAGATAGAGTTAACTTAATGCGCCAAATAAAAGACAATCCAAATACTGATGCACGGTTACAAGTAGCCAATGAAGCCGCCTATTTATATGCTCCGCTCGCACATAAGTTAGGTTTATATAAACTAAAATCCGAATTAGAAGATTTATCATTAAAATATATCCAACCAGAGACTTATTATTACATCAAGGAAAAGCTCAATGCCACAAAAGCAGCACGAGAGCGCTATATCAATGCTTTTATAGAACCTGTACAGCAAAAACTGAAAGATAACGGATTTAAATTTCACATCAAAGGACGAACAAAATCAATTCATTCCATATATCAGAAGATGAAAAAACAAAATTGTCCGTTCGAAGGTGTTTACGATTTATTTGCCATTCGTATTATATTAGACTCACCTCTAGAAAAAGAAAAGCAAGAATGCTGGCAAGTATATTCTATCGTAACCGACATGTACCTGCCTAACCCCAAAAGACTAAGAGACTGGTTATCGGTTCCCAAAAGCAACGGATATGAATCCCTCCATATCACAGTAATGGGACAGGAAGGGAAATGGGTTGAAGTCCAAATACGTACAGAAAGAATGGATGAAATTGCTGAAAAAGGATTAGCAGCACACTGGAAATACAAGGGCATCAAGGGAGAAAAAGGATTGGACGAATGGCTAAATTCCATACGTGAAACATTAGAAAATGCTGATAGCAATGCAGATTCCATAAACCAATTCAAACTCGATCTCTATAAAGACGATGTTTTTGTCTTTACACCGAAAGGCGATTTACATAAATTGCCACAAGGTGCAACAATTCTTGACTTTGCTTTTGCTATCCATACCAATATAGGTTGTCGATGCGTAGGAGCACATGTCAATGGGAAAAATGCGCAATTAAAGCAGGTTTTACATAATGGCGATCAAGTTGAAATCATGACTTCAAGCACTCAGACGCCCAAACAAGACTGGCTGAATTTTGTCACGACATCGAAAGCACGAACAAAAATCAGACAAGCACTAAAAGAACTTGTTGCCAAACAAACTGAATTTGCAAAAGAAACCCTTGAACGTAAATTCAAGAACCGCAAATTAGATTATGATGAAGCTGTTTTAATGCGACTAATTAAAAAAATGGGATTTAAAACTGTCACTGATTTTTATCAGAACATTGCCAACGAAACGCTTGATGTAAACAACATTATTGACCGATATATTGATATCCAACATAAAGAAACAGAACAAAAAGAAGATATTACTTATCGCAGTGCAGAGAATTTCAATATTCAGCAAACAACAGAAAAAAAAGAAATTTTTAAAGACGATGTACTAATCATCGATCAAAACTTAAAAGGCTTAGATTTTAAGTTGGGCAAATGCTGTAATCCTATTTACGGAGATGATGTTTTTGGTTTTGTCACAATAACAGGAGGTATAAAAATACATCGTAACGACTGTCCTAATGCTCATGAACTGAAAAGCAGATTTCCTTATCGAATTGTTAAGGCAAAATGGGCTGGCAAAAGCGAAGGCAAACAGTATCCTATCAGGTTACGCATCATCGGGCATGACGATATCGGTATTGTGACAAATATTACTTCTGTTATCAATAAAGAAAGCAACATTCTGTTAAGGTCTATCAGCATAGATTCTAACGACGGTTTGTTCTCCGGCATGCTTGTAGTAATGGTTGACGACACATCGAAATTGGAAACTTTAATAAAAAAATTACGAACCATAAAAGGAGTCAAACAAGTCAACCGAGGATAATCCTCTCTATGTTTTGTTAATAATTATTATAAATCATATAAGAAAAAACAGAAAATCAATACATTTGCATCGTTAAAGTAAATATAAAATGAAACATTTAATCCTTTTCTCATTAATTTTCATGTCATTCTTTTCTGTTGCTCTGGCAAAAGGAACAGCAGAAATCACTTTCAAAGAAACGACACACGACTTTGGTTCTTTTCCGGAAGACAGTACAAACCTTTCTTGCAGTTTCGAATTTACTAATACAGGAGACGGTCCTTTAATTATCCACCAAGCAATAGCAACATGCGGATGTACCATTCCTAAATACCCTAAAGAACCTATTAAACCGGGAGAAAGTGGTATTATAACGGTTTTTTACAATAGTTATGGAAGACCCGGACATTTCTATAAATCTGTAACAATACGTACCAATGCTAAAAACGATGTTACACGTTTACACATTAAGGGCGATATGATTCCGAACGAAAAATCTGACAAAAAATAAATTTGTCTTTTAATATACAGTAACAAAGGTCATCTTAACATAGAATTAAGATGACCTTTGTTGTTTTTTATCTCAAAATCATACCAAGTAAATCTTTTCGTATCATCCTAACCAATATGAATTATACATTTCAGTCTTCCCTTTTAATGCCATTAGCTCCTAGGTAAGCCATAGGGTTGAGCAATATTCTCATAGAATAATCTTTTACATTTCAAGAAAAACCTCAGCACATCTGTTTGAAAAAGAGATGACATATTTTTAAAATCACCCGACATTTTTTATACAATTATATAAGAGGTTAAATATCTTTTTTCCTATCTTTGAGAAGTATTTCATTATTCAACTTACTATTATGATAAACGCCGAAAATATACTTCTCATAGGTTCCATCTTAATATTCATCAGTATTATAATAAGCAAAACAGGATACCGGTTTGGCATCCCCACCCTTTTACTCTTCCTTTTAGTAGGAATGCTTTTTGGAAGTGATGGATTAGGGCTTCAATTTAACAGTGCAAAAGATGCCCAGTTCATTGGTATGATAGCCTTGAGCATTATCTTGTTCACAGGAGGAATGGATACACGATTTCATGAAATCCGACCTATCTTGACACAAGGAATACTTCTTTCCACTGTAGGTGTACTACTCACTACCTTATTGACCGGGTGGTTCATCTATTATCTATCCTGCCATACGCAAGCAGATATTCATGTAACCTTACTTGCCGGCATGCTTCTTGCTGCAACCATGTCTTCTACCGATTCTGCATCGGTATTCAGCCTTTTACGCTCACAACGAATGAACTTGAAAGAAAATCTTCGCCCAATGCTGGAATTGGAAAGCGGAAGTAATGACCCAATGGCATATATGCTAACCATTGTGTTAATACAAGTCATCGGAAGTGGAACAGACCTCAATGCAAGTATCATTGCACGCGACTTGTTAGTACAGTTCTTTTTCGGAGGAATTATCGGGTATGTATCAGGCAAATTCGGTGTATGGTTACTAAACCGCATCAGCCTGCCCAATACATCGCTCTATCCGATCTTATTATTAAGTATTGTCTTTATTACTTTTACAGCTACAGATTTAGTAAAAGGCAACGGGTATTTGGCTGTATATATAGCCGGAGTCATCGTAGGCAATGCGCGTCTCACTTCTCGTAAAGAAATACTGACTTTTATGGACGGATTGACTTGGTTGGTTCAAATCATTATGTTTATCGCATTAGGTCTGCTCGTTAATCCACACGAAATGATAGATATTGCAGGCGTAGGCTTACTTATTGGTTTATTTATGATTATAATAGCACGCCCTGCAAGCGTCTTCATCTGCCTGCTGCCTTTTCGTAACCTATCCAATCGCGCACGGGTTTTCGTTTCATGGGTCGGACTTCGTGGAGCCGTCCCCATCATTTTTGCCACTTACCCCGTGATTGCCGAAATTCCGGGTTCTAACCAACTGTTCAACATTGTTTTCTTTATTACATTACTATCGCTTATCATTCAAGGAATGACCATTTCAAAAGTAGCACGATGGTTAAAATTAGATGCACCGCAAACGAAAGAAGGCAATGAATTCGGGGTAGAACTTCCCGATGAGATAGACAGCCAATTGAACGATTTGACACTTACAGCCGACATGCTGAAAAACGGGAATCGACTTGCAGACATGAATCTACCTAAAGGCACACTTGTCATGCTGGTTAAACGTGGAAATGAATTTATTATCCCCAACGGACAAATAGCACTTCATGAGGGAGACAAACTTTTACTCATATCCGAAAAAGAGAAACAAAATATTTCCTAAAGGAAAGAAACATTATGCCAATTATTACCTTTAAATATTTATTTTTTAAACTTTAATCAATTATGGAAAACAACCTTTTTTGGATTGCTCCTGCTGCCTCGTTCCTTGCATTAGCCTTGGCTGCTTTCTTCTATAAACAAATGAAAAGAGAAAGTGAAGGGACCCCCGAAATGAAAAAAATAGCCGAGTATGTTCGGCGGGGAGCAATGTCGTATCTTAAACAACAGTACAAAGTAGTAACAATCGTATTCATCGGGCTGGCTATTGTATTTGCAATCATGGCATATGGATTCAATTTACAGAACCATTGGGTGCCTATTGCATTTTTAACAGGTGGATTCTTCTCGGGTTTATCAGGGTATTTAGGTATGAAAACAGCAACCTATGCCTCTGCACGCACAGCCAATGCCGCCCGCAAATCTCTGAATCAGGGATTACAAATTGCTTTTCGAAGTGGAGCCGTAATGGGACTGGTGGTAGTCGGACTGGGATTGTTTGATATTTCTTTCTGGTATTTATTATTAGAATGGTGTATCCCCGATGACATGATGAATCCCACGTCAAAACTCTGTATCATTACCACAACCATGTTGACTTTCGGTATGGGAGCTTCAACCCAAGCACTCTTTGCACGCGTAGGAGGAGGAATTTATACCAAGGCTGCTGATGTAGGAGCCGATTTAGTTGGGAAAGTAGAAGCAGGTATCCCCGAAGACGACCCACGCAATCCTGCCACGATTGCCGACAATGTGGGCGACAATGTAGGTGATGTTGCCGGCATGGGTGCCGACTTGTACGAATCGTATTGTGGGTCTATTCTCGCAACAGCTGCATTAGGTGCTGCAGCCTATATTGGAACAAACAATACTGAAATGCAATTTAAAGCCGTCATTGCCCCAATGTTGATAGCAGCTATCGGTATCATTCTTTCCATTATTGGAATCTTTGCAGTACGAACTCGCGAAAACGCCACAATGAAAGAACTCTTAAAAGCACTTTCCACAGGTACCAATCTCAGCTCTTTCCTTATTGTTATCGGTACTTTTTTTATTCTTTGGTTACTCGGTTTAGATAATTGGTTCCAAATTTCATTGGCTGTAATTGTAGGATTGCTGGTTGGAATTATCATCGGGCAATCTACTGAATATTATACTTCACAATCGTATAAGCCGACACGAAAACTTTCCGAAAGCGGGAAAACCGGTCCTGCCACAGTAATCATTTCTGGAATAGGACTGGGCATGATTTCTACAACCATACCGGTTATAGCTGTTGTAGCAGGAATCATCTTATCTTATTGGCTGGCTTCCGGTTTCGATTTCACAAATATCAGTATGGGACTTTACGGTATAGGCATTGCCTCGGTAGGTATGTTGTCTACTTTAGGGATAACCCTTGCAACAGATGCTTACGGTCCCATTGCCGACAACGCAGGCGGCAATGCCGAAATGAGCAAATTAGGTGAAGAAGTACGCCGCCGTACAGACGCGCTTGACTCATTAGGAAATACCACAGCAGCTACAGGAAAAGGATTTGCCATTGGATCGGCTGCACTTACAGGACTTTCGCTATTAGCTTCATATATTGAAGAAGTACGCATCGGACTCGACCGTATCGGGACTTCTATCCTTGAACTCCCCAACGGCATTCAAGTTGCCATACATGAAGCCGGACTCGATGACTTCATGTTCTATTTTGATGTAACGTTGATGAACCCTAAAGTTTTATCGGGCATGTTCATCGGCAGTATGATGGCTTTCTTATTTTGCGGACTTACCATGAATGCTGTAGGACGTGCTGCCTCACGTATGGTAGAAGAAGTACGTAGACAATTCCGTGAAATCAAAGGAATTCTTACAGGAAAAACAGAACCCGACTATGCACGATGTGTACAAATATCAACACAAGGAGCCCAACGTGAAATGGTTCTCCCGTCTCTTCTCGCTATTATAGCTCCTGTCGCAACAGGATTGTTATTTGGTGTCCCGGGTGTCATCGGACTGTTGATAGGTGGTCTTTCTTCTGGCTTCGTCTTGGCGATATTCATGGCCAATGCAGGAGGTGCATGGGACAATGCAAAAAAATATGTAGAAGAAGGAAACTTTGGAGGCAAAGGAAGTGAAGTGCACCGCGCTACTGTGGTAGGTGATACAGTAGGCGATCCGTTCAAAGATACATCTGGTCCCAGTTTAAATATCCTTGTCAAACTGATGAGTATGGTATCTATCGTTATGGCAGGACTTACTGTCGCATGGAGTTTATTTTAATATAGAATATAATATATAAAGAAAGCTGTTCCAATATTTATTTGGAACAGCTTTCCTTATAATAAAAGTTTTCTGTCTTTTATAATTTTTCTTTTGTCAATACATCACATTGATGTGCTTGAAGAACCTCAACACAATGCTTCAAGTCGTTAGGTTTAATTACCACATTAGCACGATCGTTTTGCGCAAAAGCATACATATACTCAATAAAAATTTGTTCCTGAGCCAAATATTCTAAAATAACCGCAAGAGCTCCCGGAACATTATCACAACTTAAACAAACCACATCGGTCGACATTACCGCAAAATCGTGCGACCGAAGTACCTCTACAGCCTTATCTACGTCTGAAACAATCAGACGAAGGATACCGAAATCGGTCGATTCAGCCATACTGAATGCATGCATGTTTATCTCATTTGCGCCTAATGTACGCACTACTTCATTTATTCGTCCAGTCTTATTTTCTAAAAAAACCGATAATTGTTTTATAGTCATAATTATTATCTTTTAATTATTTATAGGCACTATATATAAAAAGAAAACATCTCCTTAAACTCCGATTTATATTAATACCCGTTTATCAATAACCCGCTGCGATTTACCCTGGCTTCGTTGAATGCTATTCGGTTCCATCAGTTTCACATCTGCACTGATGGACAATACACTTTTCAATTTATCTGATAATGCTTTCTTCAAATTTAACATAGTCCCCATATCATCACTGAAATAATCACGCCGTACTTCTACTTGTACCTGCAACGTATCAAGATTGTTTATCCGATCTACAACCAACATATACCTTGGTTCAAATTCTTTCATACTTAAGATCACACTCTCGACCTGCGAAGGAAATACATTAATACCTCGAATTATCAACATATCGTCACTCCGTCCCATAATCGGAGTCATACGTACACTCGTTCTCCCACACGAACAAATTCCCGGCATCAACGATGTCAGGTCTTTAGTGCGATAACGAAGTAAAGGCATTCCTTCTTTAGTAAGAGTAGTAAATACTAATTCACCTTGCTGTCCTGCCGGTAATGTTTCCAAAGTTACAGGGTCTATGATTTCCGGATAAAAATGATCTTCATGGATATGAGAACCATTTTGCGCCTCACATTCACATGAAACCCCCGGTCCCATGATCTCACTCAATCCATAAAGATTATATGCCTTTAATCCCAATCGTTCTTGTATTTCCTTACGCATATGCTCAGTCCAAGGCTCTGCACCAAAAGCACCAATCCGCAAACTTAAATCTTTTTTATCAATACCCATTTTATCTACAGTCTCAGCCAGATAAAGAGCATACGATGGCGTACATGCAATACCAGTAATCTTCAAATCACGAATAAGCCGCACATGTTTTTCTGTATTTCCCGTTGAAGCAGGTATTACTGTCGCTCCTAAGTTTTCTACTCCATAATGAGCTCCAAGTCCCCCGGTAAAAAGACCATAACCATAACTCACCGAAAACGTATCCTCACGTGTCACACCATAAGCAGAAAGGCATCTCGACATTACCTCCGACCATATTGCCAAATCTTTCCGCGTATAACCAACAATAGTAGGATTGCCCGTCGTACCCGATGAAGCATGTACACGTACAACCTCCGAATTAGGCGCTGCCATCAATCCATACGGATAATTATCACGCAAATCTTGTTTGGTCGTAAACGGAAGTTTAACAATATCATCAATGCTTCGGATATCATCCGGCATCAAATCCATTGCTTGCATTTTGTGTCGATAAAACGATACATTATGATAAACATAAGCAACCAATTTCTGTAACCTCTTACCTTGTAATTCGCGTAATTGTTCGCGATGCATACATTCCTTACTGGGATTCCAAATCATATAATGAAATATTAACAATGAAATATAATAATTCTAACTTAACTAAGAACAGAAAACTAAAATCAAACCAAATGAACTTCAATACCCAATTCCATTTATTGATGATCTTCTCGAAATGCTTTCATACGCTCTTCCAATATCGGATAAAGTTCTTCACGCATTCGTGAAGTACAAGCACGTACACCCTGTTGCTCACTTCCTGTTGTAGAAAGCGAAATGCTGCTTACCCCGTAATACATCAGCTCTAAAAGCAACTCACCTCCTGTCATCCCTGGATATCCAAGAGTAAAAAAGAATCCATCACCAACACGCTGAGTCACATCATAATCGTACACAATAGAAAATCCATTGTCCACAAATATTTGCTTCATTCTTCGTGCACGACGTTCATATTCACGTACATCTTCCACAAAATTAATTTCCCCCGACACAGAACGGTTCAACATTTCTGCCATCCCATATTGTGTAGTAGCAGTACATCCCGATGTTATCATATATAAAATAGAAGCTATAAATGTAGGTCCGAATACTCCTGAATCTTCATATCGTTGAGCTAATGCCGGATATTGTTTATCAAAAAGCTTATCGGATATACATGCTAAAGCTATACGCTGCCCTGCATAACTGAATATTTTAGAAGCCGAAAGCATCAGTATATAATTGTCTGTATAACGAGCTACAGTAGGAACGAAAGGCAATTGATACGGATGTCCATAAGGATAACGGAAATCCATACAGAAATATGCAAGGTCTTCCATTACTACCACATCGTAACGAGTAGCAAGTTCACCTATAATTTTCAATTCATCCTCTTCTAAACAAATCCAAGCCGGATTATTCGGATTAGAATAGACAATAGCTGCAATATCTCCCTCACTTAAATAACTTTCTAATTTTTCCCGAAGTAACTTTCCTCGAAAATCGTGAATATCGAAATACGTCCAATCTATTCCAAGGATACGTAACTGTGACTTTTGAATAGGAAACCCCGGATCTATAAACAATACCTTGGCTTTACCCGGTATGCGCTGCGTACAAGCAATAAATGACCCAAATGAAGCTGCAACCGAACCTGTAGTAGGCACACATGCACGTGGCGAGATTTCTATATCAATGAATGCTTTTACAAAACGTGAAGCAGCCTCTTTCAACTCAAGTACACCGGCTGCAGCCGGATATTGTGATCCCAATCCGGCATCAAGAGCTTTCTTCTCAGCCTCTATACCAATCTTATTCGCTGGGAGTCCGGGCGATCCCTGATCCATACGAATAAAAGGAATACCTGTCAGTTCCTCTAAGCGCGAAGCAACCAATAAGACATCACCTATAGTAGCATTTTGCAAATCTGCAACCTTCATCTGGCGAGCCACATCTGCCACCAGTTCTTCACTGAACACACGACTCATAAAAAATCAAAGTTTTAAATTCTTCACATACTCGTTTCCTATATCAAATGCACGATAATTCATATTTACTACCTCTTCTCCTTTTGAAGAAAAGATTCTTCCTATACTTTCACGCAACGCTGCAGAATCAAGTATTTTTAAAAAAGAAGAAGCAGCTCCCAACAAAATGACATTCGCTGATTTCTGCATCTGATTTTCTTTAGCCAATTGTTCTACATCAAGTACCACGACATGAGGTTGTGCTTTCAGTTCATCTGCCAATGCCTGTTCATCCGGATAATTGGATATGTTTTTAAAAGGAGCCGACGAAGTAATAACCCATCCGTCTTTTGCCAAATAAGGTAAATAACGCAAAGCTTCCATAGGTTCCAATGATAATATCATATCGGCAGTGCCCAATGGAATCAAATCGGAAGCGATTGGTTGGTCTGAAAGACGAAGATTTGACTGTACATCACCTCCCCGTTGGCTCATGCCATGCACTTCAGCCTGTTTTAAGGTCAATCCCATACGAGTTGCTGCTTCCCCGATAATGGTAGCTATCGACAATATCCCTTGTCCTCCTACTCCTGAAAGTATAATATCTGTTTTCATTTTTTTTCTGCTCTTTTCTTTTTCAACTTACGGTTTAAAGTCTGTATACACTCACGACGCGGGATAATGACCGATACACCTTTATATTCTATCTCTTCCCTAATAATACGTGTAATCTCTTCCATATTTTTAGGAAGAGGAACAACAACACGCACATGTTCCGGCTTCACGCCCAGTCCCAGACAAATAGCTTCAAACTTATTTGTACCTGCCGAATCTTGTCCACCGGTCATAGCTGTCGTCAAATTATCCGAGATCACAACTGTAATATTTGCATTATCATTTACAGCGTCTAACAAACCTGTCATACCCGAATGGGTAAACGTAGAATCTCCAATAATAGCAATCGCAGGAAATTGTCCCGCATCGGCAGCTCCTTTTGCCATGGTTATAGATGCCCCCATATCGACGCAACTACTTAACGAACGAAATGGTGGAAGTGCCCCTAATGTATAACATCCTATGTCACCAAATATCTTTGCATTAGGATATTCTGCAGCAACCCGGTTTAACGCATCGTACACATCGCGGTGTCCACATCCCACACACAATGCAGGCGGACGAGGGACCAGATGTTTTGCCGATGCATATACCTGTGCACTTGGAATTTTCAAAGCTGCTTTCACACAGTCGGGTATCAGTTCACCGGTACGTGGCAAATCATTACTCAAACGTCCCTTTATCATATAAGGAGAAGGGAGCAATCCTCTCAACTGTTCTTCCACAAAAGGCTGACCATCTTCTACCACCAGGATTTCCTTACAAGAATTTGCCATCCGGGTCAATTGCTCCACAGGAAGCGGATATTGCGATATTTTTATAATAGGATACGGACATCCGTCCGGATAACTTTCCATTACATAATTATACCCTATTCCACATGCCACAATACCACGTTCCGACTTTTCCTCATGAAACACGATTTTATTGAAAGGCGATTTTTCTGAAAGACACAACAAACGAGGTTGCGCTGCTATAACCTCAGCATATCTACGCCGGGCATTACCGGGCAACAATACCCAATCGGACGGGACCGATTCTTTCCCTGTACAAGTAACTTCACTAAATGAACCTCTCACCTTTACAGCAGCACGCGAATGTGCCATACGAGTTACGATTCGCATCAGTACAGGCAATTTTTCTTTCTCCGATAGGGTAAATGCATAATCCATCATATCATACGCTTCTTGCTGTGAAGAAGGTTCCAAAACAGGGACCATCGCAAATTTGCCATAGAAACGCGAATCTTGTTCATTTTGTGAAGAATGCATTGTCGGGTCATCGGCAGCCACGACCACTACACCACCGTTTACTCCCGTAATAGCGGCATTCACAAAAGCATCGGCACACACATTCATTCCCACGTGTTTCATACAAACCAATGCACGTTTCCCTACATACGAAACACCTAAAGCTGCTTCCATAGCGGTTTTTTCGTTCGTGCACCAACTGCTATGCAGCCCTCTCATCTTTGCTATAGGTGAATCTTGTATGTATTCTGTTATCTCAGTCGAGGGAGTTCCCGGATAAGCATATACCCCCGAAATTCCCGCATGAATGGCACCCAAAGCTATCGCTTGGTCGCCAAGTAATAAAAGTTTATCGTTTTTCTCCATAATTCTTTAATAATCAATTGTAAAAGAGTCGGCATCATCCAACACAGGAAATTTATTGCGAAACGCATTTAAGGCATCCATATCTATCACGGCTTCCGCATGTCCTTCTTTCTCATCTTCACATGCAGCCAACGTACATCCACAAGGGTCTATAAGCGCACTTCCTCCGCTATATACACAAACCGGATCTTTCCCTACCCGATTCACTGCTATCACATAGCACTGATTTTCAATGGCACGAGCACGAAGCAATGTTTTCCATGCTTCCACACGCGGAGTAGGCCAGCTTGCCACATACAAAATAGCATCGTAATCTCCCCGATTACGCGACCAAACAGGGAAACGCAAATCATAACAAATCTGCAACAAGAAGCGTACCCCTCTATACGTTACCACTACCCGTTCGTTTCCCGGTGTATAATATTTATCTTCGCCTCCATACGTAAAAAGATGTTTTTTATCATAACTATAGACTTCACCCGTGGGAGTAACAAAATAAAACCGGTTAAAAAATTTACCATTCTCTTCTGTAGCCACACTACCGGCTATAGCACATTCCCGCTCTGAAGCAATGCGTTTCATCCACTGCAAGGTTTCGCTACCCAATGGCTCTGCAATGCCAACCGGCTGCGTGCAGAAACCCGTTGAAAACATTTCGGGGAAAACATACAAATCGCCACTTCCGCAAATACTCATCATTTCCTCTATATGCTTGCGATTGGCTTTAGGATTTGCCCAACAAATATCTGTTTGTAAAATTATAACTTTCATGCTTTTCATAAATCAGATGTCGGTCAAAGGTAACAAATACACATTAAAAACCAAAAAAACGAGCAAAATATTTGCGAATAGCCCGTTTTAACATCAAACGAAATCATACTATTTTCTTTATCAACTATTATATCCCATATTTTCTCTTGAAAAACAAAACAAAACATCACGACATTTTGCAAAAAAACCACCACATTTTCACACATATTCCTTGACATTTTACCGTAAGAAAAAAGTAAAAAGTTACTTCCGGATATGAAGACTTTTCAAAATATTTTTTAATTTTGTCCCCAAATTGGGTTAATGTATTAACAAATGAACATATTAGATCTAAGTGAACAGGAGATTATCAGGCGCAACAGCCTGAATGAGATGAGAGAAATGGGCATTGATCCGTATCCGGCTGCCGAGTATGTAACAAACGCATATTCTACCGACATCAAAGCAGATTTCAAAGATGAAGAGGCAGAGCCTCGCACAGTTTCTGTTGCAGGACGTATCATGTCACGCCGTATCATGGGTAAAGCTTCTTTCATCGAATTACAAGATTCCAAAGGACGTATCCAAGTATATATCACCCGCGACGATGTTTGTCCGGATGAAAATAAAGATTTATATAATGTAGTATTCAAACGGTTGCTCGATTTGGGCGACTTTGTAGGCATTGAAGGTTTCGTTTTCCGCACTCAAACAGGCGAAGTTTCCATTCATGCGAAAAAATTGACCGTATTGTCCAAATCGCTCCGTCCGTTACCTATTGTAAAATACAAAGACGGAGTTGCATACGATAAATTCGATGACCCAGAATTGCGTTATCGCCAACGTTATGTCGATTTAATTGTAAACGACGGTGTAAAAGACATTTTCTTACAACGCGCAACGGTTATTCGTACAATTCGTCGTATTCTTGACGATGCCGGATACACGGAAGTTGAAACTCCTATCCTGCAAAACATTGCAGGTGGCGCAAGTGCGAAACCTTTTATTACGCATTTTAACGCACTCGATAGTGATATGTACATGCGTATTGCGACCGAACTTTATTTGAAACGGCTCATTGTAGGCGGATTTGAAGGTGTCTACGAAATCGGGAAAAATTTCCGCAACGAAGGTATGGACCGCAATCATAATCCGGAATTTACCTGCATGGAACTATATGTACAGTATAAAGATTATAACTGGATGATGTCGTTCACCGAAAAATTGCTCGAAGCTGTCTGCATTGCAGTCAATGGAAAGCCGGAACGTGAAATCGATGGAAACGTTATCAGTTTCAAAGCCCCTTACCGCCGCTTGCCGATTCTTGATGCGATCAAAGAAAAAACAGGCTATGACCTCAACGGCATGGACGAAGCACAAATTCGCGAAGTCTGCAAAAAGCTGGATATGGAAATAGACGACACAATGGGCAAAGGTAAACTGATTGATGAAATCTTCGGAGAATTTTGCGAAGGGACATTCATCCAACCAACGTTTATCATCGACTATCCGGTAGAAATGTCACCACTAACAAAAATGCATCGTTCTAAGCCCGGCTTGACAGAACGTTTTGAATTGATGGTAAACGGGAAAGAATTGGCAAATGCTTACTCGGAATTGAATGATCCTATCGATCAAGAAGAACGATTCAAAGAGCAAATGAAGCTTGCCGACAAAGGCGATGATGAAGCGATGATTATTGACCAAGACTTCTTACGCGCATTACAATATGGTATGCCTCCAACCAGTGGTATTGGCATCGGCATCGACCGTCTGGTAATGTTGATGACAGGAAAAACTTACATACAAGAAGTTTTGTTCTTCCCGCAAATGCGCCCTGAAAAAGTAACCCCGAAAGACAATGTATCGAAATATACGGAATTGGGTATTCCCGAAGAATGGGTTCCACTCATTCAGAAAGCCGGATATAACTTGGTAGCAGATATGAAAGATGTTAACCCGCAAAAGCTACAAATGGATATTTGCGGAATAAACAAAAAGTATAAAATAGGATTGACAAATCCAAGTGTAGATGAAGTTGCAAACTGGCAAAAAGGAATCGAATAACCTACGGATTGAAGATGAGGTGAAACCTATTCACTCACTTCAGTTTTAACTATGAATTATGAAAATACCCGGTAAAATAGCTATTATGGGTGGCGGAAGCTGGGCTACGGCTCTGGCTAAAATTGCATTGACACAGGCAGAATCAATAAATTGGTATATGCGCCGAGATGACAGAATAGAAGAATTTAAACGTCTTGGCCATAATCCGGCTTATCTGACAAGCGTACGATTCAATACAAAAAAAATCTCATTTTCTTCCGACATCAATAAGGTGGTAAGAGAATCGGATACATTAATATTTGTAACTCCCTCACCTTATTTGAAATCTCATCTTAAAAAACTGAAAGTAAGACTTAAAGATAAATTTATCGTTACTGCAATCAAAGGTATTGTCCCGGATGAGAACATGATTATTTCCGAGTATTTTCATAAAGTCTACGATGTACCTGAAGAAAATATTGCAGTATTGGCAGGTCCATGCCATGCAGAAGAAGTTGCTTTAGAACGGCTGTCTTATCTGACTGTTGGCTGTAAAGACTTAGAAAAAGCAAAAATATTTGCCGGACAACTTACTGGACACTACATAAAAACATCCGTAAATATTGATGTGGCTGGCATAGAATATGCATCCGTCTTGAAAAATGTATATGCCATTGCTGCCGGTATTTGCAGTGGATTGAAATTTGGCGATAATTTTCAAGCTGTATTGGTTTCCAATGCATTGCAAGAAATGAACCGCTTCCTTGATACGGTTCATCCTCTTAACCGTTGTACAAACGATTCTGCTTATTTAGGCGACTTATTGGTTACATCTTATTCCAATTTCAGCCGCAACCGCGTATTCGGAACAATGATTGGTAAAGGATATTCCGTAAAAAGTGCACAAATCGAAATGGAAATGATAGCCGAAGGATATTATGGCACAAAATGCATCAAAGAATTAAATAAACATTTACATGTCAACATGCCAATTGTTGACGCTGTCTATAATATTCTTTATGAAAAAATATCGCCAATGATAGAAATAAAACTATTGACTGACTCGTTCAGATAAAAATAAACAATTATGGAAAATATTCAACTTAGCATCGAAAAGGCTCTTGGATTTATCTCTAAAGAGAAACTGGCTTCTTACGAACCTAAAGTAAGAGCGTGTATGGAAACACTTGAAAAAGGGACAGGTCTTGGAAACGACTTCTTAGGATGGTTGCACCTTCCCTCCTCTATTACACAAGAACATTTAAACGATTTGAAAGCTACAGCAAACGTTTTACGCGAAAACTGCGAAGTTGTTGTTGTTGCTGGAATCGGAGGGAGCTATTTAGGCGCACGTGCTGTCATTGAAGCTTTATCTAATAGCTTAGCATGGTTGTCAGAAAAAAAAGCAGGACAACCAGTTATCCTTTTTGCCGGAAATAACATTAGTGAAGACTATTTATACGAACTTACCGAATATCTGAAAGATAAGAAGTTTGGTGTTATCAATATTTCCAAGTCTGGAACCACAACCGAAACAGCTCTTGCATTCCGTTTATTGAAAGAACAATGTGAAAAACAACGTGGAAAAGAAATGGCACGCAAGGTTATTGTTGCTATTACCGATGCTAAAAAAGGAGCTGCACGTATTACTGCAGATAAAGAAGGGTATAAATCTTTTATCATTCCCGATAATGTAGGCGGACGTTTTTCTGTTTTAACTCCGGTTGGCTTGCTGCCTATTGCCGTAGCCGGCTTCGACATTGAACAATTAATTAATGGTGCACGCGATATGGAAACCGTATGTGCCAATGAAAACATAATGGAAAATCCGGCAGCTCTATATGCAGCTATCCGCAACGAATTATATCAAACAGGAAAGAAAATAGAAATTCTGGTTAACTTCCAACCGAAATTACACTATTTCATGGAATGGTGGAAACAATTGTATGGTGAATCAGAAGGAAAAGACCACAAAGGTATTTATCCGAGTTCAGTAGATTTCTCAACCGATCTGCATTCTATGGGACAATGGATTCAAGAAGGAGAACGTTCTATTTATGAGACTGTTGTTTCTATAGAATCGCCAGAATATGAATTACGCGTACCAACAGATGAGGAAAACTTGGACGGTTTAAATTTCTTAGCAGGAAAACGAGTTGATGAAATTAATAAAATGGCAGAATTGGGTACTCAGTTAGCTCACGTAGACGGTGGCGTTCCCAACATGCGTATTAGTGTTCCTAAGTTAGACGAATACTATTTAGGCCAACTTATTTACTTCTTTGAAAAGGCTTGCGGCATTAGTGGATACATTTTAGATATCAATCCGTTTAATCAACCGGGAGTTGAAGCATATAAGAAGAATATGTTTGCCCTTCTTAACAAGCCCGGATATGAAGAAGCATCGAAAGCTATTCAAGCAAGATTGACCAAATAATTAAATCTTAACTTATCAAACAAGCACAGATTAGCATATAATCCAATGTTAATCTGTGCTTTATTTTAATCTACCACTATTTCATGTTTCAACAATCTATAAAACAATATCTACAAGTACATTCATACAATCAGCTAAATTTAAAAGCCGTTTTATTCGATATGGACGGTGTATTATTCGACTCTATGAAGAACCATGCTATTGCATGGCATGAAGCCATGAAACTATTCGGCATGCATTTAAGTCAAGAAGAGGCTTATCTACACGAGGGAAGAACTGGAGCATCCACAATCAACATCGTAAGTATACGACAAAGGGGTAAAGAAGCAACGACTGAAGAAATAGAAGAAATTTACAATAAAAAAAGCGACATTTTTAATTCGCTTCCTACTCCTTCCCGCATGCCGGGAGCATTCGAATTACTACAACAAGTAAAACAATGCGGACTGACCCCAGTTGTCGTCACAGGGTCAGGACAAAAAACTCTTCTAGAACGACTAAACCGTTATTTCCCCCATATATTTACATCGGAACTTATGGTTACAGCTTTCGATGTAAAATATGGGAAACCCAATCCCGAACCCTATCTAATGGCTTTATCTAAAGCGCATATCCATGCCAATGAAGCAATTGTTGTTGAAAATGCGCCCTTAGGAATTCAAGCCGGAGTAACCGCAGGTATTTATACCATTGCTGTCAACACCGGACCTCTTCCGGATACTGCACTAAATGAAGCCGGAGCAAATTACATTTTTCCGTCAATGCAAGCCTTAAGCGAGCAATGGGACTCATTCTTTCAAACAACATTAACAATAAAAACAGAGCTGCTCCAATAGGGGAACAGCTCTGTTTTATTATTTAACTATCGTACACCCATGGGGAGTCGAACCCCAATCGTCGGAACCGGAATCCGATATTCTATCCATTGAACTATGGGTGCTTATCTTAAAATCGTTGGCAAAAATACAACTATTCGCGTTTTTCTCCTAATATTCCCACAAAAAATTTAAATAAATTACACTTTACTTATTTCATTCTGTCACTTTATCAACATATTTATAAAACACCATACATTATGATAATAATAGCGTAAATATAATTGCATTTTTACAAAAAACAACTATCTTTGCCAACGCATATAATTTATTTAGCGAACATTACATCTATGAGTTATTTAATAAAGCCCTCCAATTATAAACCTTTGCTCAATATGAAGCAAACAGAATTGGGGATAAAACAGATTAAAGATTTTTTCCAGCAAAACCTTTCATCCGAATTACGGCTTCGAAGGGTTACTGCTCCACTTTTTGTATTAAAGGGAATGGGTATCAACGATGACTTGAATGGAGTGGAAAGACCTGTTTCTTTTCCCATAAAAGATTTAAACGACCAGCAAGCAGAAGTGGTACATTCATTAGCCAAATGGAAAAGAGTTACATTAGCCGATTACCACATCGAGCCGGGATATGGCATTTATACCGACATGAATGCTATTCGAGCCGATGAGGAATTAGGGAACCTGCATTCATTGTATGTAGACCAATGGGATTGGGAACGTGTCATTACCCGAGAACAACGTACAATACCGTTTCTTAAAAATATTGTAACCCGTATTTATGCTGCAATGCGACGTACAGAGTTTATGATTTGTGAGGCATATCCCCAAATCACACCTTTCTTGGCACACGATGTCCATTTCATCCATTCGCAAGAATTGTTAAACAAATATCCTGACAAAACTCCGAAAGAACGTGAAGACCTTATCACGAAAGAATATGGAAGTGTTTTCATTATTGGAATCGGCTGTAAACTAAGCAACGGAATTCCTCACGATTTGCGTGCTCCCGATTATGATGATTATACAACTATCGACCCGGAAAGCGGACTCCCGGGATTGAATGGTGATTTATTAGTTTGGAACGATGTACTTGGTCGTGCCATAGAACTATCTTCCATGGGTATTCGAGTAGACAAAGAGGCTATGCTCAAACAATTAAAAATATCCGGAAAAGAAGAACGCATAAAACTTTATTTCCATAAACGTTTGATGGAAGATTCATTGCCTCTCAGCATCGGAGGAGGAATCGGACAGTCTCGTTTGTGTATGCTTTATCTAAAAAAAGCTCACATCGGGGAAATACAAGCAAGCATCTGGCCTGAAGAAATGAGAAAAACATGCTCAGATTTTGGTATGAACCTCATATAAAATCTTATCATTTATCATGAGATTATGAAAGCCATGACTTCACGTTTGTCATGGCTTTTATTATTTCATTGCCTTAAGTATAGAGGTTGTTAACGGAATAGCAAGAATAAAAGAACAGAAATCGGCAACCGCTTGACACATTTCAACTCCCTGTAATCCTAAAAATGAGGGAAGGATAATTATAAAGGGTATAAAAAACAATCCTTGTCTGGCAGAAGACAATATCACTGCACGCACAGGTTTACGTATTGTTTGAAGCAACATATTACATAAAATTATCCATGCTCCCAAAGGCAATGTTATAAGTTGCCAACGCAATGCTCTTGCCCCAATGGTTATTACTTCCATGTCTTCTTTACGAAACCATGAAACAACGTCGGGTGCATAAATATATCCCAAAATAGAACAACATGTAAGAAAAACGAAACCCACTTTCACGCAAAACCAAAAGCCCTGCCGGACACGCGAATAGATACCCGCTCCATAATTATAACCGCACACAGGTTGGAAACCTTGACCAAAACCTATCAAAAATGAATTGATGAACATACAAATGCGAGTTACTATCGACATTCCCGCTATCGCGGCATCTCCATATCTGCCGGCCGCAACATTAAGCAAGATTGTTGCAACGCTCGACAATCCCTGACGACAGAGTGACGGACTTCCCCCATAAATTATTTCTTTAAAGAATGTAGAATTTGGTGTGAAATTCCGAAAACGTATGCGAATATTTTCCCCTTTACTGTCCATATATATAAGGATACAAAAACTACATATCTGCCCACACACTGTAGCCCACGCTGCTCCTGCAACCCCCATACCGAACACAAAAATAAACAATGGAGCAAGCCCGATGTTCAATACCGTACCGGTCATTATACCAACCATTGCATAAAGAGCATTTCCTTGAAAACGCATTTGGTTATTCAGCACCAACGATGATGCCATAAATGGAGCACCCAAAAGAATAACCCCCAAATAAGATTCCGTATAAGGCAAAATCGTTGGAGTTGATCCTAATTCCCTGCAAATAGGAGTAAGAAACAACAAGCCGAGTATCGTAATCAGGCATCCCATAACAAAAGCACTAAAAAAGCCTGTTGCTGCCATTTTCTCTGCATTTTTATAATCGCGTGCACCCAATTTCCGGGAAATATAATTACCCGAACCATGCCCGAAAAAGAATCCAAAAGCTTGAATAATCGCCATAACCGAAAAAGAAATGCCCACGGCTGCGGTTGCTTGTGTACTGATTTTCCCGACAAAATAGGTATCGACCATTACATAAACAGAAGTAACCAACATACTGATTATTGTAGGAACTGCAAGCGAACCGACTAATTGAGGAATGGGAGCAGTTGTCATCAGTACATACTTATCTTGATGCTCTTTTTTCATGTTTATTTACGAATTGCCACACAAAATTAGGAAAAATTGCCGGACGCTTAAGACTCAAAAAGTTATTATTTCAAAATTAACAAGACAAGATAACAAAGTTTTGCCGACAAAAATAAAATATCTCTTCAGCTTTATCTTAAAATGATTGCATAAATTAAGATAGTTGTTCTTCTTTTTTCTCTATAAATACGTATCTTTGTGCGATTATTCTGAATAAAAACATCAAAAAATAAAAAAATGGCACAAGAAGACGTTTTCAAAAAATTAGTTTCGCATTGTAAAGAATATGGATTTGTGTTCCCATCAAGTGAGATATACGATGGGCTGGGTGCCGTTTATGACTACGGTCAAAACGGTGTGGAACTGAAAAACAACATCAAACAATATTGGTGGCAAAGTATGGTATTACTGCACGAAAATATTGTCGGTATCGACTCTGCGATCTTTATGCATCCCACTATCTGGAAAGCATCAGGACACGTAGATGCATTCAACGACCCTTTAATTGACAACCGTGATTCAAAGAAACGCTACCGTGCCGATGTGCTGATTGAAGACCAGATTGCAAAATACGATGAAAAAATAAACAAAGAGATTGCAAAAGCTGCAAAAAAATATGGTGATGCATTCAACGAACAAGAATTCCGTTCCACCAATCCACGCGTTTTAGAGCATCAAGCTAAACGCGATGTATTACACGAACGCTACACTCAAGCCATGAATGCAGGTCCTGATTTAAACGAATTACGTCAAATCATTATAGACGAAGAAATTGTTTGCCCCATTTCAGGCACAAAAAATTGGACAGAGGTCCGTCAATTCAATCTGATGTTCTCTACAGAAATGGGGTCTACTTCCGATGGTGCAATGAAAGTTTATCTGCGCCCCGAAACAGCTCAAGGTATTTTTGTAAATTATTTGAATGTACAGAAAACCGGTCGCATGAAAGTTCCATTTGGCATTGCACAAATTGGGAAAGCTTTCCGCAATGAAATTGTAGCACGACAATTCATTTTCCGCATGCGAGAATTCGAACAAATGGAAATGCAATTCTTCGTAAAACCCGGCACTGAGTTAGAATGGTTTAATAAATGGAAAGAAATTCGTCTTAAATGGCACAAAGCCCTTGGCTTCGGCGATGATCATTATCGCTTCCACGACCATGAAAAATTAGCCCACTATGCGAATGCTGCAACAGATATCGAATTTTTAATGCCATTCGGATTTAAAGAAGTGGAAGGCATTCATAGCCGCACAAACTTCGACTTAACCCAACACGAAAAGTATTCCGGAAAAAGCATTAAATACTTCGATCCTGAGATTAACGAATCATATACTCCATACGTTATTGAAACATCAATCGGTGTCGACCGCATGTTCTTAAGTATTATAAGTGCTTCTTTCTGTGAAGAGAAATTAGAAAATGGTGAAACACGAGTTGTCTTAAAACTTCCGGCTGCATTGGCTCCAGTAAAATTAGCCATTATGCCTTTAGTTAAGAAAGACGGACTTCCTGAAAAAGCACGGGAAATCATGGAAAACCTGAAATTCCACTTCCATTGCCAATATGATGAGAAAGATTCTATCGGAAAACGTTATCGCCGCCAAGATGCCATCGGTACTCCGTATTGTATAACTGTCGATCATCAAACACTGAATGACAATTGTGTGACTCTACGTAACCGTGACACCATGGAACAAGAACGTGTTGCAATAACCGACTTGAATAATATCATTGCAGATAAAGTAAGCATCACTAGTTTATTAAAAACATTACAATAATCCCATGAATAAAATAATAAGTCTGTTTAGCATCATTTCGATACTATGTTGTTTTATATCTTGCAGCAAGGATACAAAAGTTGCCGATCCTTATAGCGATTGGGAAACACGCAATAGTATTTACTTAGACTCTATTATCTCTGTCTGTAAAAATCCTCCGGTAGGAGAACAATGGGAGTCTTATGTAAATTACAAATTGTGGAACGACAATCAAGGAATAACAACCGTATGGGGAGCTACAGATTTTGTATATATGAAAAAACTGCCATATGATGAAAATAATCCAACCCAAGAGTTGGGTATTTCACCGATGGGCACAGACTCCGTCTTCGTTCATTACTGTGGGAGATTAATAAATGGAACAACATTCGACCAAAGCTATTATGGAGATTGGGAAGCCGAAGTTGATGAACCTATAGGAGTTGTTTTAACAAACCTCATCACAGGATGGGCAACTGCCTTACTGCACATGAAAGAAGGAGAACGAGCAGAAATATACATACCTTACAATATGGGATATGGAACAGAAGTATTTCAAGCTGTCCCGGGTTATTCAACTTTAATCTTCGATGTCCGATTAGAAAAGGTTAAACATCCTACCGGTCCAGATGATAGATTATTGAAACGTTTAAAATAAAAAACACTATTTTTATATTTTTTACTTTATGAATAGGAGACTACTTTTAGTCTCCTATTTCTATTTTAAAGGTTTTGAATCCAAAACGTGGCATGGAAAGAATAAATTTTCCTCCTGCTTTTTCCTGCTTTTTATCATTTCCCAACCAAATACTCTCCCACTCCACTTCATGTTGTTCTGCTCCATTCAAATCGGTTTCCAGAATCTTTTTTATAGGAAAAGCAAGCGTTATTACATGCGGACCGTCTGTCCCTTCTGCATTGAATACACGAAGCATGAGACTTCCATCAACCATTTTCACGGCACTTAATTGATATCCTTCTTTTTCTATTTGAATAAAAGACCGATTCTGCATAGATACATTTTCCGAAACATCTATTTGCAATGCTTCATTCCTACATACATCCATTGAAGACAAAGCAGCCTCATCCCAACATCCTTGATGCGGAACTAATGCATACGTCATCTTTGTGCACCCTTTTAATGGATAGCCTACCCCCCAAAGCCCATTACCCGAATATTGGGCAGTCAAGGCAAACGGATAATCATTTCCCCATGCATACGATGTTGTATGGTCGTTATACACAGCAAAACCATAATCACTTTCCCGATCATACAAATCAACCCAATGCAATACGACATTATGCTTAATACTATCCCAACTATTATAATGGGTATTTTCCCATCGGCTTTCACACACATCGAAAGGAGCATCTTTGTAAATAACAGGCGAACTCAAAGATACAGGGAACAAGATATTCAGTTTAAAACGATCATCATAAAAAGCACGTCTGGACTTTTGCCACGCATCGGATGCCTGTTGATACTCGCCTATTCCAACATTTTTTATCCAATCTATCTGCAAATTAAAATCAATACTTTTCCTTCCTCGTCTGAAGCGAACCAATTGTGTAAAAGGATGTGTTGCAATCTTACCTTCAATCTTCAACACCACTTCAAAGAAATTATCGCGTACGACAGATATCTCCGCAGGATTTTCAACCGATGAATGAAAACATCCTTCCTCATAAAAATACCCTTTCAATTCTCCCAATAATTGCCTTCCGGTAGAAGACACAAAATCTTTATTACCTTCTTTCTTTGCTATCAACTGAGTAACAGCCCCTCCTTTCGATGCATCAAAAACAACTTTAAAGACATCATTCTCTACAATCCAACTATTCTCATCGGTTCTTCGCACAGAACTGCGACGTTTTATTTTCCTTCCTCCTTCACGAATCGAATACGTAGCATACCCGAAAGCCGGAACTTCCGCCTCAAAAGTAATGTATACACCTTGCCCTTTTTCCTCTGCATGACTGTCTATCCAATGATTCTTCACATCGTATAATGCAATCTCATTGGTTTCAGACATATCAGGAACAAAAACCCGAACGATTTCTTTTCGACATATTCCTGTCGTATTATAAATTCGTATCCTCTTTTCCCCGACATTCCCCGAAAATTCAACCATAGCTTTCATAGCTTTGTCTATAATCGCGTCTGAACATGCCAATGTATTTCCTGTCCATTCTTTCACCTTTTCAGCCCATGTATGAGTCTTATCTAAACGATTATACGGGACAATCCATGCATCATGATGTTGAGCCAGCAACAATGTACGCCATGCATCATCTATCCGGGTAATAGTATCTGTATAACCATTTTCACAAAAAGCCATTGCTGCCAGCTTCTCTGCCATAACCAGTCTGTTTTCTCCTTCACGCACATCTCGGGCTATTTGCTGAAGTATCTGGCTTCCCCACATCAAAGATACATGCAAATCATCCTGCGACAAATGCCAATCGTCATCCGATGTGCCCGCAGTATATTTTTCTATATACTCACGCCACGTAACATATACAGAATTGTTTTTTATCTTATCTCCACTTCCTAACCACGGACCACCTTTCCATCCGGCATCTTGATAGCACATCCCAACCGGAGCCTTTATTCCGGCATCCCTACACGCCTCTATGTAAGAAGCCGAATTGTTCCATGCGGTAGTTTGCCATGTAGAGTTTTCCTCCAATAATTCACAAGCATATCTTGGAACCGTCAGAATAGAACTTCCATCTGGTGCTATCCAGTTCACCAAATCGTTCCCATATCCGGTTACATATCCTCCCCAACACGTATCAGGACACTTTAAAACTGCATATCGAAATCCAAACTGTTTTAATATCGAAGGTAAACAACTGGTAAAACAAGGTTCCTCTACAGCGTATGTCTGGAATGTAACTTCAGGGAAATGCTGCTTTATTTTCTGCATACCATATTCAAACTGCCGGATAATACTCTCACCCGAAATATTGTAACAATAAGGTTGGGCATAAGTAGGATTGGTAAACTCAATCCGTCCACCCCTTAAACTCTCTTTAAAATTATGGTAAGCCTTTGGCGTACGAACCTTCACTGTATCCCACGTCTCCGGTTCTATTTCCAAGCATATACGCCATTCCGGATGTTCATTCAACAAATCGACCATAAATTGTGTCTGCCATTCTATCGGATAATGACCATAAATACCACCATGATATCCATCGACAAAATATGCTTGCTGGGCATAAAACTCCCAAGGGAAAAAGACAAAAAAGAATAATATATATCGCACTGCTTTCATCGTTGTTTCACTGATAAAAATATGTCAGCGAAAATAAAATAAATATCAAGACCTTTTACACAAAACGTCACTTTCTTTTCATGAAAAGACCGGCACAAATTTCCTTTCTCAAAAAAGAAATAAAATTTTAGGAATCGCCTTTTTATTTTATTACCTTTGTACATCATATAAACACATTAAAAAAACCTTAAACATGGTAAAAAATTTCTTTTATGCAGCCTTACTATTAGCAACTATATCTGGCTGCCAACACATGGAAATACCTTCTACAGAGACACAACCTGTTACCCCACCCGTCATGGGATGGAGTTCATGGAATGCTTTTCGAGTTCACATCAGTGATACGATTATCAAACATCAAGCAGACTTAATGGTAGAGCTCGGACTAAAAGATGTTGGCTATCGCAATATAAACATTGACGATGGTTACTTCGGTCTCAGAGATGAAAAGGGAAACATGACCCCCAATACGGATAGATTCCCCAACGGACTGAAAGAAGTTGTAGATCATATTCATTCTTTAGGACTGAAAGCCGGCAATTACACCGATGCCGGTGTCAGGACATGTGGCTCGTTTGCCGATGGTGATACCAAAGGACGTACTGCCGGCATTTATGCACACGAAGCACAAGATGCCGATCTGTATTTCAACCAATGGGGATTCGATTTCATAAAAATAGATTACTGCGGAGGCAATGATTTAGGCTTAGATGAAAAAAAACAATATACTGCTATCAAAAAAGCTATCGATGCTACAGGAAAAGACGTATCCATCAACATCTGCCGTTGGGCATTCCCCGGAACATGGGCTAAAGACATCGCTGCATCATGGCGTATAAGCGGCGATATTCAGGCGTCATGGGAATCTATTAAATATGTCATGAGTAAGAATATGTATCTATCGGCTTATGCCGGCAACGGACATTACAACGATATGGATATGCTGGTAGTAGGATTCCCCAAAGGTGCCCGGGTAGGAGGAAACGGCTTGACTCAAGAAGAAGAAGAAGCACATTTCGGCTTATGGTGTATCATGAGTTCTCCTTTACTCATTGGTTGCGATATGTCTACCATACCCGAAACATCGCTAAACCTATTGAAAAACAAGGAACTTATTGCACTCAATCAAGACCCTCTTGGCTTACAAGCATACGTCGTACAGCATAACAACGAAGGATATGTCTTGGTAAAAGACATTCTTGAAAAGCGCGGAACTACACGCGCCGTAGCATTGTATAACCCATCTGATACGGTTTGTACATTTGAAGTACCATTCGAATGTCTGGAATTAGGAGGAGATGTAAAAGTACGCGATTTGATAAAAAAAGAAGATTTAGGCACTTTCCAAGGAACATTTACACGTGAACTTCCAAGACACAGTGCCATGATACTGAAAATGGAAGCACAACAACGCTTGGAACCAACCATATATGAAGCAGAATGGGCTTATCTTCCTGATTTTGACGACTTAGGAAAGAAAGATAAAAATGTGAATTATGCATACGAAGCCGCAGCTTCCGGAAAGACAAAAGTAGGATTCTTAGGCGGACGTCCTGAAAACTATGCCGAATGGAAAGAGGTATATAGTGAAAAAGG
>DXCG01000029.1 GCA_019116145.1 Candidatus Phocaeicola gallistercoris
TATATATTTCCTTTGAAATACTAAAAAAGGCCATCACAAAATCAAAACATGTGATGACCTTTTTTCTTTTTTACAAAACAATTCAGAATTATTCTATACTAACATTCGATTTTATCGGAGACATTATAAATGTAAACTCATAATCGCCATAAGGTAAGCGATATGCCGGTTCTGGTAAAGCTCCCCAACTATCTACGCATCCCAAACCCATTTGGGCTTTATCAATACAAAAATTAGTCAAATCTTCCTCAACCAATTCGCCAGAATGACTTTGTCTTTTCTCCCATCCATCATCCAAAGTTGCAATTGAATAATGTAATGCCGATGCCGAGAACGGAGTTTCTGCAACGAAACGCAAACCGGTTCCAGATATATCCATTAATTTCCACCAACGAATATCTGTCTTAGTTCCACTTTCTTGAGGACGTACATAGCCATAATACTGATTGCTTACAAACTGATTATATATCCCTAAATCAGTACAATGGTTACGGTCTGAGTAATTTTCCACCGGACCTCTGCCATAATATGAAATGTATTCAAACGATTTAGGCATAACCAGTTGCATTCCGAAACGGAACATGTCAGAAACTTTAACATCTTTACCGGCAACCATCTTTTGAGTTACTTTTACTTCTCCTACATTATTTATCAAATAAGTCAAATATAATTTGGCTGAAACCGATTTCATTTCATATTCAGCCTCAACTTTTACCTTTTCATCAACCAATTCATGCTTTAACGAAACCAGATGAATATCCGGATTTTTCCATGCAACATATTTTTGCTGTAACCCGGCTCCAAAATCATTATCTGTCGGAGCACGCCAGAAATTAGGAGTCAAAGCAGTACCATCTTTCATGAATTGAACACCCTCTACTTGGTAATAGCTTAAATAACCGTTACGCTTGTTAAACTCAATATCAAAATTCTCTCCTTTTACAACTAAATAATTTACATTTTCATCCTTAATTTGAGGAACAACAACCTTTTCATTAGTACGCACAACATTATTAGCCGTAATAGAAGGAGCCTCATACTCGCTTAATACCAACTGAGCTTTTGCAACTACATGCCCGTCAGGTATCAATCCTTCACGACACTTTTGGACAAAGCGAATATTCAGCAACCACTCTCCATCAGAAGAAATCCGACCAAAGTCGAGTACCATCGTTCGAGACTGTTGAGGAGCCACTTGCAAATTATTAATGTCACCGGAACGTAAAACAACTCCATCCTTCAATACATCCCATTCCATACGATATGCAGAAAGATCACGGAAAAAATGTTCATTATAAACACTTATTTCACCTTTGGTCAAATCAACAGGATTCACCCAAATATTTTGATAATAATATCCTACCTCATACATGTGTGGATTAGGTTTTCTATCCGGACTTATTAAACCATTATTACAGAAGTTATTATCGCTCGCATCAAAACGATTAAAATCACCTCCATAAGCATATATCATTTTACCATTCTTCCCCATCCAACGACAACCTTGATCTACAAAATCCCAAATAAATCCACCTTGATATTTCGGATACTTACGAACCATATCCCAATATTCTTTAAAACCTCCTCCTGAATTACCCATGGCATGAGCATATTCACATTGAATTAAAGGCTTTTGTTTACTATCATCTTCACAATAATTCTTACAATTTTCATAATTATAGTACATCGGACAGAACACATCTGTCATTCCTGTCTGATGAGCCTGTTCATACTGAACCAAGCGACTTGGATCTTCATTTTTCACCCATTTATATGCCGCTTCAAAATTCGGTCCATAGCCGGCTTCATTCCCTAACGACCAGAAAATAATACTCGGATGATTGAATACTCGCTGTACATTACGTTGATTACGCTCTAAATGAGCTTTTTTATATGATTCAACTTTCGCCAAAGTCTGATCACCATACCCCATTCCATGTGATTCGATATTTGCTTCCGCAACAACATATAAACCATATTTATCACACAATTCATACCAAAAATTATCATCGGGATAATGACACGTGCGTACTGCATTGATATTAAATTTTTTCATTAACTGGATATCTTGAATCATACGTTCTCGAGAAACAACATATCCACCATCAGGGTCCATTTCATGACGATTTACCCCTTTAAACAATACAGGTTTCCCATTTACCAACACTTGCGTATTTTTTAATTCAATTTTACGGAAACCAACTTTTATCGGAAGTACTTCCGTCACCTTATCACCTTTTTTTAAACTTGCACGTAAAGTATAAAGATAAGGTGTTTCAGCAGTCCATTTATGTGGATTATTTACAGTAAAAACAGTTGATATACTTCCCGAACCTCTTAATTCTTCAGATGCAACAGCATTATTTTGCGCATCAAATAATTCTAATAAGACGGTAGAAGTACCTCCTTTCAAATTCAATTTAACAGACAATGTCCCATTTTTATATTCTGCATCTAAATCTGGAGTAATACGAATATCATCTATTCTTTGTTTATTGCGTGTATATAAGTAACAATCACGAGCAACTCCCGTATACCGGAAAAAATCTTGATCTTCTAAGTATGAACCATCACACCACCGAAAGACTTGAAAAGCAATTAAATTTTTCTGACCTATTTTCAAATAAGGAGTCAAATCAAATTCAGCCTCTAACTTACTATCCTCACTATAACCAACAAATTTCCCATTTACCCACAGATACATATTTGAACTTACAGCCCCAAAATGTGCTATTATATCTTTTCCTTTCCAATCTTTTGGAACAAAAATTTCCTTACGATAAGAGCCGACATGATTATTTTCAATTGGGACTTGAGGTGGATTATTCTTAAATTGATTACGCCACGCATATCCAACATTTACATAAATAGGATCTCCATATCCATTTAATTCCCAGACGGCAGGAACACGTAAATCATCCCACCCTTTATCATTAAAATCGGTTCTCCAAAAATCTTCTGGACGTTGATCTGCATTCCTCACCCAAAAGAATTTCCACAACCCATTTAAACTCATAAAATTATGCGACTGCTCCTTAACTCCACAATCAGCTAAATCAACACTCTCATATGCAAAAAAATTAGTGTGCATAGGAGCACGATTAATCTCATTTACTTCCGGGTTTAACCATTCATTAAAATTTTGTGCTTGCAATGGCAATAAAGAACAACCAACAAGCCCAATCAATAGTGTTTTTCTCATATTAAATTATTTATTAATGTTTAAATGCGAATCTACAATCAACTGATTCATTCGACTTAAATATTTCCCAATAATATCGAATTCTATATTAACAATACTCCCAACTTTTAACTGATGAAAATTAGTATGCTCGTATGTATATGGAATAATAGCAACCTGAAACGAATCGTTTGTAGGATTACAAACAGTTAAACTCACACCATTTACAGTCACAGAACCTTTGTCTACTGTAAAATATCCCCGCTTCACCATTTCTATATCACTCTGATATTGAAAAGTATAATACCAACTACCACCAGCGTCTGCAATAGCTATACACTTAGCCGTTTGATCGACATGTCCTTGAACGATATGACCATCTAAACGTCCATTCATTAATAAACTCCGCTCAACATTTACCTTATCGCCAACTTTCAAATAACCAATATTGGATCTATCAATGGTTTCTTTCATTGCTGTAACAGTATATGTCCCATTTTCTATTGAAACGACCGTCAAACAGACTCCATTATGGGCTATACTTTGATCGATTTTCAATTCATTTACAAATGAGCAAGTCAATGTAAGATGCAGATTCTCTTTTTCTTTTACAATGTTTACAACATTTGCAAATTCTTCAACTATTCCAGAAAACATAATATTCAATTTTAAAATATATCTATTATCACTTCACGTTTTTTTCAAGAATCGGCTTACTCCATACCGTTTCTCCATCTGAATCGATTACAGCAATCGTCCCTCCAGCAAATTCACTTATATAATCATTTTCACCAGCATAAATATCTTCAGCCATGTGAATAGCTTTTTCTTTTGTCTTTATAGAAAAGCCTTTATGGTCACTCGATTTCTTATCGAAAAAATAAATATCGTACGTTTTCATCCTCATTCAAGTTTACTTGCAGGCAAAGATATAACAATTTTACAGACTCTACTGAAATATAAAAAAGAAAAGATATTACCCTACGGAAATATCTTTTTATCCTGAGCGGAAAACGAGACTCGAACTCGCGACCCTAACCTTGGCAAGGTTATGCTCTACCAACTGAGCTATTTCCGCATAACAAACAAAATAATATAATG
>DXCG01000030.1 GCA_019116145.1 Candidatus Phocaeicola gallistercoris
CTATTACAGGAATACTTTTTGTTCTTGTTTTAGTAGGTTGCATCATTGGTAGCCCAATTTCATTTATTCTTCTATTTTCCATTATTACTGCTCTAACTATTTACGAGTTTGGAACAATTGTTAACAAGGCAGAAAATATTCACATCAATAAACGTATCACAGCTTTAGCCGGTGTGTTTCTGTTTTTATGTTTTGCTTATGTAGGCATTGTTCCGGGAAAATATGAAATCTTCATCCCTTACTTATTCCTCATCATGTACCTGATGATAAGCGAACTTTACAAAAAACAGACAAACCCGTTAAACAACTGGGCATATAGCATGATGAGCCAACTTTATATTGCCCTGCCTTTCGCTTTACTCAATGTATTGGCTTTCCATAGCAGCAGTACAACCAGTACCTCTCAATACAACTACGTACTTCCACTTTCCATATTTATTTTTAATTGGGTAAACGATACAGGGGCATATTGCACGGGAACTCTTTTTGGGAAACATCGTCTTTTCGAACGGATTTCTCCAAAAAAATCATGGGAAGGGTCTATCGGTGGTGCTGTTTGCTGCATCATTGCTGCTATCATACTGGCAAAATTCTTCCCATTTTTGAATACCAACGAATGGATCGGCTTTGGAATTGTTGTAGCTATATTCGGAACATGGGGCGACTTAACCGAATCTTTATTAAAACGCACTTTGCACATTAAAGATTCCGGTAATATCTTACCGGGACATGGAGGTATGCTTGACCGGTTCGACAGCACACTAATGGCTGTTCCTGCTGCTGTTGTCTATCTGTATATTCTTTCGTTTGTAGCTTAATAGCGGATATAATATAGCCAAAAAGGTTTACGAAAAAAAAATAAATTCGTAAACCTTTTTTTATCTCTTCACCTCATGTCTTGCAAAAACAAGCCTGTCAGTTCTTTCTTAATAACTTTATCATTATCGATGCAGCCCGTTTCGATGCTCCCGGTTCACCTAAAATCTGAATTAAACGGTCATAATCGTTCAACATCCGCTCACGCTGTTCTCCTCCCTCTACGATTTTACATAACTCCGAACGAACATTTGCAACAGTCATTCCATCGGCAACCAACTCCGTAACCACTTGTTTATCTGCTATCAGATTTACTAACGATATAAACTTCACACGCAATATACAACGACGCAAAAAAGAAACGATTTTCCCGCAAGCCGTATAATAACAAACCACTTGAGGCACGCGAAATAAAGCTGTTTCAAGTGTAGCAGTACCCGAAGTCACCAATGCCGCATGTGCATGTTTCAACAAACAATATGTTTTTCCAAAAAGAATTTTCACATTGCCACTCGTATGTTTTTCATAAAAGGAAAGAGGGATATTAGGTGCACCAGCTATTACAAACTGATACAAAGGAAAATTATCCATTACAGCAAGCATACGCTTCAGGTTATCTTTAATTTCCTGCTTCCTACTTCCCGGAAGGACTGCAATAATTGGCTTGTCATTTAGTTCATTTTCTCTTGTAAAAGTATTCCAATCGTCATGATAAGTTTGACAAAATGTGCTGACAGAATCCACACACGGATTGCCCACATAATGAACTACATACTGATGCTTACGGAAGAAATCTATTTCAAAAGGAAGAATAGAAAACAACTCGCTGATATCGCGCTTAATATTTTTAATACGATATTCTTTCCATGCCCAAATTTTAGGAGATATATAATAATAAATAGGTATGGCTGTATGCTTTTTTATATAACGGGCTATTTTCAAATTAAAACCGGGATAGTCCACCAAAATCAAAACATCGGGTTTCCACTGTTCCACATCTTTTTTGCAAACAGCCATATTATTCAAGATTGTTCGCAAATGCAACAATACAGGGATAAATCCCATATAAGCAAGGTCGCGATAGTGTTTTACACAAGTTCCTCCTACAGCAATCATCGAATCGCCCCCAAAGAAACGAAATTCGGCATACTTATCTTCTTCCTGTATTGCCCGCATCAAATTGGAAGCATGTAAGTCTCCCGACGCCTCTCCTACAATCAAGTAATATTTCATACATTCAAATCCCATTTTTTTAATTCTTCAAACAATGCATAAGCCGTAACATCTATCTGTACAGGTGTTATGGCTACATAATCGTGCTGTAATGCCCAGCGATCTGTATCTTCGGCATCCTGCTCGATATCCATGAAATCACCAGTCATCCAATAATAATGTCCTCCATGCGGATGTTCTCGTTCCACAAATTCATTCACCCATAAAGCCTTCGTCTGACGGCAAATGCGCACTCCTTTCATTTTTGTTTTTGCCGGAAAATTCACATTCAAACAATTACCGACAGGCAATCCTTTCAACAATACTACACGTACAATTTTATCGATATACGGTAAAGAAAAAGAAAAATCGGCATCCAAACCATGATCGCATAAAGAAAAACCAACAGAAGGAATTCCTTTTAAGCAACCTTCTATTACAAGCCCCATTGTTCCGGAATAATGAACATTAATCGATGAATTATCACCATGATTGATACCGCCTATCACTATATCCGGCTTACGTGGAACAATAGTATGTAATGCCAATTTAATGCAATCGACAGGAGTCCCTGAACATTTATATACTGATAACCCGTCTTCTTGTTTCACCAAATTAAAAGATAATGGATTTGCAGAAGTAATTGCACTCGAAGAGCCTGACCGTGGACCATCAGGAGCCACAACAATGACATTACCTATACTTCGCAAAACTTTTACCAACTCATGAATACCTTTCGCATTTACACCATCGTCATTCGACACTAATAAAAGCGGTTTATCTTTTCTCATAATGTTTTGTTTTTAACTCTATATAATGTTGGGGTAAAGTTACAACAAATATCAGTTTCCTCAAATATTACAGAAACAGCAAACACAAATCGCAAACTTGACCGATGCAACATGTCCACACAAAAAAACAGTTGACATGACAAAACCATATTCGCAAACAGAAGGTTTATTAATGCTAATTCATGTTTTTTTCAAGGTTATTCCACAAAATTTACATACCTTTGCTACGCGAAGTTATTAACAGAAAGTACAAGTTTTCAACACTTTCGCAAAATATAACTATTTCTTGAAATAGATTTTCATGAATTATTTGTTACTTCGCAGTCGGATAAACAAATTAATATGGGAAAAATAATTGCTTTAGCCAATCAGAAAGGAGGAGTAGGTAAAACTACTACAACGATAAACTTGGCTGCATCTTTAGCAACTCTCGAAAAAAAAGTTTTAGTTATTGATGCCGATCCACAAGCAAATGCTTCATCCGGATTGGGAGTCAATATAAAAGACATCGATTGTTCTATTTACGAATGCCTCATTGATGGAACAGACATCCGAGAAGCAATCTATACAACCGACATTGAAGGATTGGACATAATACCCTCACATATCGACTTGGTGGGAGCAGAAATTGAAATGCTTAATTTAGACAATCGTGAAAAAATCATGAAGAAAGTTTTAGCTCCAATAAAAAATGAATATGACTTCATTCTTATTGACTGCTCGCCATCTTTGGGACTAATAACCATTAATGCACTAACTTGTGCCGACTCTGTTATTATCCCTGTACAATGTGAATATTTTGCTTTAGAAGGAATAAGCAAACTTCTAAATACAATAAAAATTATAAAAACAAAATTGAATCCTACTTTGGAAATAGAAGGGTTCCTATTAACCATGTTTGATTCACGCTTACGGCTGGCAAATCAAATATATGATGAAGTAAAACGCCATTTCCAAGAATTGGTTTTTAAAACTGTAATTCAGCGAAATGTCAAACTAAGTGAAGCTCCAAGCCATGGAATCCCGGCGATCTTATATGACGCCGACTCTACAGGAGCCAAAAATCATTTGGCTTTAGCAAATGAAATTATTAACAAAAACAAAAAGCAATAACTATTTCATTTATGGCTGTACATAAAAAATATGCGTTAGGAAGAGGTCTTGATGCCCTAATTTCAACCGACACAGAAATAAAAACATCCGGGTCTTCTTCCATAAACGAAATTGAGTTAGATAAAATCTCAGTCAATCCGAATCAGCCGCGTCGTGATTTTGACCCAATAGCACTACAAGAACTTGCAGACTCTATTGCTGAAATTGGGATCATTCAACCGATTACCCTACGTAAAGTAAATGATAATTCTTATCAAATCATTGCAGGAGAACGACGATACAGAGCGTCTGTCCTTGCAGGATTGAAAACAATCCCTGCATATATACGTACAGCCGATGATGAAAATGTCATGGAAATGGCATTAATTGAAAATATCCAACGCGAAGATCTAAACTCTTTAGAAATAGCACTTGCTTATCAACATCTCATCGAACAATACGGACTTACGCAAGAACGGTTAAGTGAACGCATAGGGAAAAAACGTACAACAATAACCAATTATCTACGTTTACTTAAACTTCCTGCTACAATTCAAGTTGCACTGAAAAATAAAGAAATAGATATGGGGCATGCAAGAGCATTACTTGCTCTGGATGATCCCAAAATTCAAATACGTATATTCAATGACATTATCTCGCATGGATACTCTGTCCGCAAAGTGGAAGAAATAGTAAAAGCATTTTCAAATGGGGAAAATGTAGAAATAAACGGGAAAAAAATTGCTCCCAAAGGAAATAAATTGTCTGAAGAATATACTTTATTACAAAACCATCTATGTACTTTTTTTGGAACTAAAGTGCAACTTTCGTGTAGTCCAAAAGGAAAAGGGAAAATAAGCATTCCGTTCAATAACGAAGCCGATCTTGAACGCATTATGGAAATATTGGATTCTTTAAAATCCGACAAATAATAAAAGCCATTGAAAAATAAAACTTTTACATATATCATATTAATGCTGCTGATCGGAATAGCAGGAAGCTCTATGAACGGATATGCTCAACGTGCCAAAAAGCATCGCGAAGGCATCCTTAATATAGATTCAATTCGAGCACAAAATGCTGCCGACAGTATTGCCTTGCTTGATACACTACAGTTACAACGGCAAAGAAGCTATTTGTTGGAAACAGCAGTCGATACAGCCGCATTGATACAAGAAAGCGATTCCATTCAACAACAAAACCTAAAGGTTAAAGAAAAGAAAAAATGGATTCCTATCCCCAACAACTCTATATGGTTTGCTTTAGCCATTCCCGGAGCGGGACAAATTTATAATCACAAATATTGGAAACTTCCTCTTGTTTATGGTGGTTTCGTAGGATGTGTTTATGCATTAAACTGGAATGGACAAATGTATAAGGACTATTCGCAGGCCTATCAAGACATTATGAGTGACAATCCCAACAATGACAGTTATTTGGATTTCCTCCCTCCCGGTTATACATACGAAGTTGTTCAAGGCGATCTAGCATATTATCAAAATCTAATCCGGTCAAGAAAAGATCAATATCGACGACAAAGAGATTTAAGTATAATCGCATTTATTGCTGTTTACCTATTATCTGTTGTTGACGCGTATGTAGATGCTGAACTCTCTAATTTTGATATTTCAAACGACTTATCAATGACATTAGAGCCAACCATTCTTAATGATTCATTTCGCCACAGACCACAAGGGATAGGATTACAATGTAACATTAAATTTTAAATCATGAAAAAACTAATTATTTGCCTATTTATTATATTAAACTTTATACCACAATACGCTCAAGAAAAGCAAGAGAATACAACAACTGCAACCGACTCTGTAACAAATGATATAGACCTTCCAGAAGGGATGCTTCTGGAAACAGACAGTTTATATTTAGATTGGATTTCCAAAAACTATATTAATATAGGCGAGAATTGTACAACAACAGATACAAGCCCGCAATTAGAAGATTCTGTTTACATAGATCGGCTTCAACGTATTCCAGCTATTATAGAAATGCCTTACAATGATATTGTGAGAAAATTTATAGACATGTATGCCAACAAGTTACGACAAAGAGTTGCATTCATGCTAAGCGCAAACAATCTGTATATGCCTATCATTGAAGAAGCACTCGATTTATACAACCTACCCTTAGAATTAAGATATTTACCAGTCATTGAATCTGCACTAAATCCCATAGCAACTTCGCGACAGGGAGCCGTCGGACTATGGCAATTCATGCTAAATACCGGCAAGATATACGGGCTAAAAGTGACAAGCCTTGTCGATGAGCGACGTGACCCTATCAAATCGACACGCGCTGCGGCACGATATTTAAAAGACCTATACGACATCTATCATGATTGGAATTTAGTTTTAGCAGCCTACAATTGCGGTCCGGGAACAATCAACAAAGCAATTCACAGGGCTGGAGGCGAAAAAGATTTTTGGACTATATACAACTATCTCCCCAAAGAAACCCGCAGTTATGTCCCAGCTTTTATTGCAGCCAATTACATCATGACATATTATTGTGAGCATAACATCAGTCCGTTGGAAATGAAAATGCCTGAAGGAACTGATACGATTCACATTTCACGTCCCTTAAACTTTCAACAAATTGCTGATGTTTGTAAGATTGACATTGACCAATTACGCGCTTTAAATCCTGAATTCAAAAAAGACATCATCCCGGGAAATGAAAAGCCTTATGCACTACGCCTTCCCAATCAAGTCATGAGCCGATTTATCGACTTAGAAGACAGCATTTATAACTACAAAAACGAGATATACCAAAACAGACGGGTTACCGTCAATGTACAAACTCCCCAAAACACATCATCAGCACAAGGAAAGCCTCTTTATCATAAAATCAGAAAAGGAGAAACGCTAGGAGGCATCGCTTTAAAATACGGAGTAAGTGTAGCTCAATTACGCAGGTTGAATGGTATTAAAGGAAGTAATATCCGTGCAGGAAAATCTCTTCGCATTCGATAAAAAACGCCTGATAAAACCAGCCTTAACCTGCTCACCTTTTCTCTGCTTTAACAAGAATTTTTATAATAAACAACTCTTGTTTCAACTCTAATGCAAGTAAATTTGTCATTTTACTTGTAAAAATCTTTATTTTCTTTATATTTGCATGACAGATTAAGTAGAGAGAAACAAATGATAAATGAAAAACTTACCCCGGAACAAGCAGATGAAAAGCAAATAAATGATGCCTTTCAAGAATTGTTGAATCAATACTTAGCTAGTCGACATCGCAAAAAAATTGAAATCATTACCAAAGCATTCAATTTTGCAAAACAAGCCCATAAAGGTGTCAGACGTCGGTCAGGCGAACCATACATCCTGCATCCTATTGCCGTAGCACGTATCGTATGTGTGGAAATAGGTTTAGGATCAACTTCCATCTGTGCTGCCTTACTACACGATGTAGTAGAAGATACAGACTACACTGTCGAAGATATCGAAAACTTATTTGGTCATAAAATCGCACAGATTGTCGATGGATTAACTAAAATATCTGGAGGAATATTTGGTGATCATGCGTCTGCCCAAGCAGAAAATTTCAAAAAATTACTGCTTACCATGAACGATGATATCCGAGTTATCTTAATAAAGATAGCCGACCGTCTGCATAACATGCGCACTTTAGGCTCCATGCTTCCAAGTAAACAGTATAAAATAGCCGGCGAAACACTATATATCTATGCACCACTGGCAAACCGATTGGGGCTAAATAAAATCAAAACTGAATTGGAAGACCTCAGTTTCAAATATGAACACCCGGAAACTTATCAAGAAATACAGCATAAACTCGAAAACACACAAGCTGAACGTAAAACCGTTTTCGAAGAATTTACAGCCCCCATCCGGGAACAATTAGACAAAATGGGTATTTCCTACCGAATTTTGGCACGCATCAAATCTCCCTATTCCATTTGGAATAAAATGCAAACCAAACACATAACGTTTGAAGAGATATACGATATTTTGGCTGTCCGCATTATTTTTACTCCACGCAATGAAGAAGAAGAACTAAACGACTGCTTCGACATTTATGTGGCTATCTCGAAAATTTACAAGCCTCATCCCGACCGTTTACGCGACTGGGTAAGCCATCCTAAAGCCAATGGCTATCAAGCTCTTCATGTCACGCTTATGAGCAATAAAGGACAATGGATTGAGGTGCAAATACGTAGTGAGAGGATGAACGATGTGGCAGAACAAGGATTTGCTGCACACTGGAAATATAAAGAAGGATCCGGTGGAGAAGATGAAGGGGAACTCAACAAATGGCTGAAAACTATTAAAGAGATTTTAGATGACCCACAACCCGATGCCCTCGATTTCCTCGATACAATAAAAATGACCCTCAATGCTTCGGAAATTTTTATCTTCACACCCAAAGGGGAAATCAAAACCATGCAACAAAACTGTACAGCTTTAGATTTCGCTTTTTCCATCCACACTTTTTTAGGAAGCCATTGCATTGGTGCGAAAGTCAATCATAAACTTGTTCCACTAAGCTATAAGCTACAAAGTGGCGACCAAGTAGAAATTCTTACTTCCAAATCGCAAAAGGTACAACCTTCATGGATAAACTTTGCTACAACAGCAAAGGCTAAAACTAAAATACAAGCTATCCTAAAAAGAGAAAAACGCGAACAGCAACAAGCAGGAGAAGACCTATTAACCGACTTTCTACATAAAGAAAACATAGAAGCTAACGATGAAAACATAAAAAAGCTTTGCAACCTTCATCAAGTAAACAACTACGATGAATTAACTCTCTGCTTAGGTCAAGGTATTTTCACATTAAGAGATGCCGACCGAAATGAATTAAAGGAGAAAAACAATTCCACCAATTGGAAAAAATATATCAGTTTTGCTTTCAATGTAAAACAAAAACAAGATAAGAAAGTTGAAAAAATAAAAACCACACCCCCACTCAACATCGATAAAAAGAAAACAATTAAACTAACCCCCGATGCAATTCAAAAAAATTACATCTTAGCTGATTGCTGCAAGCCCATACCCGGAGACGATGCTTTAGGGTATATCGATGAAAATAATCAAATTGTCATCCATAAACGCCAATGCCCGATTGCTGCCCAATTGAAAACCAGTTTTGGAGACCGTTTGCTTGCTGTAGAATGGGAAACTGGAAAAGCTTTAATTTTCCCTGCCAACATCTATCTGAAAGGTATTGACGGATTAGGAATACTCAATCAAGTTACCGAAATTATCTCACAGCAATTGAATGTCAATATTCACAAACTCCATATCGAATCGAAAGATGGAATCTTTGAAGGACGCATTCAACTTTTTGTTCACGATGTGGAGGATGTGGACACCATCTGCGAAAATTTGAAAAAAATAGCCAACATCAAAAAAGTTATCCGTATTGAAAATTTTGATGACAATATCACAGATTAAAAAAATATCTCTACTTCAGCTTTTACGCTAAAAGCAAAAAACCAATCATCCTTTTTAATCAAGGAATGATTGGTTTTATTACAAAATGACAATATCTATTTCTTCAACGGACTGGGCTCAACGCCTTCAAATGTCATTTTTACAGGCTTTATGAATCCATCTTCATCAAAATATAAACGATCTATACACGTTACACGACTATTTGCAGCTGTTTCATCTAAAGGACGACGGTGATAAATAATATACCATTCATCTTTGCCCGAACCTTTTATTACCGAATGATGACCGGCTCCTGTTGCAATAGATGGATCCTGCTGCAATATCTTTCCCTCACGCTTAAACGGTCCGAATGGAGAATCAGATATTGCATAAGCCACACAATAGTCCGGACCTCCCCATCCTCCTTCGCTCCACATAAAATAATACTTTCCATTACGTTTAAGCATAAACGGACCTTCCACATAATTTTCCGGAGTAACCTCTTTATATAAAGTTCCATCATCGAAAGGAACAAGGCTCAATAAATCGGAAGCAAGTTTTACCATATTACAATGTCCCCATCCCCCATAATACATATAATATTGTCCATCGTCATCTCTAAACACAAACTGATCGATTGGCTGGGCGCCATTCACGATTTCTCCTATTAAAGGTTTTCCCAATGCATCTTTAAAAGGACCAGCCGGATTATCAGCTATTGCTACGCCAATTCCTCCTTCTTGTTCATTGTTCTTTATATCATTAGCTCCAAAAAAGAAATAATACTTCCCGTTTGCCTGAATAACAGCCGGTGCCCAAAGCGCACGCTTCACCCAACTAACATTTTCATTAGACAAAACACGTGGATGCTTCGTCCAATGCACCAAATCGGAAGAAGAAAAAGCATCCATATAAGTTTGTTCATCAAAATCGGCTGAATAGGTAGGATAAATCCAATACTCATCTCCAAACACTGCACCTTCCGGGTCGGCATACCATCCTTCAAACAAAGGATTTCCACTCTTTTCTTTTACATCACCATTACTCTGTGCATAAGTCAAACAATATGTGCAACTTAGCATAAATAAAAAGCTTTTTAATCTCATGACCTTTTTAATTAAATTGAACATCTTCAAAACTACATAATTTATAATTATATTCCAAATAATAAAAAGCTGCAACATTGAAAAGAGCTCATATTTCTATTTATTTATAAAATCGATTATATTTGTTCCTGCTAACAAATGAAAATAATTTCATTTTAAATCGCTTATCTCATGAAAATTAAAAAGATTATAATAGTTACGTTATATTTTGCCGGATGCACTTTATCTGCTTCTGCACAAGAAACAATCAATCTTATACCTGACACTCCTTCCGAATCGCCCGACTATTTTTGTACATGGAACATACAAGGATATGTTGTAAACTATAAAGATAGCGAATCGACACGCTACGTCATGAACGAGGATTATTTATTCGGCAATAAAAAGTTCCATAATTGGATAAATTGTTTCCCCTCTATCAAAGAAGATTTATTTTTCGTGATGGACGACTCTTGGGATATTCCACAAAACGTTAACAGTACATCTAATCCTTATTTGGGTAGCGTAGAGCCAGACATTCAACGTTTTCCATCCCTAAAAGGAGATGCGACAGAACGATTGACCATGTTAGTAAAACGTGTTAAAGAAGCCGGATGGAAAGGACTCGGAGGATGGGTTTGTGCACAAAAGCCAGAAAACAAACAAGACATAGACGAAGTTTCTTATTGGACAGAGAAATTGAAAATACATCATAAAGCAGGATTCAGCTATTGGAAAGTAGATTGGGGTGCACGGGCAAGAGACCGTCAGTGGCGAGAAATGTTAAGCAACCTGAAAAAAGAATATGCACCCGATTTATGGATAGAACATGCCTGTGAAAACAATTTCATTGAATTCAGCGATGTTTTTCGAACATATGATGTAGAAAATATTACAGCCCAACCTGTTTCTATTCAACGTATATGCGATTTGCTCCCGTATTGTGCATTAGAAAACACACCGGGTATTATCAACTGCGAAGATGAACCTTATATTGCTGCAGGATTAGGATGTGCCATCGGCATCATGCGACATCCTTTTAATGGCAATTTACCAGACGGGACGCAAGACATTACGTTTCCACCCGTCGGAAGAGACATAAAACAAAGGTTAGACGAAGTTGTACGCGGGGTTCGGTGGCATCGGATTGCCAACCCATTTGGCGTGACAGGAACAGGTTTCGCAATCGATAGCATACGATTGGAGGACTATTGGATATTACAAGCCAATGAAACATGGAACAAAAGCCGCAAACCCGGTGAAAGAGTTACAGCGTCAGCTCCCGCTCGTGTAAGCCGTAACTTACCTCTATTAGAAGTTTCAGACTCAACCTCAACAGATCGTCCTTTTATTCTTGCCTCTCGTTATCCGAACGGAGCACTTGCTGTTGCAAGCATCGGCAGAGCATTAAATCACGACTATATAGTCAAAAAGATTGGTGTAAAGCTTCCCGTTTCCGATATTCAAGTGCCCATCGGTGTTTTTGGCTATTTTAAAGAATTGACTCTTCTTTTGCAAAAAGACATTCACATAAACAACTACGCAATTTATGCTCAGGATTTAGCAGGAAACACTGCACAAAACATAACAAAGCTGGTGAAGATTTCTAAAAACAACGTGACAATTCCTGGCGATGTTTTAAGCCGTATCGGATTGTCGGCAGCAACAAGCAATGATATATCCGACCCCGGATTAGTCATACGCTTTCTTCCGCTATAAATCCATACACATAAAACAAAAAAGCCATCCTATTACAAGATGGCTTTTTTCTCTAAACTATATTTTTTTAAAACAACTTAGAAGGATATTCTCCGGCATCGACCAATGCCTTTATTTTATCGACAACACCTTGGCGATCGGCTGCATAAGTAACACCAAACCAACGAGACGTTGTATCCAACACTTTCACTGTTGCAGTTTCTTCTGTGATCAATTTATTCACAAGCAACGGTATATAAAATTCGGCTTTAGGCTTATCGATATTCTCTTTCAAGAAATCGACAAAATAATTTTCCGAATAAGTAAAATAGTCGGGTGTGAATCCCCACATGTTCATTGAAACAGGTGTATTATCAGCTACTGCAACCCATTCCCCTTTTTCATCTTTATAACAAACCGGACCATTTACACGCATAATCTCAGTACGTTCTACCACTGTTGTCAAATGACCTTGATCGTTTGTTGAACAAATACCACGCGCTACTGTACCACTTTCACTCAAAGTGTTTCCTACGCGGAAGCCAACCATACAATAATTATTCTTCGAACCTTCCGGCAATTCCGACAAGAACTTACCTAATACGGCAAAACTATCGCGCCCGTAAAAATCGTCTGCATTAATCACTGCAAAAGGTTCCTTAATAACATCTTTACCCATCAATACAGCATGATTGGTACCCCATGGTTTCGAACGGTCTGCCGGGCAAGTAAAACCTTCCGGAAGCTTATCAACCGATTGGAAAACGACCTCTACCGGAATGTGATTCTCGTATTTGCTGATAATTTTCTCACGAAAATCTTTTTCAAAATCTTTACGGATAACAAATACTAATTTTCCGAAACCACCACGAATAGCATCGAAAATAGAGTAATCCATAATTGTTTCCCCATTAGGTCCCAGACCATCAAGTTGCTTCAATCCTCCATAACGGCTACCCATACCGGCAGCCAATACAAACAAAGTAGGTTTCATAATTTCATTTTTAAGTTAGTAACTATGCAAAGTTAAAGAAATATTACGAAGACAACGAAATTGTTATATACAAAATAAAAACATATTTTGTTATTTTGTATATTCGCAAAAACTCTAGACGAATTAACGCATGAAAAAATACATACGATGGGCTGGAAGTATTATTTTATCGCCCATTATTTTATTTTTTTTAGTTTGCACTTTATTATATATACCAACAATACAAAATTATTTGGTAAAAATTGCAACCAACTACCTCTCTGAAACGACAGGTATGCAAATCTCTATCAAACGTATTTCATTGGAATTTCCTCTGGATGTGGTAATCCATCAACCTCTTCTTGTTGATAATCAAGATACTATTTTATATGCCAAACGATTGACTGCCAGTGTTCAAGCGATTCCATTAATCAAAAAACAGATAGAAATAAACGAACTTTCTATTCAAGAAGCATTTGTCAATTCTACCAATTTAATCGAGGGAATGACCTTAAAAGGCGAATTAGGCAAACTTCTTATCGCATCACATGGCATTTCGTTAAATAAGGAAACAGCAACAATCGACAAATTAGAATTAAATAATACACATTTATCCCTTTGTTTGAACGATACCTCAACGACTGATACAACAAGTTCTTCCCCTTTGCCATGGAAAATCGATCTTTGCAAAGCCGATTTAAATGATATCTCTTTTGCCATGCAAATGCCTTTAGATACATTAAACCTGACAGCTTCACTCAGAAATGCAAGCATAAAAAATGGTATCATCGATTTATCGCAACCTAATTATCGAATTGAAGCAATATCTTTAACCGATGGAACTTTCCAATTAGATAAGAACAATTCTCCAGTTCTAACAACCAGCTTAGACCCTTCACATCTTTATATTACCAATTTAAATCTACATGCCGATTCAATTTTATACAGCGAAAGAGCAATTCAAGCCAACCTTTCCAAGCTCAACCTGAAAGAACGCAGTGGAATAGAAATCACTTCGGTTAAAGGTATTATAAAAACAACTGGCAATAATATTATAATCCCTACTTTCGAATTGAATACAACCGATTCTTACATGAATATTTACGCATCTTCCGGATTAAATATTCTCAATAATCCGAAAGAAAACATGAGTTTTCGCCTATCGGCTGAAATAGGGAAAAACGATTTATTCAAATTTATTCCGGGAATAACTTCGGATATCACAAAAAACTACCCGTCTTCACCTTTACAAGTAAAAGCCGGAATTGATGGAAATCTAAATCAAATAGATTTAACATCATTATCGATTCAAATTCCCCAAATTATCCGAACAGAAGCAAAAGGTTACATTAACTCTCCGTTGGACGATGCACAAAGAAACGGAAATCTCATGCTTTCCTTAGAAACTTATAATATGAGATCTTTTGAAAAGATGATGGAAAATGTTTCACTTCCTGCAGGGATACAATTGGTAGGAAATGCAAAAATTAATGGTTATCAGCTTTCAACGGATGTCCTATTAAATATAAAAAACAGGAAAAATGCTTTCCTAACAGCTGAATACAACCAACAAACAGAAAGGTATATGGCCGACCTACAAATAGATAGCTTAAACATCCATCATTTTTTACCTAACGATTCACTCTATGAAGTCAATGCTTCTGCGCATGTGGAAGGTAAAGGTTTTGATTTCTTTTCCCCACAAACAAGCATAGTCTTCACAGGAAACATCTCACAATTGATGTATGGGAATCATGCCTTCTCAAATATTACAATCGATGCCGATATGCATCAATCAAAAGCAAAAGCCTTATTGAATATACAAGACCAAGATATAGATTTATCAAGTATATTCACCGCATCATTACATCGTCAAGACGTAAAGGCTAACCTTTCCGCAAAACTAAATAACTTCAATTTTCAAACATTTTCCCTTACAGACGAATCTCTTAAATCGGCTTTGCAACTTAACGCAACAATGTCAACCGATTTAAAAAACAATCATAAAATGAATGCATCACTAACAAATATACAACTCATAACCCCTAAAAAAACATTTAAGACTAAAGATTTACATGCCGGAGGAGAAATCACATCCGACTCTGTTCGCTGCTATGTCAATGCAGGCGATTTAACATTATTATTCAAATCGATGAACAACCTTGAAAATTTAACCCGGCAAAGTAATATTTTATTATCTGAATTCTCAAGACAATGGAAAAGGAAACAATTAAATCAGAAACTGCTTAAAAATTTACTCCCGGAAGCACAATTACATGTTTTTTCAGGAGCAGACAACCCTATTGCCAATTTCATTGCCACCAAACAACTTCATTACGATTTATTCCACCTTAGCCTTAAAACATCACAAGACATTGGGCTGAATGGAGAGTTCAATTTATATGGTCTGCATACTGATAGCCTAAGATTGGATACAATCACTATCAAAGCACAACAAGACACAGCTTGCTTTCAAATACACAACAGCATAAAGGCTCTTACTAATAAGTATCAAGAAGGATTTAATATTCTATTGGATGGACAGATAGAATCGACAAGTGGGAAAGCAGCGATTCAATATCTTAATAGCAACGAAGAAAAAGGTGTCGACATAGGCTTGCAGGCATTTTTACGTCCCAAAGGTATCAGTGTACACCTTTCACCTATAACTCCTACCTTGCTTTACAGAACTTTCTACGCAAATAAAAACAACTTTATATTTATTGGTGACAAAGGTTCTATCCAAGCCGATTTAGAATTGTACGATGAAAATCGTTCGGGACTATCCTTTCATTCCACCCCCGACTCTGTGAAACAGCAAAATTTAAATCTTACCTTATCAAAAATAAACATTTCCGAACTCAGGAGGATTATTCCGTATATGCCTGATATTGCAGGACATATCAACGCAAAAATTAACTATCTACAAGAAAATGCAGACACACAAGTTTCAGCAAATGTTAGCATTGACCAATTTGCATATGATAAACAAATACTTGGAAACTGGTCTGCTGAGGCTGTTTATCTTCCCAAATCAGAAAATGAACACGATATCATCGGATTCCTGTCACTTGACCAAAAAAAAATTCTGACACTTAACGGAAGTTATTTTACGAAAGATTCATCTCTAACAACAGATAGTATTCAAGCAAATGTTGAGCTATCTCAAATTCCTTTAAATATTGCTAATGCTTTTATTCCAGACAAAATGGCGATTTTAGATGGAAAACTGAACGGAGATATCTCCATCGTAGGAGAAAGTAGCCAGCCAATTATGAACGGTTACTTAAATTTAGACAGCTCGAGCATCAATATTCCCAAGACATCATTACACTTACAATTTGATAACCGTCCCATCAAAATAGTCAACAATCATTTATGGTTTGATCAATTCAATCTTTATACACAAGGGAAAAGCCCCTTTACAATTAATGGAGAAATTGATATGAGGCAACTCAATTCGGCTTACCTCAATTTATCCATGAATACCCATAATTTTGAGCTTATTAATGCAAAACGAAGCAAAGCATCCATGATTCACGGGAAATTATATGTTGACCTCAATTCTACAATAAAAGGCACTCCCGACAATTTGACCATGCGCGGCAATATGAACATTTTAGGAAGCAGTAATTTCACTTACATTCTTCAAGACTCACCTCTTACTGTAGAAGACCGACTGGGAGAGACCGTCACTTTCGTCGATTTTAAAGATACAACAACCGTTGTCAAAAAAGACATTCCGACACTTTCTTTAGGAGGCATGGATATCTTAATGACACTTCATATTGACGAAGCAGTTCAGGCACGTGTTGATTTAAATGAAAACGGCAGTAACTATATGTCGCTTGAAGGAGGTGGAGACCTTTCATTCCAATATCAACCAGATGGTAATATGTTTTTAAACGGAAGATATTCATTAATAAGTGGAGAATTGAAATATGAACTTCCCATTATTCCCCTTAAAACATTTCATATACAAAACGGAAGCTATATTGAATGGACAGGAAACATAATGAATCCTAATATGAACATCAAAGCATCCGAACGGATGAGAGCTTCGGTTTCTACCGATGGGAACAGCTCACGAATGGTCAACTTCGATGTTGGTATCAACTTAACCAATCGTTTGGAAAATTTAGGCTTTGCCTTTACACTCGAAGCCCCCGATGACGGGAATATGCAAAATGAATTGGCATCGAAATCGGTAGAAGAAAAGAATAAACTTGCCATTACTATGTTGGTTACAGGAATGTATCTCACAGAAGACAACACAAATACCAAAGGTCTTGACACCAACAGCATGTTAAACTCTTTCTTGCAAGGGGAAATCAACAAAATAGCTGGAAGTGCTTTAAAAACCATCGACATTAACTTTGGCATGGAAACGACAGACGAAGATGCAACAGGAACTTCACGTACGGACTATAATTTCCAATTTGCCAAACGATTTTGGAATAATAGGTTTCAAGTTGTAATCGGAGGAAAAATTTCAACTGGAAATGAAGCTACCCAACAACAAAACGAAGCATTCATAGATAACATTTCATTAGAATACAGACTTGACAATAGTGGGACACGTTATATCAAACTATTCCACAACAAAAATTACGAAAGTATACTCGATGGAGAAGTTATAGAAACCGGTGTAGGTATCGTACTTAGGAAAAAGATCAGCAAACTTGGAGAATTGTTCATCTTCAAAAGGAGAAAAGATGCTGACAAATTAAATCAATCCAAATGACAAAAAAATAAAATGAAAAGACATTTTTTACATATAATTTCCTTTGTAATGTTTTTCTGCTGTTTCTCATGTTCAACAACAAAGAACTTACCAGAAGAAGAACTCTTATACAAAGGTCTTAATAAAATTACAATCATCAATAAAGACAAAAGTTCTAATGGAGATGAAGCATTAAGTGAAGTACAAGGAGCCATCAGTATAGCTCCTAATTATGCCATTATGACTTACCCTAACATTCGTTTTCCGTTACCTTTCGGATTATGGGTATACAATCGTTTCGTAGGAAGTGAAAAAAAATTCGGGAAATGGATTTTCAAAAAGTTAGCAGCAGACCCTGTTCTCTTATCGACAGTCAATCCTGATACCCGTGTAAAAGTTGCAACCAACCTGTTAAAAGACTATGGTTATTTTAATGGGAAAATAAACTATCAGGTAGACAGTACCAAAAATCCACGTGCCATTAAGCTGAGTTACAATATCGACATGGGAAAACCGTTTTATATTGACACACTCATCTATGAAGGTTTTGCTCCGCAAACAGACAGCTTAATAATGAAACATTTCAATGCCCGTTTAATTCATAGAGGAGACAATTTTAATGTTATCCACTTAAATGACGAACGGCAACGACTCATAGATTTATTCCGGAACAATGGCTATTATTATGCACGCAACGATTTTTTAACCTTCCTTGCAGACACACTCATGCATCCGGGCTATGTAAATCTGAAACTTGTTCCACAACAAAATCTGCCGAAAGAAACTTTACAGACTTACCGCATAGGCAATACATCCGTTTATTTAACCGATTACAATGGAGCAGCCCCAACCGATTCACTTAAATTCAGAGATTTCACTGTTTACTACCCGGGAGAAAAACCCGGTATCCGATTTAACGTTTTACGCAAACGTTTCCTCTATCGCAAAGGAGATGTGTACTCACAAACAATGCAAAACTATACACAAGAAGCATTATCCCGCTTGGGAGTATTCAAATTCAGCGAAATACAGTATACTCCACGAGCCAACAATAAAGATACACTCGATGTACGCGTCAATGCCATGTTCGACCTTCCATACGACAGTGAACTTGAATTTAATGTTACAACAAAAAGCACTAAACAAACCGGACCGGGAGCCATATTCAATCTTTCACGCAGAAATTTTCTTCGAATGGGAGCTTCGCTCAACTTAGAGTTAAAGGGTTCTTACGAATGGCAAACCAGTTCTACTGTCGATGGAGACAAGTCTGTTATGAATTCTTATGAATTAGGAGCAGCTCTTTCTCTTGATTTCCCACGTCTTATTTTGCCTTGGGTTAAAGAACGCGGACAATCTTTTTTCCTTCCATCGCAAACTAATTTTAAAGTTTACGCAGAACAAATAAACAGAGCTCGTTATTTTAAAATGCTTTCTTTTGGAGGAACTGTTTCATATAGCTTCCAACCCTCAAGAAGCATGAAGCATACCGTTACCCCTCTACATCTTGCATTTAACCATTTACAACACCGTACTGCCACTTTCGATTCGATAGCCAATGCGAATCCTATGCTTTTCCATAGTTTAGACGATCAATTTATACCCTCAATTACCTATACTTTCACTTACGATAACTCATGGAGAAAGAAAAAATGGAATTTATGGTGGGAAAATTCATTCACATCCGCCGGTAATGTCACATCTCTTATTTACACAGCTTTCGGGAAGAGTATAAAAACAAGAGATAAGAAATTTTTAGGAACACCATTCGCCCAGTTCTTGAAATTCTCCAGTGAAATAAGACCACTGTATAACATCACCCCCAAACAACAACTGGCAGGAAGATTTATGGCAGGAATTATTTGGGCATACGGAAATAAATTAATTGCACCTTATAATGAACAATTCTATGTTGGAGGAGCCAATAGTATACGAGCTTTCACCATCCGGTCTATCGGTCCGGGGCGATTCCATCCGTCTGAAATCTCATCTTATTCATATGTTGATGAAACAGGAGATATAAAACTGGAAGCCAATTTAGAATATCGTTTCCGCATTTTCTCAAATCTATTCGGAGGAAATTTAAACGGTGCCGCATTTCTCGACGCTGGAAACGTATGGTTATTACGGAAAGATGCGGCACGTCCTAATGCTGAATTCAGTCTTAATCACTTTTTCGACAGTATCGCTTTAGGAACAGGAATTGGTATACGCTACGATTTATCGTTCCTTGTTCTCCGGCTCGACTGGGGAATAGCCCTGCATGTTCCATACGATACCGGGAAAAGTGGTTATTACAATATTCCCAAATTCAAAGATGGAATGGGAATTCATTTCGCTATCGGATATCCTTTCTAGAAAATCGATGCTCATTAAATTATTCAATTTTGATAATACACACGTTTTACACGATCAGATACACTCGTCAATATTTCATAAGGTATTGTATCTAATAAATCGGATAAAATGGTTACAGGCAAGCTATCGCCAAAAATAATAACTTTATCACCTTCTTTACACTCAATATCTGTCACATCTATCATTGATACATCCATACAAATATTCCCTACATAAAAAGCTTTTTGACCATTAACCAAACAATAACCTTTTCCATTACCCAAATGCCGATCTAATCCATCAGCATATCCAATCGGGATAGCAGCGATACGGGATTTTCTATGCAATATACCTTTCCTCCCATATCCTACCGTCTCGTCTGCTTCCACATCATGTATTTGCAGTATGGTCGATTTTAAAGTACTTACATTGTTCAAAATCTTATTTGTAAACGGATCGATTCCATAAAGACCTATCCCTAAACGAACCATATCAAACTGGGCACTTGGGAACCGCTCTATTCCGGCTGTATTACAAATATGACGTAAAATTTTATGATTAAAACCTTCTTGCAATTCGGAAGAAGCTTTTTCAAATAGCTCAACCTGCCGATGTGTAAATGTATCAAGCCGCGCAGAATCGCTCCCTACCAAATGAGAAAAAACAGAACGAGGAATGACAGCCGATTGCCGATGCAAACGATCTTTCAATTTTTCCATATCTTTCGGATCAAATCCCAAACGATGCATACCTGTATCTATCTTTATATGGATAGGGAAATTGGACACACCTTCCCTCTCGGCTGCCCTAATCAAGACATCCAACAAATGAAAGCTATAAACTTCTGGTTCCAAACGATAATCAAACATTGTTTTAAATGCAGTCATTTCCGGATTCATAATTATTATTGATGCATTTATTCCTGCCTTACGCAAGTCAGCACCTTCATCGGCAACAGCAACTGCCAAATAATCCACACGATGTTCCTCCAATGTTTTTGCGATTTCAAAATATCCAGCTCCATACGCTGAAGCCTTCACCATGCAGACCATTTTTGTTTCTTGTTTTAACTTATTGCGATAATAATTCAAATTCTCTACCAAAGCACTCAAATTCAATTCCAATATTGTTTCATGAACTTTTAGTTCAAGCAAATCGGAAACCGTATCGAAATGAAATGCACGAGCTCCTTTAACTAATATAATCTCATTTTTCAAAGTATTTAAAACTCCCGATTCTATCAATTCTGTTGTTGTCCGAAAGAACTGTTTGTCCATTTCAAAACGAGAAGCATTACTTGAAATACTTTCACCTACTCCTATTATACGGTCAACTCCCCGATTATGTACCAAATCGGCAACTTGACGATAAAGCAACTTTCCGGGCTGACCACTTTCAAGTATATCCGAAAGTATTAATGTCCTTTTCTTGCCTTTATTTTCTTCACGCCGAGCCATGAAATCGAGAGCAATATCGAGCGAAGCAAAATCTGAATTATAACTATCATTTATCAATAAACAGCCATTTTTCCCTTCCTTTACTTCCAAACGCATTGCAACCGACTCCAATTGTGACATTCGTTGTGCTATTTTCTCGGGAGATATCATCAGGTACAACGCAGCAGCCAAACAATTTAACGAGTTTTCTATGGAAGCATCGTCAATAAATGGTATCCGATATTCTTTCAAGAAACCTAAATATTGATATTTTATGGTTGTTCCTGTATCATCTTTTTCTATCTGTTCTATAAATAACGGACGCTCTGCATCTTTCGTTGACCATGCTATTTCCCGAGCTGTAAACAATGATTTTGACACACAACTACTAATCAACTCATTATCTCCGTTATAAATAAGGACATCGCAATCTTTAAACAATTGCAACTTTTCCATACACTTCTCCTGTAAAGATGCAAAGTTCTCTTGATGGGCTCCTCCTATATTGGTTATAATACCGATTGTAGGACGAATAATAGGCTGCAAAGCTTCCATTTCTCCCATTTCTGAAATACCAGCTTCAAAAACGCCCAACTCCGTATGTTCATTCATCAACCAAACAGATAAAGGAACACCGATTTGAGAATTATAACTTCGTGGAGAACGTGTAACCACTTTATCTGGAGTAACCAGCTGATATATCCATTCTTTGACTACTGTTTTTCCATTACTTCCAGTAATGCCTATAACCGGAATGTCAAACTGTTCGCGATGCTTTGCCGCCAAACGTTGCAACGCTTTCAATGTATCGTTTACAACCAAAAAATTCGAGCCTTGACAATGCTTTATCGCATCTGGCAATTCTGTCACAACAAAATTACGGACTCCTTTCGCATACAATTCTTCAATATATTTATGACCATCGTTACGCTTCGTCTTTAACGCAAAAAATAAAGTCTCTTCCGGGAAACACAGCGAACGACTATCTGTCAATAACCAATCAATATTCACATTATGCGTTCCCACTCTCTTTGCACCGATAACCGATGCTATTTCTTCAATCGATCTCGACATATTTCTATTTCTTTTTGAACATCTAAGTACGGAAATTTTTCTTTTAGCAATTCTATTCTTAACAGTATTTGACTTAAAAAACGTTGATATTGATTCGAATTGACATCAAACGGGCGATGGTTTATTCCTTTTTTCAGTTTTTCCCATTCATTTAAAAAAGTAATTGTAGAAGGAGGAAAGAATACCTTACCGACACATTCCCACATGTAATCAATAGCCAACTGGGAGGGATGTAACATATCTTCCGCATAAAAACGATAATCGCGCAATTCATCGATCATTATTTCATACGAAGGGAAATAAAAACAACATGGAAATTTTTCAACCAGCTGTTGAGCAGCCAACAATAAAACCGATTTGCTGACCTGATTCCCATGCATGCCATCTTTTACATGCCGTATCGGGCTGACGGTAAAAAGGAAATGAACCTGAGGATTCAATATCATCATTTCTTTGATTAACTTAGTATATGTTTCAACTATTTCATCGACTGACAACAGGCGACGCGTAAAACAATGGCTTGGCAATTTATGACAATTTCCCACTACTTCACCCGTTTCTTTCCATTCATAAACCCATGCGGTTCCCCATGTAAATATCATCCACCGAACTTGCGGAAACAAATTTATCGCATTTTGTAAACGTCCGTTTATTTTTCCAAGACATTCTCCTTTATCTGAAGATGAGAAAGAACCATGGTGCATCATACTGTACCAAACGTCTTGATCTTTTCTCAAATTCGTCTCATCAAATTTTTTTTTCGTCAGCACGTTCGAGAGAGCTTTTGCTATCGAATATGGATTATACAATATTCCAAAAGGATTTATATCGCACTGAAATTTGTAATCGGAAAATAATTTTCCAATATTCTCAACAAAGCACGAACCCCATAACATCAATATATCCGAATGATGAATAGGAGGAACACCTACAGGCAAATCAACTTTAGTTCTGAATTCCATAAACAAATACTGTTGTTATTTTTAGCACAAATGTAAACACAATACATATATTTATTGTACTTTTGTGACATTAATCTTGAAACAAAACCTGATGGAACAAGTTACTTCTTACGAATTGTTGAGTAAAATAGATAGCCCGGAAGATTTACGCCATCTTCCTGCCGAATTGCTTCCTGAAGTCTGTAAAGAGTTAAGAGAAAAAATAATAGATGAGCTTTCACGTAACCCGGGGCATCTTGGGTCGAGCTTAGGAGCCATTGAATTAACTGTTGCTATCCATTATATATATAATACTCCATACGACCGGATCGTATGGGATGTAGGTCATCAGGCTTACAGCCACAAAATATTAACGGGACGAAGAGACCGTTTCTATACCAACCGAAAGCTAAACGGTTTGTGTCCGTTTCCTTCACCCGATGAAAGCGAATACGATACTTTCACATGCGGACACGCTTCCAATTCAATTTCAGCAGCATTAGGCATGGCCGTTGCAGCCACCAAAAAAGGAGAAACCAACCGCCATGTTGTTGCGATTATCGGAGATGGTTCCATGAGCGGAGGACTTGCTTTTGAAGGATTGAACAATGCATCTTCTACACCTAACAACCTTCTGATTATCTTAAATGATAACAATATGGCTATCGACCGAAGTGTTGGAGGCATGAAACAGTATTTATTGAATCTCCAAACATCGAAAAGCTATAACCTTATCCGATATAAAATAGCACAGAAGCTACGCCAATTAGGTATTCTCAACGAAGAACGCAGGAAAAGCCTGCTACGTTTCAACAACAGTTTGAAATCGATTCTAACCCAACAGCAGAATGTCTTTGAAGGAATGAACATTCGCTATTTCGGACCTATAAACGGACATGATGTCTTAGGACTTGCCAAAGTCTTAAAAGAAATTAAAGACATGAAAGGTCCTAAACTTCTTCATATCCATACAAGAAAAGGGAAAGGATATGAACCGGCCGAAAAAGAAGCAACCATTTGGCACGCTCCGGGAATATTCAATAAAGAAACAGGCGAACGAATCATAACCGATACAACAGGAAAGCCCCCTTTATTTCAAGAAGTTTTTGGAAACACATTATTGGAGTTGGCACAAAAAAACGACAAAATCATAGGTGTTACACCTGCAATGCCAACCGGGTGCTCGATGAATATCTTAATGAAAGCCATGCCCGAAAGAGCGTTCGATGTAGGTATAGCAGAAGGTCATGCCGTTACCTTTTCAGGTGGAATGGCAAAAGAAGGACTTCAACCATTTTGCAATATTTACTCTTCATTCATGCAACGCGCATACGATAATCTTATCCACGATGTTGCCATTCAACGATTAAATGTCGTTTTATGTTTAGATCGTGCCGGATTAGTAGGTGAAGACGGCCCCACCCATCATGGAATATTCGACATGGCATATCTGCGCCCGATTCCCAATTTAACAATTGCATCTCCCTACGATGAACATGAATTACGAAAGCTCATGTACACAGCTCAACTTCCCAATCAAGGACCGTTTGTTATCCGCTATCCACGGGGAAGAGGATATTTAGTCAATTGGGCATGTCCGTTAGAAGCTGTTGAAATAGGAAAAGGAAGGAAACTAAAAAATGGATACGATTTAGCAGTTATATCTATCGGACCTATAGGGAATGACACTGCACAAGCTATCAGTGAAGCAGAAAAACAAACAGGGAAAAGCATTGCCCACTATGACTTAAGATTCTTAAAGCCATTGGATGAAGAAATGCTTCACGAAATAGGAAAAAAATTCCAACGAATTATCACTGTTGAAGACGGAGTCCTCAAAGGTGGTATGGGAAGTGCAATTCTTGAATTTATGTCCGATAATAACTATACCCCTATTATAAAAAGGATAGGTATTCCAGACGCATTCATCCAACATGGATCGGTACAAGCATTGCACACCATCTGCCACATCGACAAAAACAACATCTTAAACACAATCATTAAACTATTATAACTCATGAAAATCATTATAGCCGGAGCAGGAGCTGTAGGTACCCATCTTGCCAAATTACTATCGGGAGAAAAGCAAGACATTATTCTAATGGATGAAGACGAAACGAAACTGAGCAAACTGAACAACAATTTCGATTTAATGACCGTCAACGCATCTCCAACTTCTATATCTGGATTAAAACGGGCAGGAATAGAAGGAGCCGACCTCTTTATCGGAGTAACACCAAATGAAAGTCAGAATATGACAGCATGTATGCTGGCTACAAATTTAGGAGCCAAAAAGACTGTTGCAAGAATCGACAACTACGAATATTTATTGCCTAAGAATAAAGATTTCTTCGCAAAACTGGGTGTACACTCATTGATTTATCCCGAAATGCTGGCTGCAAAAGAAATTGTCGATGCTTTAAAAATGAGTTGGATACGCCAATGGTGGGAATTTGCCGGTGGAGCATTAATCTTATTAGGTACTAAAATGAGAGAATCGGCAGAAATATTAAATGTCCCTTTCCGAGAATTGGGAGAAAGAAGCATACCTTTCCATATTGTAGCTATCAAAAGAGGAAATGAAACTATTATTCCGCGAGGTGATGATGCAATACAACTAAATGACATTGTATATTTTACAACTACAAAGAAATATATTTCCTACATACAGAAAATAGCAGGAAAAGAAAACTATACCGATATTCGAGATGTCATGATAATGGGAGGAAGTCGTATTGCTGTTAGAACAGTCCAATATATGCCAGATTACATGCGTACCAAAATCATAGAAAATGACGTAAATCGCTGCAATAGACTGACAGAACTTGTAGACGATAATGTAATGATCATCAATGGTGATGGACGTGATGTAGAATTACTATTAGAAGAAGGCATAAAAAATACAGGCGCTTTTATAGCACTCACAGGAAGTTCCGAAACAAATATTCTGGCATGCTTGACTGCAAAACGAATGGGAATTAACAAAACTATTGCCGAAGTTGAGAATATCGATTATATCAGCATGGCAGAAAGTTTAGACATAGGCACTGTCATTAATAAAAAGTTCATTGCAGCCAGCCATATCTACCAAATGATGTTAGACGCAGATGTGTCAAACGTAAAATGTTTAACTTTCGCCAATGCAGACGTAGCCGAATTTACAGTAAAAAACGGGGCACGCATCACAAAATCGTGTGTTAAAGACATTGGATTGCCCAAAGGGGCAACAATAGGAGGATTAATTCGCAACGGCGAAGGAATGCTTGTAACTGGAAATACAATCATCCAAGAAAACGACCATGTAGTAGTGTTTTGTTTAGGTATGATGATAAAAAAACTAGAAAAATACTTCACTTAATTTTTCTGCCCATTAACCGATAAAAATATTTCCAAACAAAGAAATTTACTTTTTTTATTTTTTATCCATCTCGCTAAGCTTTGTTAAAATAAATATGTATATTTGCCTTGTTTTTCAGAATACATAAAACGTATTCAACAAAATCAAATAAAAATACATATATGTTTTTCACGTTTTTAGTTGTAGCTATCTTAACAGCCGCCGTGCTGGTGGTAGCGGCACTGACGATTTCAAAACTTATTGCGCCACATACGTTCAACCCACAAAAAGGTGAACCTTATGAGTGCGGTATTCCGACACGCGGACAATCATGGGTACAATTCAAGGCAGGCTATTATTTGTTTGCCATTTTATTCTTGATGTTCGATATCGAAACCGTTTTTCTTTTCCCATGGGCTAATGTTGTGAATGAAATCGGTGCCTACGCATTAGTGTGTGTATCATTCTTTTTATTAGTATTAATTTTAGGCTTGGCTTACGCTTGGCGGAAAGGAGCATTAGAATGGGAATAAATAAACCAAAAATTCGCTCCATGAAGTACGACGAATTCAAGAACAACGATTACTTGGAACGTATGGTCCAGCAATTGAACGATGATGGAGCAGGTGTCATCCTTACGACATTCGATGAGTTAATCAATTGGGGACGAAGCAATTCCGTTTGGGGACTATTATTAGGAACTAGTTGTTGTGCAATTGAGTTTATGGCCTTAGGTGCCGCACGCTACGACATGGCACGTTTCGGGTTTGAAGTAACTCGTAATTCTCCACGTCAAGCTGATGTGCTAATCGTAATGGGAACCATTACATATCGCACAGCTCCTGTAATGAAACGTTTGTACGACCAAATGGCAGAGCCAAAGTATGTAGTTGCGGTAGGTGGATGTACCATTTCAGGTGGACCGTTCATCAAATCGTACAATGTAGTAAATGGTATCGACAAAATTATCCCTGTCGATGTATACATTCCTGGATGTCCTCCACGACCGGAAGCTTTCTATTATGGATTAATGCAATTACAACGCAAAATGAAAGTAGAGCGTTATCTCGGAGGCATTAACCGTAAAAACGCAGCGGACGAGCAGGTAAAACAAGAAAATGAAACAGATAAAGCGAAAGGAGGTCAGGAATGAAACGTGACGATATAATCAAGAACATACAAGGAGCCGAAATATGTCCGGGAAACGCTCAAGTCATCAAAGTTCCATTAAACAATTTCCGACGTGTTGCCGAAGGATTAAGAAATGATCCTCAATCTCCAATGGATTTCTTACGCGATATTGTAGGTATGGATTGGGAGGAGGAAGGATTGGGAGCAATCTATTTTATGGAATCAACTGTGACGGGAGATACAATCGCTATTCGTACAACAAACACCGATCGCCAACAACCAGTACTTCCTTCGGTAAGTGATTTGTGGAAGACTGCAATCATTAAAGAGCGCGAAGTATACGATTTCTTTGGAATTGTATTTACCGGACATCCTGATATGCGACGCCTCTTCTTACGGGAAGATTGGATTGGGTGGCCGTTACGCAAAGATTACGATATGAAATCAAACCCTCTGCGTTTAGACAATGAAATAAATGCCGACATAACAAAGGAATATCGTCTCATGCCAGACGGTTCTTTGCAGGGTTTCAATCACCGTGTGTTCGATGAGGACGATTTTGTAGTAAGTATGGGACCTCAACATCCTTCCACTCATGGTGCGTTGCGTATGCGTATTTCACTCAACGGTGAAGTTGTAAAAAAAGTAGATCCTATATTAGGTTATATACATCGTGGGATCGAAAAAATGAACGAAAGTATGATTTACCCACAAAGTCTGGGTATGACAGACCGCTTAGATTATTTAAGTGCGCATCAAAGCCGCCACGCATTATGTACCTGTATTGAACAAGCTGCGGGAATCGAAATTTCAGAACGTGCACAATATATCCGCACGATTATGGATGAATTGCAACGTATTGATTCTCACTTACTATTTTATTCTTGTCTGGTTTTGGATATGGGAGCCATGACTCCTTTCTTCTATGGATTCCGTGAAAGAGAAATGATTCTTGACATATTTGAAGAAACTACAGGTGGGCGCTTAATTCAACATTATAATGTAATAGGTGGAGTGCAAGATGATATCCATCCTACTTTCTGTCAAAAAGTAAAAGATTTCATTAAACACTTACGGAAAGTCATCAAAGATTATCACGACATTTTTACCGGAAATGTTATTGCAGACACTCGTTTAAAAGGAGTAGGAATTCTAACAAAAGAAGAAGCAATCTCATTAGGATGCACTGGTGGTACAGGACGTGCAACAGGATGGGCTAACGATGTCCGTAAACGTCATCCATACGCTTTGTACAATAAAATAGATTTCAAACAAATTACCTATAATGAATGCGACTCATTTGCACGTTATATGGTACGTATGGACGAAATCATGGAATCATGTCGCATTATCGAGCAATTGATAGACAATATCCCAGAAGGAGAATTTCGTGTAAAAACGAAACCGATAATCAAACTACCAGAAGGGATTTGGACATCAGCTGTAGAAACAAGCCGAGGTGAATTTGGTGTTGTTATTGAAAGTCACGGAGACAAAACTCCATATCGTATGCACTTCCGTTCTACAGGTTTACCATTGGTACAAGCAATGGATACACTTTGCCGTGGATGGAAATTTGCCGATTTAATTGCTATTGGTGCTTCCGTAGACTTCGTAATCCCAGATATAGACCGATGACAAGAAAAATAATATTCAGCGTAAGTCAATTTAAATTTAAGAATTACAAAATATGAACCAAGCATTTTTAGATTACTATAATCTACAGCCGCTATTGACCGCTATACACACATGGTTATGCGGTTTTATGCCAGAAGGATTAGCCATTTTTCTGGAATGTGTCGTTGTAGGTATTATTATTATGGTATTATATGCCGTGCTTGCAATTATCCTCATCTATATGGAGCGTAAGGTCTGTGCAGCTTTCCAATGTCGTATTGGTCCAAACCGTGTAGGTGGAAAAGGAGGTCTCCTACAAGTTCCGGCCGACGTAATCAAGATTCTTATCAAAGAAGTTTTCAAACTGAAAAATGCCGACCAGTTCTTATACGGTTTGGCACCATTTTTAGTTATTCTTGCCTCTATTCTTACTTTTTCTTGCTTACCGTGGCATAATGGCGGTGAAATTTTAAGTATGAATATTGGTATCTTGTTTGTATTGGCAGCTTCTTCCATAGGGATTCTAGGTATTCTGCTCGCAGGATGGAGTAGTAACAGTAAATATACACTTATCGGTGCCGTACGAAGTGGTGCAATGCTTATTAGTTATGAAATTTCTATTGGCATTACAGTACTTACTATGGTAATGTTAAGTGGGACAATGGACATCCATGGAATTGTAACAAGCCAAGCTAATGGATGGAATATTTTTAAAGGTCATATTGTAGCAATCGTTGCATTTATTGTTTACTTGATTGCAGGAAATGCAGAAGCCAATCGTGGTCCGTTCGACCTTGCAGAAGCAGAACAGGAATTAACAGCCGGATATCATACCGAATATTCTGGTATACATTTCGGATTTTTCTATTTAGCAGAATACTTAAATTTATTCATTACAGCCGGAATAGCAACCACACTTTTCTTAGGAGGTTGGATGCCATTGCACATTTCAGGGCTTGACGGATTCAATGCTGTAATGGATTATATACCCGGTATTGTATGGTTTTTGGGCAAAACATTCTTTGTTGTATTTCTGTTAATGTGGATACGATGGACTTATCCTCGATTACGCATTGACCAAGTATTACAATTAGAATGGAAATACATCATGCCTTTGTCATTGCTCATTATGTTGATAATGGCTGTATGTAAAGTTTATGGACTAGTTTTTTAAAACAGAATTAACATGGAAAGTTTCAGCGACTATATAAAAGGATATGCCTCAGGTATTAAAAGTTTACTTGTCGGTCTACGTACTTCAATGAAAGTCTTTTTAGAGCCGAAAATCACCGAACAATATCCTGAGAACCGTCACACCACATTGCACATCCCTGAACGCCATCGTGCAAAGCTCACCATGATTCACGATGAAGAAAATCATCATCATTGCATAGCATGTGGATTGTGCCAAATGAACTGTCCCAATGGTACAATCAAAATTACATCAGAAATGCATGAAGGAGCTGACGGAAAAAAGAAAAAAGTATTGGTCAAATACGAGTATAACTTAGGTTCATGCATGTTTTGTCAACTATGTGTAAACGTTTGTCCTCACAATGCTATTGAATTCACCAACGATTTCGAAAATGCAGTATTCGAGAAAAACAAACTTGTATTGACCCTAAACCATAAAGGTTCAACCCTTGCTAAATAACATAAACAATGGAAATATTAACATTTCAAAATATCGTATTCAGTGTAGTGGCCATCGCTATTGCGATATGCTCAATACTTGCTGTAACAACAGGCAAATTATTGCGTTCTGCAACATACTTGTTGTTTGTCCTTTTCGGAACTGCAGCGATATTCTTCATGTTAGGATATACTTTCTTAGGAGCAGTCCAATTGATGGTATATGCCGGAGGTATAATCGTTTTATATGTTTTTTCAATTGCACTAACCCGATCGGACAAAGACATGAACTATAAAATCAGTAAGGCCCGTCTATTTAGTGTTTTAGCAACAACTATAATTGGAGCCGCATTAGTACTACTGCTTCTCTTCACAAATGGATTCGCTCTCAATGCTATTCCATTAGGAGATGAGCTTCCCTCTCGCGAAATAGGTCTGGCACTTGTCGGAACCGATAAATATCAATTTGTATTACCCTTCGAAGTAGTCAGCGTATTGCTACTTGCTTGTATGATAGGCGGTATTCTGATAGCCAGAAAGGAAAAATAACAGGAGATTTTATTTATGGAAATACATGTAATACACTATTTAGTAGTCAGTACTATCATGATGTTTTGTGGTATTTACGGATTTTTCACTCGTAAAAACTTGTTGGCATTGCTCATTTCTATTGAACTTATGCTAAACGCAACAAACATTAACTTCGCCGTATTCAACCGTTATCTTTTCCAGGGGCAATTAGAAGGCCATTTCTTCACCCTGTTTGGCATTGCCATCGCCGCAGCCGAAACAGCTATAGCGATAGCCATTATTATTAATGTATATCGCAATGTAAAACAGATTTTGACTGATGACATTACCGATCTGAAAGGATAACTAAAAAAACAATTATTGATTATGGAATATACAATTCTAATACTTGCGCTACCCGTCCTGAGTTTTTTAATATTAGGTCTAACGGGTATGTACATGAAACATCGCGTAGCGGGACTCATCGGAACACTCTCACTGACAGGTGTAACTGTATTGAGTTACCTTACCGCTTTCGAATATTTCACGGTTCCACGTACGGCTGAAGGAGTTTTTCAAACGCTAATTCCTTGGAACTTCCAATGGTTACCATTCAATACTTCACTGCACATAGATATGGGGATATTACTCGACCCTATTTCTGTCATGATGCTTGTTGTCATTTCTACAGTTAGTTTAATGGTACACATTTATTCATTCGGCTACATGAAAGGTGAAGTAGGATTCCAACGCTATTATGCGTTTCTTTCTTTATTTTCATTCTCTATGTTAGGTTTGGTACTTGCAACCAACATCTTCCAAATGTATGTATTTTGGGAGTTAGTTGGTGTATCTTCATATCTGCTTATAGGCTTTTATTATACCAAACCCGAAGCTATTGCAGCCAGCAAGAAAGCATTCATCGTAACCCGTTTTGCCGATTTAGGCTTCCTTATCGGAATTTTAATCTATGGCTTCTACATGGGGACCTTTACATTCACACCCGAACAAGAACAATTAGTAAAATGCGGAATGATGTTACCGCTTGCATTAGGACTGATGTTCATTGGTGGTGCCGGTAAGAGTGCCATGTTCCCATTACACATTTGGTTACCCGATGCAATGGAAGGTCCTACTCCTGTTAGTGCCCTTATCCACGCAGCCACAATGGTTGTTGCCGGTGTTTATTTAGTAGCCCGAATGTTCCCGCTTTTTATCGGATATGCCCCCGAAACCTTACACATTGTAGCCTATGTTGGTGCATTTACTGCATTTTATGCAGCATCAGTCGCCTGTGCACAAAGCGACATCAAACGTGTACTCGCATTTTCAACAATTTCACAAATTGGTTTCATGATGGTTGCATTGGGTGTATGTACCACAGCAAACCCACATGAAGGAGGATTAGGGTATATGGCAGGAATGTTCCACCTATTCACACATGCCATGTTCAAAGCATTGTTATTCCTTGGTGCCGGATGTATCATTCACGCTGTTCACAGCAATGAAATGTCAACAATGGGGGGATTACGCAAATACATGCCCATAACACATATCACATTCCTGATTGCATGTTTAGCTATTGCCGGTATTCCTCCATTCTCAGGGTTCTTTTCGAAAGATGAAATTCTGACAGCCTGTTTCCAGTTCAGCCCAATAATGGGATGGATCATGACAATTATAGCAGGTATGACCGCATTCTATATGTTCCGTTTATACTATGGCATTTTCTGGGGAACAGAAAATAAAGAACTTCATGCACACCATACACCGCATGAAAGCCCATTGTCTATGACTTTCCCGTTAATGGTTTTAGCTGTTATCACAATTGTATGCGGATGGATACTTCCATTCGGCCATTTTGTTTCAGCCAACGGACATGCATACGATATCCATTTGAATGTACAAGTAGCAATAACAAGCATTGTTGTAGCTCTTATAGCTATTGCATTAGCTACTTGGATGTACGCACGCGACAAACAGCCTGTTGCCGAAATGTTGGCAAAACGTTTCGCCACATTACATCGCGCTGCATATAAACGTTTCTATATGGATGAAATATGGTTATTCGTAACAAAGAAAATCATATTCCGCTGTATCTCTACTCCGCTTGCATGGTTCGACCGTCATGTAATTGACCAATTCATGAATTTCATGGCATGGAGTACCAATGCAGCCGGTGAAAGCGCACAACCACTACAAAATGGTAAGATTCAAAGTTACACCATGTGGTTCTTGGGTGGAATTATAGTATTAACCGTCATGTTATTAGTATTATGAATATATTAAGTCTTTTTGTTTTAGTACCTCTACTGATGCTATTAGGATTGTGGATAGCCCGCAATTTGAATCAAGTAAGAGGAGTAATGGTTGCCGGTTCCAGTATTTTATTAGTACTGGCTGCATACCTTACCGTTTCTTATATAGGTCTCCGAAACGGAGGTGCAACCGAAGAAATGCTTTTCACAGACAGCATTACTTGGTATGCCCCATTACATATAGCCTATTCTGTAGGAGTAGACGGCATCTCTGTTGTCATGTTATTACTGAGTGCCATTATTGTATTTACCGGAACATTTGCCTCATGGAAATTAAAGCCTCTTACCAAAGAATATTTCATGTGGTTCACTTTGTTGAGTACCGGCGTATTCGGATTCTTTATCTCTACCGACCTGTTTACTATGTTCATGTTTTACGAAGTCGCCTTAATCCCTATGTATCTACTTATCGGCGTATGGGGAAGTGGTCGCAAGGAATATTCTGCTATGAAACTGACGTTGATGTTAATGGGTGGTTCGGCATTTCTGCTGATTGGCATTTTAGGTATTTACTATGGTGCCGGAGCAGAAACAATGAATATCCTTGAAATTGTAAAACATCAAATACCCACCGAAATACAACGTATTTTCTTCCCATTGGTATTCCTTGGATTCGGAGTCTTAGGAGCTCTCTTCCCATTCCATACCTGGAGTCCCGATGGTCATGCATCAGCACCTACTGCAGTATCTATGTTACATGCGGGCGTATTGATGAAACTAGGAGGTTACGGATGTTTCCGTGTTGCCATGTATTTGATGCCTACAGGTACCGCCATTTGGGGTGATTTCTTCTTAATATTGACTACAATCTCTGTTGTTTACGGAGCTTTCAGTGCAGTTGTTCAAACCGACTTGAAATACATCAATGCTTATTCGTCTGTAAGCCACTGTGGGCTTGTATTGTTTGCCTTACTGATGGCAACTCGTGTCAGTGCTACAGGTGCTATCCTGCAAATGTTAAGCCACGGTTTGATGACAGCCCTATTCTTCGCCCTCATCGGTATGATATACGGACGAACCCATACGCGTGACATTCGCCAGTTGAGCGGTTTGATGAAAATCATGCCTTTCTTGGCTGTAGGTTATGTAATAGCAGGTCTTGCCAACCTTGGTTTGCCGGGTTTAAGCGGTTTCATTGCAGAAATGACAGTCTTTGTAGGTTCATTCGAACATACTGATATTTTCCATCGTACATGCACCATTATTGCCACTACAAGTATTGTCATAACGGCTGTATATATTTTGCGTGTTGTCGGGAAAATCTTATATGGTACATGTAAGAACCCGGAACATTTGAAACTGACCGATGCTACGTGGGACGAACGTCTTGCTGTGATTTGCCTTATCGTGGCAGTAGCTGGTTTAGGACTCGCTCCTTATTGGGTTAGCAATGTCATCAGCAATAGTGTCGAACCTATCATTTCACAATTAATACATTAATCAAGACATTATGGATATAAGTACAATATTCTCTACAATGCAAGCAGAAATCAGTCTGGCAATCATCTTGATAGTCATATTGCTTGCCGACTTGATACTGAAACAACCTAACCACAAGGCATTACAAGGTTTGGCATGCGGACTTTTAGTGGTACAAATCGCATTGAACATCATCCCGGTTTCGGGTGAAGCTTTCGGAGGTATGTATCAAACCTCCCCCATGGCTTCTATCATGAAGACCGTGCTTGCCTTAGGAACATTACTGGTATTTATGCAAGCCGACTCATGGATCAACCGTGAGGATACCCGCCATAAAGCCGGTGAATTTTATGTACTGACCCTTTCTACCTTATTGGGTATGTACTACATGATCAGTGCAGGCAGTTTCCTCTTATTCTACGTAGGATTGGAACTTGCCAGTATTCCTATAGCTTGTCTTGTTGCCTTCGATAAATATCGCCGACAAAGTGCAGAAGCAGGGACCAAATTCATTCTGAATGCAATGTTCTCGTCGGCTTTGATGCTGTATGGTTTATCCCTCATTTACGGGACATGTGGGACCATGTATTTCAACGATCTGCCTGAATTACTGACAGGTACTCCGTTGCAAATCATGGCTATGGTATTGTTCTTTGCCGGATTGGGATTCAAACTGAGCTTGGTTCCGTTCCACATGTGGACTCCCGATACGTACCAAGGAGCACCAACCAGCGTAACAGCGTACTTGTCTGTCATATCAAAAGGTGCTGCCGCATTTGCCTTAATGAGCATTTTAGTGAAAGTGTTTGCCTCTATGACAGACAATTGGAGTATGTTGCTATCGGTTGTGATTGTTGTAACAATTACCATTGCCAACATATTTGCCATCCTGCAACACGACTTGAAACGCTTCATGGCATACAGTAGTATCTCACAAGCCGGCTACATCATGTTGGCTGTATTGGGTGCCGATGCACAGGGCATGACCTCATTAGTATATTATGTTATTGTGTACATTGTTGCCAACTTAGCAGTGTTCGGCGTTATTACAACCATAGAACAACACAATGGCGGACGTGTAGACCGCGAAGCATACAACGGACTTTATAAAACCAATCCGCGTTTGAGCTTCATCATGACACTGGCACTCTTTTCTTTGGGAGGTATTCCTCCGTTTGCCGGTTTCTTCTCGAAGTTCTTCGTTTTTGCTGCTGCATTCCATGCAGGGCATCTGCTTGTCGTATTCTTGGCATTGGTCAATACCATTATTTCACTGTACTACTATTTGCTTATTGTAAAAGCTATGTACATTACACCAAACGACAATCCGTTGCCAACATTCCGCAGCTCAAACATGACTCGTGCCAGTCTGGTTATCTGCCTTGCAGGAGTTATCCTTTTAGGTGTTATCAGCAACGTTTACCAACTGCTGTTCGATAATGCGTTGTTCTAAACAACAATATCAATTATACCAACAAAAAAAGACGGTTGCCTGCAGGCAACCGTCTTTTTATTACATGCATATAGATGAAATCAATGCAAAACAAAAGAAACAGGAAATGCAAATTTCGTATCCACCATCTTCCCATCTTTTACACCGGGTTTCCACCTTGGCATTTCCTCTGTTATACGAAGTGCATTCTTATCTAATGCCGGGCTTACAGAACGTACCACTTCAATCTTGTCAAGACTGCCGTCTTTACGCACTACCATTTGCACGATTACTTTAGGCGGCTGCCCTTCTGCACAAACTTGCAAAGGAGGATATGTCACGACCTCCCGTATGTAATCGACCATAACACGTACACCACCCGGAAATTCTGGAGCATCATCTACTTCGCTTGTTTCATACACAGAGTTGGTAGAAGCCCTCATCGATTGCGGTATGGCATCACCCCACAAGTAATTTTTATCCCAGAACTTATCACCAAAATGGATTGTATAATACACATCAACAGCTTCTCCGTCCCGCTTCCCGGGTTTCCACTTAGGCATTTGTTTGAAAAGACGAAGTATTTTTGCATTTCTGTACACTTCATCCTCCGACGATTTACCATAATAACGCACCCTCACAAAATCAATACTCCCGTCTTTCTCGACTACAAAACTGACAGTATAGACCTTCTTTTCCGCATTCTGTACTTCCTCTTCACTATACGTAGACTTCTCTAACCGTGCATAAATGAAATTGTACAGCGAATCCATCCCACCCGGGAACTCCGGCTTTTCATCGACCTCACTACTATCGAAAACCGAATCACTCATTAAACCGACTAAAGTTAAATCGACCTTTCTGTTTTGCGCCTGCACAGACTGCCGGCAAAACAAAGCTATCACCAAAGACAGGCATAAAAAAACTACTACTTTTTTCATAAGCTATAATTAGTATCACTGAAATATTAAGGCAATTTTAAAGAAATAGAGACCAGACATTCTGTATCCACAACTTTTCCATCTTTCATGCCGGGTTTCCACCTTGGCATATCTTTCACAAAACGAAGTATTTTATTATCCCATACAGAACCAACTGAACGCACAATTTCTATATTATCAAGACTACCGTCTTTACGCACAACCATTCTCACAATTGCCCTTCCTAATAATTCATTTCCTACATTTACCAGAGGATGCTCCATTATTTCTTGAATATAAACAAGCAATGTAAACAACCCTCCCGGAAATTCCGGAGCTACATCCACTTCACTTGTCTTATAAATATAATCAGTAGAAGCCCACAACGACTGCGGTATAGCATCGCCCCACTGATAATCTTTATTCCTAAATCTAAAACCTAAAGGAAGACTATAATCCATATCTATCGCAACCCCTTCAATCGCACCCGGTTTCCATTTCGGCATTTGTCTGACAATACGATTTAGATCTTCATCCACATTCTTAGCAGGAACTACACTCCCATCTTTCTTAACTTCAAAAAGAAGGAAAAGAACCCTATCATGCGTAGCTTCCAACTCTGCTTTACTAAACGTATATTTATCTAACCGCTTATAAATGAAATTGTACAGCGAATCCATCCCGCCCGGGAACTCCGGCTTTATAACAGAAACCGGATTGCTGTTCCCACTTTGCGCCTGCACAGATTGCCGGAAAAACAAATCTATCACTAAAGACAGGCATAAAAAAACTACTACTTTTTTCATAAGCTATAATTTAGTATCACAGATTTATTCGGGTTGTAATTTAATAAATTGCTTATAAAAAAACAAATAATGTGTATTTTTTTACTACATGATAATAAAAATCGCCTTGATGTTTCCGGAAGTTCCTGTGCATCTTTTCACAAAACATCTGCACAGGTCAGTTCATCTGTCGTGAAAAATTCCTCATACAAAGGCAGAAAACAAAAAAAGCCTGCAAACAAAATAGTTTGCAGACCTTTTAAAATGCTATAACGATAGGTAATGATTATTCTGATACTAATTCAAAATCATCAACAATCAAAGTACTTTCAGGAGCACCCCAGAACTTATCTCCATCTTTACTTGCCGAACAAATGATAGTCATACGGTAGTTGGTATCGGCATTGTATTCTTTCTTCCATTCCAACTCCAAGTTGAACTCTTTCCAGTCGGCTTGTTCGCCTCCAGTCAGTTGGGCAATGGCAGCCACACGACTCGAATTATAAATATTATTTTCTGCATCAGCCTCACCGGTCAGACAGTCTGTCCATTTACTAGTATCGTATTCATCTGTTTCATACAGTACCACGCTAATCATAAACTCATCGGTCTTGGTTTCATCTAAAACAGCCTGATGGCAATGCTGATCGTATGGCTCTTCATTGACAATGTAATATTCCGGACCCGGAGTGTATTTATACCATCCTTTCAAAGAAAGCGGTTTCTTGTCGTAAGGGATACCAAACTTTGTACTCTTCAAGGTAGAAGATACGTTAATAATGAAATTACCAAGGAACAGAGAACCTGTTGTTACTTTTGGAACCTTCGCAATAAACATATCCATTCCTTTTGTATCGATAGATTTTATCAAAGCAGCTTTTTCACCGGAATGTGCATCATCGGTTTCCATTACTACATAACTATCGGTAAGATTCATACCTTTCAACATTTGGGCACCGGCGTTACTTGAGCACCACCCTGTCGGATTGTAGAAAGTCATATCAGGTGCCTGACCTTCTACACCTGCAGTCCAATCTTCAAAATCATAAATAGCCATGCTACCGGCAATAGAGACTTTATATTCTGCCACGGTACCATCTTCAGCTGTTACGGTATAAGTCACCACTTTCCCGTTTGAAAAATCTTGAGCTTCCCCACTTGCCGGAGTAACTGTTGCCTTATCGGAAACTTCAACTGTAGGAACAAGTGCTTTCAAATATTCTGCTTTTGCAGTATCTGCAACCATAAAAGAAATCGTTTTGGTTGCTTCATCGATTGTCGGCTGAACAACAACCAACGAATCTACTTCAGCAACTTCTCTATCAAATACGAAAGATAATATCTTAGCCTCGCTGCTCTCATTTCCAGTCAACTGGTCGCCTTCGTAAGTTACTTTCACTGTATAACTTACAGGATTACCCCCCACAGCAACTTCGTCTATATCCAAATCGAGAGCCAACTTTCCATTAGAGAAACGACCTGAAGCATTGATTCTGGCAGCAAGCAAACCAGTCTTATCCAAATTGGACGTAGCCGTAAATGTATATGCGCCATTTCCAGCGTCAACCAACTGACAATCTTTCAAATCGATAGTTCCTAAATCCAAATTTACAAATGAAAAATTCGTAATCTGCATATTAACAGCAGCATCACCGGCTTTTGTTACTGTAATCATCTGAGAAGAGACTGTTCCCAAAGGTGCTTCTTGCCCCGATTCCAAAACCATCTTAACATCCAATACTCCTTTATATTTCCCTACAAACTGGTCACTAATTGTGGTAGTCTGCCCCGGAACTACAGGAGTTTCCTCATCATCGCTACAAGCCGTAAATATGCTTACAGAACACAATACAGCAAATACGTAAAAAAATAAATTTTTTTTCATTCTACTTTAGTTTAATTATTATTTAAAAAGAAGCACATGTTTCACACATGTTGCTCAAGTTTTTTCCACCGCAAAGTAACAGACATTTCAAAACCCCTGCAAGGTCTATTTATCGTATTTTTATCCTTTTCTTTAAGTAATATCCTAAAAAATCCCTCAAACGAGCCTTTTTTAATAGAAAAATAGGTCTATTTTTTTAGAACGCACTCCTTTTCTCCTTCTACAACAAAACAAAAAAAGAAATATTCCGGTAACATTTTTTTATTGAGGCAACAGAACTACCCCAATCTTCTTCTTCCCGTTCATTTTTACAGTCAGATTTTTATCAAAACGCACCCACCGAACGAATTTTGTTTCTGCAACTGCCGGCATTTTATCTAATAACGTTTGATTGTAAATGCCATCATGAATGAAAGCATTTATCGTGAAATATCCGACACCAAACGAGGTCAAATTTTGAAAGAAATGTGTTCCTTGGCTCGGGTCTACACGATAATTGGTCAGCCCAGCCTCGACAATGACTCTTGCAGCCGATATATTCGGCCATTTAACCGGAACACCTAGCCACGTATCGCTGCTTCCCCATCTTCCTGGACCTATCAGGACATAATGCTTCCCTTCATCTAAAAATTGCC
>DXCG01000002.1 GCA_019116145.1 Candidatus Phocaeicola gallistercoris
TCCCAACTCTAACATTCCAAACAATTGGCTGGAAGCCTATTTAGGATATCCGCTCAATCTTATCGAACATAATCAAACCGCTTACAACCAGCCAAGTGCCACATCAAGCATTTCAAACAATGATAAAAAAATAAAAAACTGACAGGCTCTTGGGTACACTGCCATGAAAATCACTATCTTTGCGCCGATTATATGCGTACGTATGTAGCATAAAGAAAGTTCATACCTTGAAATATTTGATAAAAAGGTGAAAACAACTATTTTTTACGGTAAAACAATTACCACATTTTCTCAATCACCTTGCATTATCAAGAAACTAAAAAAACAAAAACTTAATAATGAAACATTACAACAAGATCAACAACCTAATGGGCTGGCTTGCTTTTATCGTTGCAGCATTTACATACTGCATGACTATTGAACCGACTGCCAGCTTTTGGGACTGTCCCGAATTTATCACTACAGGATATAAACTGGAAGTAGGTCACCCCCCCGGCGCACCATTTTTCATGCTTACAGCCAATTTGTTTAGCCAGTTTGCAAGCGACCCATCGAAAGTTGCCCTTATGGTAAACACCATGAGTGCACTGATGAGTGCTGCATGTATCTTGTTCTTATTCTGGAGCATTACACATCTTGCCAAGAAATTGATTTGCCCGGATGAACAAAACATGACAACAGGAAAACTCATTGCAATTATGGGATCAGGGCTTGTAGGAGCTTTAGCTTATACATGGAGCGATACATTTTGGTTTAGTGCCGTCGAAGGTGAAGTATATGCTTATTCCAGTCTCTTCACCGCTGTTGTATTCTGGCTCATCTTGAAATGGGAAAACCGTGCCAATGAACCTCACAGCGATCGCTGGCTCGTTCTGATAGCTTACCTTACAGGCCTGTCCATCGGTGTTCACTTGTTGAACCTACTTTGCATTCCGGCTATTGTACTCGTATATTATTATAAGAAAAACCCCAACGCCAACCTGAAAGGAAGCCTGATGGCTTTAATAGGTTCTATGATACTGATTGCTGTTGTCCTCTATGGTATCGTACCGGGTATCGTTAAGATAGGCGGATGGTTCGAACTGTTATTTGTCAACGGATTCGGATTCTCATTTAATACCGGATTAATAATTTACATTATCCTGCTGGCTGCAAGTCTTGTATGGGGTGTATACGAAAGTTATACCGTACGTAGCCGTAAATGGATGAATATCTCTTTCCTTATCACTGTTGGTCTATTAGGTATTCCTTTTTACGGGCATGGAACAAGCAGTGTGGTTATTGGTATTATCGTATTGGCGATATTGACACTTTATTTGTTTGCCAATATTCCTGAAAAATATCGGGTTAGCGCACGCACATTAAACACATCCTTACTTTGCCTGATGATGATGGTTGTGGGATATTCTTCGTATGCTGTTATCGTTATCCGTTCATCGGCAAATACACCGATGGATCAAAATTCTCCCGAAGACATCTTTACCTTAGGAGAATATTTAGGACGTGAACAGTATGGCACACGCCCATTATTTTACGGACAGACATACGCTTCCAAATTAGCCTTAAAAGAAGTGGATGGGATGTGCCAGTACGATGTGAAAGAGGGGGCGCCAGTCTATCAACAGAAAGAAAAAGAATCTCCCGATGAAAAAGACAGCTACGAAATAGTACGCCATAAAGCTGAATATAAATATGCCCAGAACATGCTTTTCCCGCGTATGTGGGACGAAACACATGCACAAGATTATGAAGCATGGCTTGGAGGTATAAAAGGAAAACAAGTACCATACGATCAATGCGGTGAAACTATCATGGTCAAAATCCCTACACAATGGGAAAATATCAAATTCTTCTTTGTCTATCAGCTGAACTATATGTATTGGCGTTACTTCATGTGGAATTTTGCCGGACGGCAAAATGACATACAAGGTCAAGGAGAAATAGAACATGGAAACTGGATTACCGGTATCCCTTTCATAGACAAAGCTTTGATAGGCGACCAAACTTATCTACCAAGTGAACTTAAAAACAATAAAGGTCATAACGTATTTTATTGTTTACCGCTAATATTGGGACTTATTGGCTTATTCTGGCAAGCTTATCGGGGAGAACGAGGCATTCAACAATTCTGGATTGTGTTTTTCTTATTTTTCATGACAGGATTGGCTATCGTGCTCTATTTAAATCAAGCACCACAACAGCCACGTGAACGAGACTATGCATACGCAGGATCATTCTATGCCTTTGCAATTTGGATTGGCTTAGGTGTAGCAGCCATCACCGAATGGTTGCAAAAAAGAAAAATGAATGAAAGAATGTCGGCTATTATTGCAAGTGTAATAGGTCTGTGTGTCCCGTTGCAAATGGTAAGCCAGACATGGGATGATCACGACCGTAGCGAACGTTACACCTGCCGCGATTTCGGACAAAACTATCTGAATTCCGTACAAGAAAATGGCAATCCGATAATTTTTACCAATGGCGACAACGATACATTCCCATTATGGTACAATCAGGAAACAGAAGGATTCCGCACCGATGTACGCGTATGTAATTTGAGTTACCTACAAACAGATTGGTACATTGACCAAATGCGACGCCCGGCATACGATTCTCCCTCTGTTCCTATAAACTGGGAACGTATAGACTACGTAGAAGGACACAATGAAGGTATTCCTGTCTATCCGGAAGCAATGGAAACAATCAACAACTTCTACAAACAAAATCCGGAAGAAGCCCGAAAGGAATTTGGTGAAAATCCTTATGAATTAAAAAATATCCTAAAATATTGGGTGCGTTCACCAAAAGAAGACCTACAAATGATACCTACAGACAGTGTCGTCATAACATTAGACAAAGAGGCTATCAAACGCTCCGGCATGCTGATTCCCGATTCGATACCAGACTACATGCCCATCTCGTTGAAAGGTAAACGAATGTTATACAAGAGTGAGTTGATGATGTTGGAAATGCTTGCCAATACCAATTGGGAGCGTCCGCTTTACATGGCTATCACAGTAGGTGCAAACAACCATTTAAATCTGACAGATTATTTCTTACAAGAGGGATTGGCTTATCGTATCACACCTTTCAACACAACGCAAACCGGATATAAGATAGATAGCGAAAAAATGTACGACAACCTAATGAATAAATTCAAGTTTGGAGGTATTGATAATCCTGATATTTATCTTGATGAAACGGTTTTACGCATGTGCCATACACACAGAAGATTGTTTGTACAACTGGCAAGCCAATTAATTGCAGAAGGCAAAAACGAAAAAGCATTGAAAGTTCTCGAATATTGTGAGAAAGCGATTCCAAGTGCCACCGTGCCTCACGATTATATTTACAGTGCTTCGAAAGAAATGGCAGACGATTACATAAAATTAGGTAAAAACGAAAAAGCAGAAACATTGCTTAGCGCATTAGCCAATAACTCAACCGAATACATACAATGGTATTTAAGTTTGGATACGCAACATTTCAAAAATTCGAATGACGCATGCATACGTCATCTCTACTTCTTGGAAGATATTTGCAAAACATTGGATACGATGACTGATGAAGCTGGCGAAAAAATTCCTTCGGCTGCTCTTTATTCGCAAAAATTCAACCAATTGTACAAGGCATTTGAAACACGCGTAACAAATCCAACGCAAAGTAATTAATATCATTCATCTTTTTACAATTCGCCGATTCACAGACAATCCTTTCATTTCAATGATTTCAATGTGAATCGGCGAATTTAAGTTTATTTTTCAAGAAAAAGCAAATCTTATTTTATCATGTTTATAGAACAGCCTCCTCTCTTATTCAGAATGCTTTATCCTAGCGCACTTTGGCGTATGAATAAACATGAAAAAGCTGTATACTTAACGTTCGATGACGGACCAATTCCACACATTACCCCTTGGGTACTCGACTTGCTGGATAAATATAAGATAAAAGCTACATTTTTCATGGTAGGCGATAATGTACGAAAACATCCGAAAGAATTTCAAATGGTAGTGGACAGAGGACACCGAATAGGAAATCATACATTCAATCATATCCGAGGTTCGGAGTTCCTAAGCAAAAATTATTTAGCAAATACAGACAAAGCCAACGAATACCTGCAAACTGATTTATTCAGACCTCCACACGGACACATGCGCTGGATACAATATCATGTATTGAAAAAGAAATACCGTATTGTAATGTGGGACGTGGTAACACGCGATTATAGTAAACATTTAAATGGACATCAGGTATTCGATATCGTAAAAAAATATGTAAGAAATGGTTCTATCATCACATTCCACGATTCTTTAAAATCGGAGGTACGCATGAAATATGCTCTTCCCAAAACAATCGAATGGCTCTTGAAAGAAGGATATGAATTTAAAATATTCGACTAATACATTACCTTGTATTTAAACGTCATTGGGCAAGTATTTCACAAAGTGCATCTTGGAATTTTCGTGCTGACTTTCCATTCAATATGTTTTGATTTATAATTACAAATGCCAACATCTTTCCTTTTTTTGTCTTGACATATCCGGCAAGCGAACAGACACCTGTTACTGTTCCTGTTTTTGCATGTACGTTTTTGCAAGCAAGTCCTTTCTTCATCCTTCCGGAAAGGGTGCCATCTATTCCGGCTATAGGTAACGCATTATAAAATACTTTAAACAAATCGGGACGTCCATAAATATATTTCAAATAAGCCAACAACAAATCGGGTGAAATATAATTGTACATCGACACTCCACTTCCATCTACTATCTTATAATTATCAGAATCGTAACCTATTTCTTCATTCATAAACCGATAGACGGCATTTTGCGCATCTTTAAAGCCAATATGAAGAGAATCTGAGTCAATCATACCCAAATGATAAAAAATTGATTCTGCTGCCAAATTATCGCTTTTTTTCAAAGCCCGTTCAAGAATAGGGATCAAAGAACGGTTCAACGAACAAATGTTTTGGGCATGACTGGGGCACTCCCCAAAAGAAAAAGATGAAACAGATATGCCTTCTTCTTGCAAGACAAAACGGAATGTAGACATAAAAAAGTCTTTGGAAGAATACATATTCAACAATTTTGATGCCCGCTTCGATACATTTCCCGATATTGTAATGACATTCGAATGATTTAACCAATCGCGCGTAATACACAAGTTACCGGCATCAGTACAATAACTAACAGCTTTATTTTCTATCGTATAATAATCGGAAGCTGGCGATACAGTGACTTTAGGAGCTGCTTTCGCTTGAGATGGAGAAACAACAACATTTACGCATCCCCTATTCAGCATCAACGGTGACAAATAAGGCTGAAAAGATTCAGGAGTATCATCCCATGCCCATCCGGTTCCCCAATAAACATCATCCATCATGGAAACATCACCTACCAAATGCCCCTCTATTTTATTAATCCCCGCCGCATGGATTTGCCGGGCAAAAGATTTCATATCCTGCTCTGTGAACTCAGAATCAAATCCTCCTATCACATACAAATCTCCTTGCAAAGTACTGTCGGCTAAAATTGTCCCTGTATAAGCAACACGTGTTGCAAAAGTATAATCTATCCCCAGTTGGGCAAGAGCGGTAACAGAAGTTATAATTTTCTCGATGGAAGCTGGCCGATAAAGCTTTTTATCCTGATAACCATATATAAGCGTATCGGAAGTCAAATCGTAAACGGCTACTCCTACTTCTGATGTTTTCAATAAAGAAGATGAACGAACATAATCGGCTATGCGGTCTTGCAACAGTTGTGCCCATATATTTCCACACAAACATACCCAAACAACAAAAAGCAGGTATCTTTTCATAATAAAGACAATTCCTTAAAAATTTCACCAACTGTGGGATGCGGGAAAATGTAACGCTCCCATTCCGGCAATTTCCGATGATCTTGAATCATCATCCCAGCCAAAACAATCAACTCTGATGCCGGATTTCCTAATATATGAACTCCTAATATGGTATTCGTATTGTCGACCAAAACCTTACAAAGTCCATTTATACCCTCATTTTCGGCAACAAAACGCCCTGAGAAAGTCATAGGAATCTTTACACTCCGATACGAAAGACCTTGAGCTTCCAAAAATTCTTCTGTTGCCCCTACCGATGCTACTTCCGGATTTGTATAAACAACCCCCGGTACTGCCTGATAGTTCATTTCACCTTCACCTCCCAACAAATGATGAACGGCTATTTCTGCCTCACGGACAGCAGTATGTGCCAACAAAGAAACCCCATTCAAATCGCCACATACATAAACTCCCTGTTGCGATGTTTGCATGTGCTTATCTGTTTGAATCAAACCACGGCTTGTAAGCTCTAAATTCAAATTCTCCAGACCAAATCCTTTCATAACCGGACGGCGACCGGTACTCATCAATACTTTTTCTGTTTCCACGTATCCGGAATCGTGTTCATTTTCATAATATATACGAACTAGCTTATCTTGTTTTTCAAATTTTGTAACTTTAGTTGAAAGCATGAACTTTACTCCCCGCTTTGCATAATCGGCACGCAACAATGCAGCCAGTTCACAATCGATGCCTCCAAGTATTTCGCCCATCATTTCAATTACTGTCACCTGCACACCTATACTGCTGAAAAAAGAAACAAACTCCATTCCTATTACTCCCCCACCAACAACTACAAGAGACTGCGGTATCGTAGTGTTTTCAAGAGCTTCGTAGTGTGTCCAATAACCGACAGCCTCCAATCCTGATACAGAAGGAACAAATGTTTCACTACCTGTACACACAATCAGTGCATCACAGGTATAATCTATGCCCTCACAACAAATGGTATGACGATTTTTTATATAAGCCTCTCCGGTAATAATAGAAACATTCTGAGCAACCAGTTTAGCCTTAATTCCTAACATCAACTTACGAATCACTTTCGATTTACGGCTCATAACTTTCTTTAAATCGATAACAGAACCGGAAACTGCAACGCCATATTTGGCAGCCGACTGCATAGAATTGTACATCTTAGCTGAATACAATAATGTTTTTGTCGGTATACATCCTTCATTCAAACATACTCCTCCCAACTTGTTTTTTTCGAATAAAACAACACGCAAACCAGCCTTTCCCGCTATTTCTGCCGCAGTATATCCTGCCGGTCCGCCACCAATTATCGCTACCTGAAATGTTTCCATAAATAACCAGAATTAAGATTTTATTTATAATTCAACGAACGACTGCTATAGAAGGATTTTTTTTCAATAAAGCAGCTATAAAATCGTCCGGATTGCGAGGAGAAACAAATGTAAAAGCCTTTCCCTCTTTATTTTTATAAACTATTTTAAGCCGATGAAATGATAAAGCCGGAGCAAAAATAAACGATTTTACTCTTTGTATAGAAAGGATACAATCAATAGAAATTATTACTTCCTTAGCAAATCGTCCGGAACAAACATGTAATTTTCCTTCAGTAGTTAACACATAATGTGTATGAATTAACATTTCTATCTCATAAATTACAATAACTGCGAACAGAACAGCCAATAACAATTGATGAATCCAAAAAAAAACAAAAAGTAAACATGAACAGACTATTATCAAAGCCCAATACCACCCTCCTACTCTCGTTTGAAAAGTTCTCATTTCTTTACTTTATTTTCTTTTGAAAGGTGAAGATACAAATTTCTTCAGAAAAGAAATCGGGAAGCATGAAAAAAACAAAAGTAGAAGAATCTTTTCCATATAGTTTTTGTAGTTTTGCATCAACTATATATACTTCTTATGATTAGAAAATTCGATTTTCTCGTTATCGGCTCTGGAATTGCCGGAATGAGTTTTGCACTCAAAGTAGCACATAAAGGTTCGGTTGCATTGATTTGTAAAGCCGAACTAGAAGAAGCCAACACTTATTTTGCACAAGGAGGTATCGCTTCTGTAACCAATCTGAAAGTAGACAATTTCGAAAAACACATTCATGATACCATGGTCGCGGGTGATTGGATAAGCGACCACGCCGCCGTAGAAAAAGTGGTACGCAATGCTCCTACCCAAATAGAACAATTAATTAAATGGGGAGTAAACTTTGATAAAAATGAGAAAGGAGAATTTGACTTGCATCGCGAAGGCGGACACTCGGAATTCCGCATCCTGCATCATAAAGACAATACAGGAGCCGAAATTCAAACCAGCTTGATAGAAGAAGTCAAAAGTCACCCGAATATCACTATTTTTAGTAATTTCTATGCTGTAGAAATCATTACACAACATCATTTAGGCATTATTGTTACTCGTCATACACCGGGCATCAAATGTTACGGAGCATATGTACTAAATGAGACTACGGGCGAAGTGGATACTTTCCTCTCGAAAGTTACGGTAATGGCTACAGGCGGATGCGAAGCGGTTTACCGCCATACAACAAATCCCCTAGTTGCTACCGGCGATGGTATTGCCATGGTATATCGCGCGAAAGGAGTCGTAAAAGACATGGAGTTTATCCAGTTCCACCCCACTGCATTGTATCATCCGGGCGACCGCCCCAGCTTCTTAATAACAGAAGCTATGCGAGGTTATGGAGGGGTATTAAAAAATCTGGCAGGTGAAGAATTCATGCAAAAGTATGACCCACGTTTGTCTTTGGCTCCGCGCGACATCGTAGCACGTGCCATCGATAAAGAAATGAAACAACGAGGTGAAGATCATGTATATTTGGATGTGACACACAAAAATCCGGAAGAAACAAAACGTCATTTCCCCAATATTTATAAAAAATGTCTTAGTCTGGGCATTGATATTACCAAAGATTACATTCCTGTAGCTCCTGCTGCACATTATCTTTGTGGTGGTATAAAAGTAGACCTTGATGGGCAATCGAGCATTAAACGCTTGTATGCTTTAGGAGAATGCTCATGCACCGGATTACATGGTGGAAACCGATTGGCATCAAACTCATTGATCGAGGCTATTGTTTATGCAGATTCTGCGGCAAAACATGCAATCAGTGTACTCGACCGTTACGATTTCAATGAAGATATTCCAGAATGGAATGCGGAAGGTACCATGAACAATGAAGAACGGATCTTAATTACGCAAAGTATGAAAGAAGTTAATCAAATCATGGAAGCCTATGTAGGCATTGTCCGCAGTAATCTCCGCTTGGTTCGTGCATGGAATCGCTTGGATATTTTATATGAAGAAACAGAGCATCTGTTCAAGCGCGTAAAAGCATCTCGAGAAATTTGTGAACTACGCAATATGATTAACGTAGGATACTTAATTACACGTCAGGCTATGGAACGGAAAGAAAGTCGTGGACTACATTATACCATAGATTACCCACATCATGCAAATGCAGACACAACAAAATAAAACCTTAAAAAATACCCTTCAAAAGTCAGATAAAAACTTTTGAAGGGTATTTTTTTACATTCAACTTCTTTCTTCACACTTATTCTCCCCAATGTACTTCTGCTTCACGCTTCTCACGATCGACAACTTCTTTTGCTTTCCTTGCATACACAATCAGACGGAACGAACGATCATATGTCAGATAGCTCCACATCCAATTTAACAAAACATTTATCTTATTCCGGACACCCAAAATAGAACGTAAATGAACTACTAACCATAAAAACCATGCAAACCAACCTTGTGTCTTAACAGAACTAAATTCTGCAACAGCCTTATTCCGCCCTACTGTAGCCATTGAACCTAAATTCTTATAACGGAAAGGTTTCATTTTTTCACCACACTCTTTTCGCTTCAAATTATCGGCCAAAAGCTTTCCTTGCTGAATAGCCACTTGAGCCAATTGCGGATGTCCATGAGGATATTCAGAATCTCCTCCTGACATAATACATTGATCACCTATGCAAAACACATTTGCAAGTCCTTCAACACGATTAAAAGCATCAACTTTAATACGTCCGCCTCGCCCTATAGAACTCTCCGGAATATTCCCTATTGTATTTGCCCGAACACCACTTACCCATATAAATGTTCTAGTAGGTATCTCAGAACCATCTTCTAATATAACTTTATGATCTTGATAATCAAGTACCTTTTTACCTAAACAGACTTTCACACCCATTTTGCGAAGAAACTCTGCCGCCTTTTCCGAAGATTCCATCGACATCCCCGATAACAGCCGATTTGTAGCTTCAAGCAAATAAATATGAAGAAGATTATTATCCATATCCGGATAATCCTTAGGAAGTACATAATGCTTCATTTCTGCTAAAGCACCAGCTATTTCTACACCAGTTGCTCCACCTCCAACAATAACTATATTAAGAAGCTCTGTACGCTCTTGTTCTGTAGCACAAGTAACACTACGCTCAAAATTTCCAAGCAAAGCATTACGTAATCCCATTGCTTCCGATAATGTTTTCATCGGTATAGCTTCCTCTTCAATATGTTTATTACCAAAAAAATTAGATGTTGTTCCAGCAGCAAGTATTAAATAGTCATACTCAACTTTACCTATTGAAGTCTGCAAGATATTACGATCGGGGTAAATAAAACGAGCTTCACCCATGCGAAAATAAACATCCCGTTTCTTTTTACAGAAAATTTTACGAAAAGGAAAAGAAATAGAACTTGGCTCCAACCCAGCCGATGCAACCTGATAAATTAAAGGTGGAAATTGATGATAATTATTTTTATCAACAAGAATAACTTGAAAATCAGAACCAGAAAGCTCATTTGCTAATTTCAATCCTCCAAATCCCCCTCCAACAATAACAACTCTCTTTTTACCTTTCTCTTTTGCAATGTTAAAACTCATACCTATATATGTTTATATTATCTTTTCGCTACAAAGTTAGACAGTTTCAAGGAGTAAAAAAACACATTAGATATTAAAAAGAGAAATAAGACTCAAAAAAACTAAATTATCCATATTTTGAATGTGCTTTATTTCTGTAACCATGAAGGGACTTTCATTGAAAAAACAGAGTGCATGTCCCGGACATCCCCCATGGCACACACCCACAAAAAAAGGAGCCCGGCCACTGTTGGTGACCGGACCCCTGTAACCAAACGTAAAACGGCGACTACCTACTCTCCCACCAAAAGGCAGTACCATCGGCGTGACGAAGCT
>DXCG01000031.1 GCA_019116145.1 Candidatus Phocaeicola gallistercoris
GTATGTGTCTTTTTGTTGTTGTTTTGTGCAAAAATATGGCGTTTGTTTATTATTTGTGCAATTTGACGAGTCTTTCTGAATTTATTGAGTGTAATGTTTCATACTATTTAAAAAGTCATTTCTTTTATTATAAATTAAAAGTTTATTAAGTTTATTTTGATAAAGATGAAAGTGGTTAAGGCAAGCATTCAAATTTTTATGTTTATAGTCAGAGTATAGTATTCTTTTTGTGTATGAATGGGAATAATTTCTTGTGCTCTTTTTTTATACGACAAGATATTTGTAATAAAACGGTAGGTTGTTTTTGAGAAAACATGTAAACGTTTTCAGTGTACGTCAAAACACGACTTTGAAAAGAAACTTTAGGTATCCTCTTTTTGCAAAATTTTGTATTTTTAGAACCGGATTAGAAAATTGTTAACATCAGATGGAACGGATTTATTATTTCAATCCTGCTCATGACATGGCATTAGCAAATAATTCTCCTTACTATAAAGCTCCTGCTGAAATAGAACGTATGGCTTACGATTTGGCTGTATTGCCGGCTTGGTACGGTGAGAAAGGAAAAATAAAAGTAGGGCAGTTACAGCAAGTAGAGTTGTTGCATTTGCAAATAGCACATAAGGAATTATTGCCAGATGTGGCATGGACATGCAAGTGGGAATCGGGCGAATACATGCCTTGGGGATGGGATGCTGCAATGCTTTATTTATTGCGGGCGAATGGGGTTGATGCTTCTTGTTTGCCGACAGATGAACAAATAGCAAAAATTCGATATTTGTCCGGTCGGCAGCGTTGTGTGGAGGTTCTTGGGAAAATGAAAAATATTCCCGGGATATGTGGAGATATGAAAATTTGTCAGTCATTATCCGAGGTACATTTTTACATGTCGGATATGGGTGATATTGTTCTTAAGTCTCCATGGTCTGGAAGTGGGAGGGGGGTGATGAAAGTCAATGCATTAACTTGGTCGGATTCGGTAGAAGGATGGATAAAGCGTGTGCTTCGTTCACAAGGAGAAATTATGGTAGAACCTCTTTTCGATAAAATATGCGATTTTGCCATGGAATTTTTTGCAGATGGTAGTGGCATTGTTTCTTTTGTAGGATATTCATGGTTTGAAGCCGATACTTATGGAAATTATAAAGAGAACCGGTTGTGTTCGGACAGGCGGATAGAACAGATGCTGGCAGTTTATGTTTCAATAGCAACCTTGCAAAGGGTGAAATTTATTTTGACGGAACGGCTTTCTTCCTTGTTAGGGGAAAATTATCGAGGTTATTTAGGGGTAGATATGATGATATGTCGGGTAAATGGTGGATATCATTTTCATCCGTGTGTGGAAATAAATCTTAGAATGAATATGGGCATAGTAAGCCATATTATTTATGAGAAATATGTTCACTCATTATCGGAAGGATATTTTCGTATAGAACATTATTCGCGCGATGAAGAGGCTGTGAAAACTCACAAATCAATGAAAATGCGTTATCCTTTGTATATTACAGACGGTAAAATTGTGAAAGGATATTTGTCTCTTACAGGAATAGATACTAAAACCCGGTATCAGGTATATATTTTAATAGACACTTAGAGGAAAAGCAGGAAATAAGATAATAAAGAAAGCGCATGAGGCAAATGTCTCATGCGCTTTCTTTATTATAGAAGAATTAATTAAAAGAACAGATAGCGTTGGTCTACAACATCTGCTTTTTCACGCAATTCGTAAATGCATTGACCTGCATAACGTGCTGCAGTGGCAGATAGTGTTGCTTCTTCTTTCTTTGCGTCAAATTCTTCTGCTGTTTTTTCTTTATTATATACCTGAAGCATATATACACCAGCAAGACCTTTTATCGGTGATGAAAGTTTGTTTGTTTCCATTTTGAGTGCATAGGCACCTATTACCGGCTCACTTGCTTGGAAAGCAGATATAAATGCCGGAGCAGCAAATGTAACGTGCTTAACAGAATCGCTTACAGCATTGTTTAATTCTTTGACTTGGTCAAGAGATGTACACCCTTTCATTTCTGCCATTAATTTTTCGGCTTTCTTGTCACGAAGAATTTCGTCTTTCAGTCGATCTGCCACCTTATTAATATTTATATATCCGGCAGGATTGATATTTTCCACGGCAACAACAAGCATGTGATCGTTTTCTCCACACTCATATAAAGGAGAAACATCACCGGCTTTAGCCTCGAATACCCATCTTAACGCTTCTGTTGTCGATTTAATGCCACCTATATAATGTTCGTTGCTGCGGAAATCCATTCGTGGAGTAAGAGTATATCCGGATTCTTCCGCATTCTTTTCCAATAATTCAATGGTCGGATTTTGTGCAACAAATTGGCTGAATTTGTTGTATGCTTCATTATACGTCTCTTTACTGAATTCAATCGGACATTTTACAATTGCGACTTTGTATTTGTCTTTCATTGCTTTTTTATTCATTACTTGCAGAATAATGTTTGCTTGTCCTATTTTCAGATTCTTCAGTTCATTCACAGGTTGATTTATCAGAGTATTAATATAAGATGCATTTGCTTCATCTAAATCGCTGCCTTCCCAACTGCGTGCAGACATCCATGTTGCTTCTCCGGTCTGACCATATTGTTTGGCTATTTCTGCAAAATCAGCTCCGCCTTTAATGGCATTGAAAATACTGTCTGCAAGATTGGCTGTTTTTTCTTCACTGTCGCTGTATACTTGAATTTGGCGTATTTGTATAGAGTCGGGAGCTACTGTTTTTGCTATGATTTTAAATGCATTATATGAGTCGTCTGCCTGATTATAATAAGGTCCATATACTTCATTGATGCCTGTTGAATCTAAGCGCATTGAAACATCACCCGGAAGAACTGCTTTGTTTACAGGAACATCTGAATAAGTAACACTTGAACCGGTAGAGCGGATAAAAGTACTATAATCTGACGATGTTTGCTCTAATTGGTTCGCATAGTCAATAACTTCCTTTTCGACTGCCTTTCTATCAGCTTCAGATGGGAGGACATGTACATCAACGTATTTAATGTCGCGTGTTTCAATCAGTTGCTTGAATTGTTCTTTTTTCTCGTTGTATCGTTGTTTGATTTCTTCATTAGTTACGTTTATGGTAGAATCGTTGATTGAAGAATATGGAACTCCTGCTAGCAGAAGGTCTGACTGTTCTGTCCGTTCGTTGAATGCATTTTCAGCAGATACCGGATTTGATATCAAAGATTTGAAAAGCAAGTTTTGATATTTTTCTGTCAGGATTGTTTGTCTCAATGTCTTTTCAATGAATTTCCAGAAGTTTCCTATTTTCTGATAATATTCGGTGTATTGAGCAGGCATTGAGCTTGTATTTAAATTGGCATATTCGACCAAAAACTTTTTCAGCATATCTTTGTCGAATGCTCCAGTCTGCGGATTACGGAAAGGGGTTTGCATCAATAAAGGATTTGTTCCTTCGTCAATAACGCTTTGAAGTTCTTTGTCGGTTACTGTCAAACCTAATTTTTCCGCTTCATTAGCAATCAGTTGGTTTGTTACATATGTATTCCATACCTGATCTTTGATGTTGGTTAATTGATCTTCGGTCAACGAATTAATGCCGTTCGTCAGTTTAATTACTTCGCTGAATTCATCAACCATTTTTTGATAATCTTGAGCTGATAGAGCTTCTCCATCTACTTCTCCTACGTTTTGATTCCCTTGGTGTGGCTGGAGAACTTTCCATGCATCACCTGCTATAAAAGCAAAAAGGGCAAGACCGATAACGATAAGCAAAAGAGGACCTTTGCTTCTGATTTTTTGTAAAGTTGCCATTTAAATTTATTTTTTTGTTATTGTTTTCTATTTAGCGCACGAAGATACAAAAAATGTAAATAGAAACGTCATTTATTTATAAAAAAACGTGCTAATAAATTACATTATATATGCTTTTCTTTTTATGGGAAGACGATATCGTTTATTTTTTTTGTCTTCAGATTTATTTTATCCTGTGTTTCTTTTGGGATAAGTGTTGATATTTTATTTTTTAGGAACTGTATCCATAGGGGTAGTTGTATCTTCTACAATAAACTCGCCAGTATTGTTTAGTATTTGGAATTCAGTAAGTTGTTGATTAGAAACAAAACCATATCCTGTGATAATCTGGTCGGGTTGTTCTATACGGATAAACTTGTCGGAATAGATTTTTTCTTGTTCTTGGTTCCAAAAAAGAAGTTGAGTGTCGAATTTGTCACCTTGTTGATTGCGTATATGTACATTTCCGCGAAGTTCCCATAGCTTTTTGGGTTCGTAATAGTAAGCTGTGTCGGCTTTTATGTTGGCATCTATGTGGAAAAGCGTATCGAACTTTTCCAAATAAATACCTTTTTCGAAAGCCCAAAAAGGAGTATCTATTTCATTGTAAACGAGCCATTCGGCCGTAATGATTTTGTAGCGGATCATGCCTGAGTCTGAGATATAGGTAGTTACTCCCAGAGTTCTCATATCCGGGAAAGAATCGCCTTTATGGACAGCTTCGGCTAAATGTTCTTTTTTGGTACACGATGGCGATATAAAAAGCATAGTGCTAATCCATAAGATTACTGAGATGTTGAGTATAAATTGTATAGGCTTATGCGATGTTGGTGACATAGATTGATATTATCTGACTGTTGTTGTTTCATGAATCCATCCGCCAATGTTTATGGATTCTCCTTTTTTTAATCCGTTAAAAAATAAATCTTCATCTTTGGGAGTATGAGCTGTGTAAGACGCTATGAGTTGGTCTACTTCTTGTGTTAAATCCGGGTCGGCAGTTTTTGCTTCCATTAGTTTATCGATAACGGCAAAATAAGTACATCGATTCATTACCGGATCTTGACTCCAGTTTGGATTTGAAGCATACATTTGTGCTATTAATAAATATGCTTTTCCGTATTGTTTGTTGAAAGAGAGTGCTTTTAAACAGTATTGTTTTGCTTGGGATAGTTGCTTTTTGTTGAATAAGATGGTTCCTACGCGGTATGCGATTTTTGCTTTTGCATCGTTTTCTTCGGTCAATTCAATTGCCTTATTAAAATAATTTATACTTTTATCCAAGCTATCTTTTTTGTAATACATGTATCCACAACTTATAGCGATAGATGCTGTTGGTTCAATAGCATATGCAGCTTCGCATGCTTGAAAATAGGTATTCTGATCGGTACATTTTAATGTTTGCATAATGGATATGACCTTTTTCAAGTAATTAAGGTTGCTTTTGTTTTGTTCTATTTTAGGGCCGTAAATAGTTTGCAGGCTTTCACATGTCGCGATTCCGCTATTTATGAAATAGGCATCTATGTTGTCTTTTACTGTGGCAAGTAATTTTTGTATTTGTTTGTCTGTTTCAGTTCGATATGCTTCGTTTACATATTGAGAGACGGTAAGATAATCTTGAATGAATTGTTCTTTATAGTCAGGCGTTTTTCCCAATATTTGTGAAGCAATATCCATCATGTCTTGAAACATAAAGTAAGAACTTTTGCTTTTTTCTAAGTTGATGGCCTCTTTTCCCATTTGATAAGCCTTGTTTAAATCGAGGTTTTTACCTGAGAACATTAGATAATCATGTGCTTTCATTCCCAAAATAGCCCCTTTTGTGGTAGGATTTTTTACAAGTTTGTTAAGTTGGTCTAAATATAGGATGTGTTGGTCGTATATATTCATCAATTCATTAAAGTAATTTTTTTGCTCGGTTGCTGTCTTTGCATCCGCAACCATTACTCTTAATATTTTTACTCCATTGGTGTAAGTTTCTACTTGGATTGTAGGAGCCTCTGTAAATACAGCTTTCCAAGGAATATAGGCTTCTTGGAAATGATCGGTTTTAAGATATTCGGTATAAGTGCTGATGTTTTTAAGGTATCTAATACTGTCGGTGCTTTCTTTGAAACGTACGCCATTATCTACTTCTTTTTGTGGAAATGCCGATGACGTCCATGCAAACACAAAAAGTAATGAAAACAATTTCGTAGATAAATTAATCATAATTAATTAACTTTCCATTTGACGAACCATGTTTCATTAAGGGTTAGTCCCAGTTTGATAACAAATCGATTTTCAGATAAAGCATGTGAAACAGAAGGTTGAACTCTAACATATTCTCCTGTTAGATTTATGATGCTGTTACTGGAGAATACGGGGAATCCGAAACCTGCACTTATCCCATATTCAGAAGGACCGTTATATTGGGGTAATTTTAAGTAGGCATTTGAATAATGTGCACCAATTCTGTATCTTATACGTTGCAGATAGCTACGACCATAGATATCGGGTAAATATTCAGCTCCTACAGCAATTTTCGATCGGTCTTTATATGCATTATATTGATTTTCATATTTTGCTTTTGACCATTTCTGCAGAGTATAATCTAGACCTATGGTCAAGTTTTTCTTTTTGTTATAGGCTACTCCTATGCCAAAGCTGTTAGGGATGGAAAATGCGTTTTGAGAAGTTTCGTAAACTTGAGTATTTGTTATTTGTACACCTTTATTATAAGTGGAATTTAATGTATGACCAATATTGTAAACAGCTCCTATTGCAATTTGATCGTTTTCATTGATGGAATGAGTGTATTGGATACCCAAATCGGCAGTGTAGCTCTTTACTTTTAATCTATTATAAATATAAGTAGGATCGCTGGTCGTACTGAATGTTACTCCAGTTTGATAGTCAAGAGTACCGAATAAATATCCTGCATTAAAACCGATGGAAAGGTTATCTAATATTTTAAAACCTAATCCAGCTGTTATTTGTTGTAGGCCGCCATCCCCATAAAATAAATTTGTTGCTGTAGTTTCGCTATCACCTTCTACTGGGGTAGTGATATTAAAGTTATAACCGACATTTGAGAATGGTGTAAATCCTACAGCAATCCCGATACGAGGATGTAACCGGAATTGCATTGCTATATAGTCGAAGCTACTGTTTTTTGCGTTATTGTGTATGTTGTTTTCTGTAAAGTTGGAGTTTTTTAGGCTCATGCCTATATCGAACATAAAAGAAAGAGAGTCAACAGATGAAAAAGCAGCCGGGTTTGTCATATTGATATGATAACTGTTTCGTAAGGCATATCCGATACCTCCCATTGCAGCATTATTAACAAATCCTTTGTCTTGTAAATCACCTAATCCGTATCGTGTATAAGGAGAATTCGTACTTGATTGTGCAGCAACATTTAAAGTTCCTACTATCATCAAGACACTAATTAATACATTCTTATTTAACATTATAATTTAAAATTCTATTTAAACCTTTCAATACTAAAAATCTATCTGCAAAGATGATACTTTTTAAATTTGTATCAAAAGAAAATTTATCGCCTCCAGTTAAAAAAACCAAAAGATCGGGATGTTTTTTTTGCATTAAAGTAATATATCCTATTATCTCAAATTCAATGCCTTTTATGACTCCACTTCGAATAGCTGTTTCCGTGCTATAGCCAAATTCTGGAAAATCGCCTCCTTTTTCTATCAGAGGGAGCTTGTCGCAACATGCATTTAGTGCTTTAAACCGGGTGTAAATACCCGGAGATATATTGCCTCCCCAGTAATTATTGTTAGCGTCTATAAACTCGTAAGTTAGAGCTGTTCCGGCATCAATTACCAATAAATTCTTTTTAGGACATAGATAGTTCGCTCCTACAACAGCCGCCAATCGGTCCATACCTAGTGTCTGTGGCGTTTTATACATGTTTTGTATAGGAATAGGAGTTTTATATGTCAGTTCAAGAACTTTAAAATTTAGTTTGGAAAGTTGCCTGCGAATTGTATTACTTAATGTTATGACCGATGCGATAATGCCATTTTCTATTTTATATTTGTTGCATAGCATTGTAAGGCAGTCTAACGAGTGATTCGACCCTCGAATTACTTCTACAATTTCATCGTTGTCAAATACCGCGATTTTGGCAACCGTATTGCCTATGTCGATTATTAAATTCACTTTGTTATTATTTTGCGTGCAAAGTAAAGTAAAAAATAAATAGCTTTAAAATAAAATACAGATTTATTTAGAACATCTCAATAATTCAGCGTATTTTTGCGCACGAAATTGAATAAAAACAATGGCAAAAATAAAAATTATTCTTTTATCTTTTTTTGCAATAATTTCGGCATCCCTTTATGCCCTGAATGGCGATAGCATTCGGTTTAGCTTGTTGACGTGTGAACCTGGGGAGGAAATTTATTCGTTATTTGGGCATACCGCCATTCGTTATGAAAATTTTACTCGGCAAGAGGATTATGTTTTCAATTATGGAATGTTTAGTTTCCGGACTCCTCATTTTATATATCGTTTTGTTAAAGGTGAAACGGATTATGAATTGGGTGTAACACCTTATTTATATTTTCAAGCAGAATATGCTTTTCGAGGATCGGCGGTTTATCAACAAGTTTTAAACTTAACCCAACTGGAAAAGGAACGTTTATTAATGTTGTTGAGAGAAAATTATTTGCCGGAAAATCGTGTTTATCGTTATAATTATTTTTATGATAATTGTACAACACGGGCTCGTGACTGTATAGAGGCTTGCATTGATGGTTTGGTGGTATATCCGGATTCTTTAGGTGGAAATAAAACTTTTCGGAGTATAGTACATGAGTTTACTGCGTTATCTTATTGGGATGAATTAGGAATAGATTTTTGTTTGGGAAAAGAAGCCGATGATGTAATAACCAAGCGGGAACAAATGTTTGCTCCTTTTTATATGAAATATTATGCATCGAAAGCCTATATAATAGATAAGGATAGCAATCGACGAAGACCATTTGTTTTGGATGAGAAAGTAATTGTAGAAGGAGATAAGGCATTTTCTGAAGCTGGCTTTTTTATGTCTCCCATGGTTTGTGCTTTATTATTTTTGGCATTGAATGTGGTTATTGCATATTTGCAATGGAGAAATATCCGTATTTATTGGGGATGGGATATTCTGTTATATGCTTCTCAAGGGATAGCAGGATGTATTATAACGTTTTTAGTGTTCTTTTCTATACATCCAACTGTCAATTCGAATTGGCTTATTGTTTTGTTCAATCCGATACCATTGTTATATCTTCCTATTATGATTTACCGTGAAATAACGCATAAGAAAGACTGGTATCATGTAGTGAATCTGGTTTATTTAACAATTTTTATAGTGATATTCTTCACTTGTAGACAAAAAATTAATTTAACAATATTACCTTTGGCACTCAGTTTGTTGGTGAATGCTGCAAGCCATGTTTTAGTATTTAGGAGAAGAGAATGAAAGAACGTATATTGACATCATTGATTACCGCCTTTGTGTTTGCTACAATGCAATCACAAACATCGCCAATAGCTCCGAAGTTGGTTATTGGATTAACGATTGATCAACTGCGGACAGACTATATGGAGGCATTCTCTGCATTGTATGGAGAACGTGGTTTTAAACGTTTATTGAAGGAAGGCTGTGTTTATTATAATGGAGAGTATGATTTCATAAATGTCGATCTTTCATCTTCTGTTGCGGCTCTTTATACAGGAACGACACCATATTATAATGGAATCTTGGCTAATCGATGGATGGACCGTCGTTCTTTGCGTTTAGTTAATAGTGTCTCAGACCCATCATATATGGGTATTTATACATCAGAGTTTACTTCTCCTCAACATTTGCAAGTATCAACATTGTCGGATGAGTTGAAAGTTTCAACCAATGGGGATGCGGAAATCTATTCAATTTCTCCAACGCGTGAAATGGCAATTTTTGCTGCAGGTCATGCCGCAAATGGAGCGTTTTGGTTGAATGATGAAACAGGTAAATGGTGTGGATCTACTTATTATGGAGGATTTCCTGAGTGGATATCGTCGTATAATGATCGGGATGGTTTGGATTTTCGAATAGATAATATAACATGGGGACCTTATTTACCTGTTACTTCTTATCAGTATGTGGCATCAGAAGTTAAGCAACTTTCTTTTGAGCATGATTTTAGCGATGAGCGAGCAGATAAATATCGGAAATTTAAAACAAGTCCTTATGTGAACGATGAAGTCAATCGACTTGTAAATGCTTGTTTTGCGAATACAAATATCGGTAAAGATAATGTCCCGGACTTATTGACCATAGGCTATTATGGAGGTAATTATGATGGTAAATCGGATAGGGAATATGCCATGGAGATACAAGATGCCTATGTCCGTTTGGATAATACTATCGGTGATTTGCTAGATTTAATAGATCGTAAGGTTGGATTAAAGAATACATTAATCTTTGTTACTTCAACGGGATATATAGATTCCGAACCTGCTGATTCTGCACAATTTAAGATCCCTACCGGAGAATTTCATATTGACCGTTGCGGGGCTTTGTTGAATATGTATTTGATGGCTGTTTATGGTCAAGGGCAATATGTTGAAACATATTATGATCAGCAAATATATTTGAATCATAAAGTTATAGAAGAAAAAGAATTAAATTTAACTGAAGTCTTAAACCGTTCTGCCGATTTTATTGTTCAAATGAGTGGTGTCCGTTCGGCATATACTTCTCAACGTTTATTATTAGGTGCATGGAATCCCCATATCGATAAGATACGCAATAATTTTAATTTGAATTTTTCAGGTGATATATATATAGAGGTTATGCCGGGGTGGTCGGTTATTGATGAATATTATCACATGAAAAAAGTAATACGAGATAATTATGTTTCTGTTCCTATAATATTTTTTGGATATAATGTAACACCTAAAACATTTTATGATCCTATAAAAATAACAGCAATAGCACCTACCATCGCTCATTTTATGCGTATTCGTGCACCTAATGCTGCTACTGTTGCTCCATTAATAACAATCACAAAGTAAAAAATGAGTGAAATAAAAGTTTTATGTTGAAAATATAATAAATGATATACAATGGGTTTTAATGAATTTTTAAGTAAACTTTTTGGAAATAAAGCTACTCGCGATATGAAAGAAATTCAACCATGGGTAGCAAAAATTAAGGCGGTTTATCCGGAAATTGTTAAATTAGATAATGATGAGTTACGTGCGAAGACGCAGGAATTAAAAGATTATATTAAAGCGTCTGCCATTGATGAGAATAAGAAAATAGAAGAATTAAAAGCTTCTATTGAAACGACAGATATAGAAAAACGCGAACCTATTTTTGCCCAAATAGATAAATTAGAGAAAGAAGTTCTTGATAAGTATGAAAAAGCATTGAATGAAGTCCTTCCTACTGCATTTGCGATTGTAAAAGATACAGCTCGTCGTTTTACTGAAAATGAGGAATTGGAGGTTACAGCAACAGATATGGATCGTTCTTTGGCAGCTCAAGGGAAAGATTTTATTCGGATAGAAGGAGATAAAGCTATTTGGAAAAATCATTGGGTTGCTGGAGGTAATGAAACAGTATGGAATATGATTCATTACGATGTTCAGTTGTTTGGTGGAGTTGTTTTGCATCAGGGTAAAATTGCAGAAATGGCTACCGGTGAAGGAAAAACATTGGTGGCGACTTTGCCGGTTTTCTTGAATGCTTTAACAGGTAATGGTGTACATGTTGTAACTGTAAATGATTATTTGGCAAAACGAGATTCAGAATGGATGGGACCACTTTATATGTTTCATGGATTAAGTGTTGACTGTATTGATAAACATCAACCTAATTCTGCAGCACGGCGGAAAGCATATATGGCTGATATTACTTTCGGTACAAATAATGAGTTTGGTTTTGATTATTTGCGTGATAACATGGCTGTCAGTCCGAAAGATTTGGTGCAGCGTAAACATAATTATGCTATAGTCGATGAGGTCGATTCTGTGTTGATTGATGATGCACGTACTCCTTTGATTATTTCAGGTCCGGTTCCTAAAGGCGATGAACAATTGTTTGAGGTTCTTCGACCTTTGGTTGAAAGATTGGTAGAAGCACAGCGGAAATTGGCTACTCAATATTTGGCCGATGCGAAACGGTTAATTGCTTCAGATAAGAAAGAAGATCAGGAGGCAGGGTTCCTTGCGTTGTTCCGCAGTCATAAAGCTTTGCCTAAAAATAAGCCTTTGATTAAGTTCTTGAGCGAACCGGGTATTAAGGCAGGTATGTTGAAGACTGAAGAAATATACATGGAGGCAAATAATAAGCGTATGCCTGAAGCTGTAGAGCCTTTATATTTTGTTATCGATGAGAAATTAAAGAGTGTTGATTTAACGGATAAAGGTGTCGATCTTATTACAGGTAATTCTCAAGACCCAACTTTGTTTGTTTTACCAGACATAGCATCGCAACTTTCTGCATTGGAAAATGAAAGAGGATTAAGCGATGAAGATCGTTTGGCAAAGAAAGATGAATTACTTACCGCTTATGCCATTAAGTCGGAACGTGTTCATACCATTAATCAGTTATTGAAAGCATATACCATGTTTGAACGAGATACAGATTATGTGGTTATGAATGGGCAGGTGAAAATTGTGGATGAGCAGACCGGGCGTATAATGGAAGGTCGTCGCTGGAGTGATGGTCTACATCAAGCAGTTGAGGCAAAAGAAGGTGTTAAGATAGAAGCTGCTACCCAGACATTTGCAACAATTACTTTGCAGAATTATTTCCGTATGTATCACAAACTGGCGGGTATGACTGGTACGGCTGAGACAGAAGCCGGAGAGTTTTGGGATATTTATAAGTTGGATGTCGTTGTTATTCCTACTAATCGTCCTATTGCCCGTATTGATATGAACGACCGTGTTTATAAGACCAAACGCGAAAAGTATAAGGCAGTTATTGAGGAAATAGAAAAGATGGTACAGGCAGGACGTCCTGTTTTGGTTGGTACAACTTCGGTTGAGATATCAGAGATGCTGAGCAAGATGCTTACTATGCGTAAGATTTCTCATAATGTATTGAATGCTAAACTCCATCAAAAAGAAGCTGAAATTGTAGCAAAGGCAGGTCAGAGTAGCACGGTAACTATAGCTACCAATATGGCTGGTCGTGGTACCGATATTAAGTTGAGTCCCGAAGTAAAGGCTGCCGGTGGTTTGGCTATTATCGGGACAGAACGTCATGAGTCACGTCGTGTCGACCGTCAGTTACGTGGACGTGCCGGACGTCAAGGCGACCCGGGTTCTTCTGTACTCTTTGTGTCTTTGGAAGATGATTTGATGCGTTTGTTTGCCTCTGACCGTTTAGCTCATTGGATGGACAAGATGGGATTTAAAGAAGGGGAAATGATCGAGCATAGTATGATTTCCAAATCTATCGAACGTGCTCAGAAGAAGGTAGAAGAAAATAACTTTGGTATCCGTAAGCGTTTGTTGGAATATGATGATGTGATGAATAAACAACGTACTGTTGTTTATACAAAACGCAGACACGCTTTGATGGGTGAACGCATTGGTATGGATATCGTTAATATGATATGGGAACGTTGCTGTAATGCAATAGAGCAACCTACTTATGATGATGTGAAAATGGATATTCTTCAAACTTTGGCGATGGAAACTCCGTTTACGGAAGAAGACTTCCGCAATAAGAAGAAAGATGATTTGGCTGAAACTACATTCCAAAATGCGATGGAATTGTTTAAGCGTAAAACAGAACGTATGGCTCAAATTGCGAATCCGGTTATCAAACAGGTTTATGAAAATCAGGGACAAGTGTATGAAAATATCATGATTCCTATTACAGACGGGAAACGGATGTACAATATTTCTGTAAACTTGAAAGAAGCGTATGAGACCGAATCGAAAGCTATTGTGAAATCATTTGAGAAAGCAATCTTGTTGCATGTCATAGACGATGCATGGAAAGAAAACCTTCGTGAATTGGATGAATTACGCCATTCTGTTCAAAATGCAAGTTATGAGCAGAAAGACCCGTTGTTGATATTTAAATTAGAGTCGGTAACTTTATTCGATAATATGGTAAATCGGATAAACAGCAATACCGTATCAATTTTGATGCGTGGTCAGATACCTGTACAAGAACCTACACAAGTTCGCGAAGCTCGTCCCGATGTAGCACAACAGCCTAGACAACAATACCGGGAGGAGAAAAGAGATTTAAATGATCCTGCTCAGCAAGCAGCTTCCCAGCATGACACTCGCAATGTAAAGAAAGAGCCTTATCGTGCACAAAAGACGGTAGGAAGAAACGATCCTTGTCCATGTGGAAGCGGATTGAAATATAAAAACTGCCATGGGCGGAATTTGTAAGCAAGGTTATATTTACATATCTAATAAATAGAAGCTAAGGTTGCCTCAATATTTTATGTTGAGGCAACCTTTTTTCTTATGAGATTTTCGGTTTTTGTATTGATGTTTATGAATGAAGCTCATAAAATCTCAGATAAAACGTCAGGACGTTTTTTTACGGTTGTTGGCTTTTTGTTCTTTGTTCGGTAATGTATATGCTATTAGGAATAGATATGTTATAATTTTTGCATTAAACGAATTTTACATTAGAAATTGGTATTTTTGTAAAAAAATATGGCTCACGATGATCGTTCTTTAATAGACTTTGCTTAATTTTGGAGCGTTGCAAACGGCAACGGATATAATTTAGGAAGCGTTTAGCTTTATCCTTTTCAGAGAATCTGGACAATTCGCTGTATCGTAAGGATAGAAGAACGTTCTCCTTTGGTAGTAGTATATAGTTTTTCAAAACATATACAGCCAAAGGTGTGAGCCATTTTCTTCATTTGCGATACAGGGCAGTCCAGAGCCTTCTGAAAGAATAAAGAAAAATAGGCTCACACTTCTTTTTTGTATCTGTCATCACTAATTTTTTTAAGTGCATTGTAGAGCCTATCGGTGCATAAGTTTTAAACTATGAAAATAAAGTATTTTCTTGCGACATTTGTTGTCGCATGTAGTCTAGGCTTTATCGCATGTAATGAAGACTATGACGATTCTTCTCTTTGGAATGTCGTGAACGATCATGAGGAACGTATTTCTTCTCTTGAATCTTGGCAAGATCAGGTTAATAGCAATATTACTGCACTGCAGCAACTGCTCTCTACCACAGATTATGTAACGGGAGTTGATCCTGTAATGGAAAACGGTAAAGAAGTGGGATATGTTATTTTTTTCCTTCATTCCGACCCTATAACTATTTATCATGGTGAAAAAGGTGAAAAAGGTGATAAGGGTGATAAAGGCGATAAAGGTGATAAAGGTGATAAAGGTGATAAAGGTGACAAGGGAGAGCCTGGTGAAACGGGTACTGACGGACAGAATGGAACGGATGGAAAAGACGGGGTTACACCGATTATTAGCGTGGTACAGGAAGACGATGGTAATTGGTATTGGACTGTGAATGGGGAGTTATTGATAGTAGATGGACAAAAAATTCAGGCAAATTATAACGATGAAACTTCTACGCCCGTTTCTACTCCTCAGATTAGCATAGGAAACGAGCTTCCCGAAGGAAGTGTGGTAATGACAGATGAGGGAACTGTATTGGCTATGGCTGTTTATTTGAGTGTAGACAATGGTGCAACATGGTATCGGGTGAGTGGCTTGGATGGTACTTCTCCTGAAATCGAAGGTTATATCATTTCTGATGTAAATACGGATAACGAAGATTATGTTGTGATTACATTAAATGGTACTATTACTATAACTCTTCCTACCAAGGTGTGGGCTGATAAAGTGGATGCCTCTATTGGTAATCTTAATAAGCAACTTACTTTGTTTGACGGAAAGAGTTACATTACCGGTATAGAGGAATATACCGATGAAGAAGGTAGAACAGGAACACGGGTGAATTATGTTACGATAAATGAAGATGGTACTGAAATATCTTCTTCTTTTGTTATTACTAATGGGACAGATGGTGCGACTCCTATTGTGGAAATACTTGAGTTCAACTTATAAATGCAACTTTTTGGGTGCGGATAATAAGCAATAAAAACATTTATTTTTCAGAGAGGAAAGAGAGACAATGTCCCCCTTTCTCTCACTCTGAATGGATAAAGTTTGCTATCTT
>DXCG01000032.1 GCA_019116145.1 Candidatus Phocaeicola gallistercoris
GAAACGATACAGCGTGTATTTGGAAGACAGTTTGTATGTTTTCCACTCCAAGTTAAACCCTTAAAACGAAAGAAGGTTAAACCGATGCAAAGTTAAGAAGAAAACGGAAGATACGCAAATCGGGGATTTGCTGCTTCGCAGACGAGAAATAGACAAAGTGATAATTTAATTAAAGACAAATAAAATTATGAGAAAAAAATTATTGAAACTCAGTTTTGTTGCGGCAGTAGCCATAGCAGCAGGTTATACTGCTTATAATTCACAGAAGACGGAAACATTATCTGATTTAACAATGGATAATGTAGAAGCATTGGCAAGTGGAGAAAATCCTTTTTGTCCTAATGGTTGTAAATTGAATGGTCCTGGGTGTCTTTGCGATGGTTGGTGGCCGAATGAAAGAGAAGCGATATAAATAGCCAATTAACAGTGAATTGCATTAATCTGTAATATGGAAGTCTTGTCTGGTTTTCTTTTATAAAAAGAGTAACGGACAGGCTTCCATATCATAAAATTAAAAAAAGTTTATAATATGAATGTGATATGTAGCAGCAAATGGGTTTGTTTATTATGTGTTCTGTTATGTTTTGGCTGTCAGTCGAACAACTCTTGTTTGGAAAAGCATCAGAGTGTTCGTAGTAATGTGGTAAAAATTCAGGAGAAGATAGTACCGTTTGAAACAGACTCCATACTGATTGGAGCTTTTTCTAGGATGTATATTGAAGATGGATGTTTGTTGATAACAGACTCCAAGTCTTTAAGCCATCAAGTATATTTGTTCAATAAGAAAACTTTTCGTTTTTTGGCTTCTACAGCACCTATGGGACAAGGACCAGATGAAATTACAAGGATAGGATATTTGGCGACAGATGCTGTACATCGTAGATTTTATGTGAGTGACCATGGCAAGCAGAAGATATTCAGTTATGATTTGGATAGTGTATTGCAGAATCCGTTTTATAAGCCTTCGGTAAAGATGAATATGGACGTTGGCAACTTTCCTACGGAATACGAATACATCAATGACACTCTTTGTATCGGGCGCACGATACTTCCGGTTAGTGTCAGCGATTATGTGCCAGGTATTTCACGTTGGAATATGTTGACCGGTGAAATGAAGCTGATATCTTACGATCATCCGGATGTGAAACGGAAGAGATTTACGTACGCATCGTCCAGTAAGTATGGATTGGCTTTGCAGTTGTATACTCATAGTGACTTGATGACTATTGTTGATTTTAACGGCAATCTGAAATGCAATGTATATGGTCCGCAATGGAATGATTTGGGAAGTAATCATTATTATGATAGTGCTGTATTTTGCAAAAGCGGAAAAATATTGGCTTCTTTTTCTGGAGGTGATTATAACCGTGAATACGAGCCTACCAAACTGCTGGTGTTTGATATAGACGGTAATTATATCAAGACATTGGAGGTAGGTTACCGCATTTTTAATATGTGTTACGATGAGGAGCTGAATCGGCTTTATCTGAATTTTGATGATGAAATCCAGTTCGGCTATTTGGATTTAGACGGATTGATTTAATAGAATAGAAATAAATATAGTAAAAAATGAGACGTCATATTTTGAACCTGAGTATTGCTTCAGTGTTGGTTGTAATGGCATGGCATACTGTTTATATCTCTTCATGTGAAGTAAGTATGTTGTCGGATTTGGCAATGGATAATATAGAAGCGTTAGCAACGGGTGAAACACAGAAATGCCCTGACGGTTGCATACCGAACGGTAGTGGATGTTGGTGCAATGGTTGGTTTAGCTTCTGTAGAGAGAAGTGAAAGGATTTGGAATGAATTCGGTAGTGGTAGCAACCATTCTGTATATGTTTATACTTTAATAATACGGCATGAGTTTATACAGATAAAATATTAGTAGGATTGCGCAAATACTGCCACAAATATATCCCGTGTACAGTATAATATTTTCATTTGTTTGATGATAAGTTAGATGAGGTTTGGTGCATCCTCAATATTTGTTATAAAGAAAACATGATGAAGAGAAGTGTATATATTGTTTATGGCAGTTTGCATTTTTTGGGGGTAATTCGCAACAAAAAGGAATAATAAAAGAAGAATTGTTATTAACTTTACTTCCAGTATCTTCTTTTATCGGACTTTTAATACAAATCATAGCGTTGGATTCCGTTTTGTTCGTAAATGATTTTTATGGTGATACATTGGTGCATTGTTTGTTCCCGTCCTTTGTGGACGTTATACTCTGCTAATGGTAAACAGCATGTGCAACTCAGTAAGAAAGTACACGTGTTTACAGACATAAGCCTGCTTTTTCCTTTGGGTGATTCGGAATATTTGGCATTGGGCATGTTTGCAGACAAACGTTTTTGTCTGTTGGATAATTGCGGAAACGAAAAAATGCGTTTCGGGGATTATCCAAACAAAAAGGAGGTTAAACCGATGCAAAGTTAAGAATAAAACAGAAGATATGCAAATCGGGGATTTGCGGCTTCGCAGATGAGAAATAGACAAAGTAATAATAGATTTAAACAAGAAAAAATGAATCAAAATTTTTAAAGATAGCATTTGCAGCCGCTTTGGCAGTAGTTTCCGGAGTTACGGCTTACCAAGCTCAAGATAAAGAAATATTGTCTGATTTGGCTCTTGCCAATGTGGAAGCATTGGCTATGATTGAAGATCCAATGGAAGAAGGAGGATATAGTTCAATGCATATCAAATGTTTTGATATGTATGGCAATTCAACCGGAAAGTGTACTGCGACAAGTTATTGGAGCCCGATAGGTAAAGGACTATATCATTCCCATAGTTGTTCATATTGTTGTAATTAAAAGTAGGTGCGCTTGGATGAAATTCCTCTTTGGTTCTGATTGGGCGTAGATTATGAATGTGAAAGAATTGTTATGTTACGGAATCTGTTTTATATAGGAGTATTGTTCTGTCTGGTAGCTTGTAAGAATACAGGTCAGCAGGAAAGGGATGTCCGCACGATTGAGGTGACAGACTTTTCCGGACAGAAGCAAGAACTGAATGAGTTGTTCCGGACGGAAGTGCTGGCGTTGCGTTCGGATTCGTCCGGCTATGTGGCAAATGTGAAAGATGTTGCTGGTATCGGCAATTCGGTGTATGTGCTGGATGAGGTTACCTTGTCTATGGCGAAGTTTGACAGACGTACAGGACGTTTGGAGCGGGAAATATGTCAGCGTGGCAACGGTCCGTTGGAGTACATACAGCCAGTAGCCCTTTCTTCAGACTCATGCCGCCTTTATATGCTCGATATGGGCGGGCTTTCGGTGTATGTATATAATAAGGAGTTGGAGGCTGAACGTAAGGTCTGGCTTGGTTTTCCTGCCTTGGATTTCGTACGGGTGTCCGATGGTTTCTTGTGTTATAATTTAGCAGTGTCTGATACGTTGCGTCAGGTGGTTTATGTGAACGATTCGGGCAAGGTAGTGGATTCTTTCGGTTTATCAGAAGTGTCGAATAGCGGATTTACCGGTTCAAAGTTGTTTTCGAAGGCTGGTGAGTATGATGTTTATTGTGTCTTGCCTTCCGGGCGTACGGTTTACCGTTGGGATGCAGCCGCACACCTTTTGTCTCCTTATGTGTCTTATGATTATGGGGATGCCAATTATCAGGGGGATGCAACACAAGCTGGTGCCGTAGGGGCATTGGATGTCATGCCCTGTGAATTTTTCAAGGTCGGTTTGTCTCTGATAAACAGTTTTCTGTATGCTGATAAAAGGTATTACGCTTGTTCTTCACCAGACATGGCTGTGCAGAAGACTGGCATAGTGGTGGATAGCAATGGGAAAATCCCTTTCTTTCCCCGTTGGCAGATAGGGGATACCCTGATTGGTTCTTGTTCGTATGAAGAGATGGATGATATGTCGGAAGGTGAAGAAGAAAGATATGGCAATATGCTTTTGTTGTTTACTTTAAAGAATGAATAAACGATAGTCAATTCATGAATTATATAGGAGTGGAAACCGTATGCAAGTGTATAAGGCAGACATTTGGATAAGTTTCCACTCCAGTCAAACCCTAAAATAGAAAAGAGGATAGACCGTTGCAAAGTTAAGAAGAAAACAGAAGATTCGCAAACCGGAGATTTGCGGCTTCGCAGATGAAAAATAGACAAAGTAATAATCAATTAAAACAAGAACAAAATGAAATCAAGATTTTTAAAGATAGTATTAGCAGCTGCTTTGGCTGTAGTTTCCGGAGTTACGGCTTACCAAGTTCAAGATAAAGAAGTGATGTCTGACTTGGCTTTGGCCAATGTGGAAGCGTTGGCGAATGAAGAAATCGGTAATGGAAGATGGGTTGTGACAGTGTATTCTCCAACTTCTTGGAGATGTGACCCAAATGGTGGTGCCAGTTGTCCTGGAACTCCATGGTAGTTTTTAAATAGGAGAAACATTATCCTGTTTTTATATTGAGCAAAAGCAGGTATTGAATTGTATTAAAAAAAGTGGGATGGAAAGAGAATGAAAGTATATGTTCTCTTTCCATTTGATAAGTTGAAACGACAAATTTGTATGAAATATGAAGTTATTAAAAATTAGTATGTTCAGCATGATTATGTCATTAATGATGGTGTCGTGCACAGAAAAAAAGTCAGATGTGGAAACCTGTACGATTCGAGTGAATCTTGATGATGCCTTGCCGCTAAAGGAGGCGGCATCATCTATAAACGTACTTATGCTGAACGATTCCCTGTCAAACCATTTCCCCGGTAACATAAACAAGGTTGAGTGGATGGGAGATTCGATACTGATTCTGGACTCCTGGAAAGATCCCGGCCTTTATCTGTATGATTCCGAAGGCGTGCTTGTAAATTCGTATACCAAGAGAGGGAACGGTCCGGATGAATTTGTCGGGATTGTAGATTTCAATGTCGTACCTTCAGGAGTCGTGCTCCTTGATACCTATTCCACCTCCCAGCGGATTTATTTGGACCGTAACTTGTCATTTCTCTATAAAGACGATGCCGAGGCCCAGGCGAACCATTTCTTCTGTGAGTCCGGTGCCGGTGGCGGTGTGTGGTATGACCGTGGCAATGTGGCGTATGGTCCGAATAAGGACAAGCTGGTTTATGTGGAAGGAGGCAACAGGAAAGCGGTCTTGCCGGTTCCTTCCGAAGTGGAAAACGTGACGTTTGCCAGCTACAATGTGTTTGTAGGTGTATCGAATGATACCATCCTGTACTTGCCTGCTGTAGAACCGAAGATTTATAAATGTTATGGCGGATATGCCGAAGTGTTTTGCGAACTGGATTTTCATGGTTTGTGGCCAGACTTTTCGGGAATGACCAAGGAGAACCCGCTGGATTTGATGCGCAGTATCGCAGCTGATGGAAAGATTTATTCCACCAACATGCTTTCGGATGGCAATGATATAGTAATTTCTTTTTTCTGCAAGGATGATTTTTATGTGCTGAAATTCAGCTATGATGATTTGTCATCTCACAGGTTGTTTAAAGT
>DXCG01000033.1 GCA_019116145.1 Candidatus Phocaeicola gallistercoris
CAAGAATCCAGCCGAGTACGGGTGATTGGATATCCAGTTTTTCTATCATGGCATCGATAGCCTCCGATAAAACTTCCCCGTTGTTTAACTCGATGGACAGATTGTTTCCCAACTCCAACTCACGTGCCAAATTACGCATGACCGATTGAAAAAAAGAATCGATGGTCTCTACTCGGAACCGGCTATAGTCGTGTATAATATTTTGTAGTGCTTGAGATGCTGTTTCACGTATCTCGTTTTCATTTTTACCGGTTATTTTTAATAACTCCTGCAGATATTTGTCCGAACTTGGAATACGATATGCAAGACCATAAAGCTGTTCCAGAATGCGGGTCTTCATTTCCGTTGTGGCTTTATTGGTAAATGTAACAGCCAAGATATGTGCGTATGCACATGGATCGATTATAAGTTGACTGATATACTGGGTGGCAAGTGTGAATGTCTTGCCCGATCCGGCAGAGGCTTTATATACGTGAAGTTGTGGATAATTGCTCATGTAGACTGTTTTTATATATAGCAACAAAATTACTTAAATATCTTGAAATGTAGCATAGATGAACAGATTTCGTATCCATTGGAAAGATTGGAAAAATTTGTGACGGTATTTAAGATGAATTGTCTTGACAAATTGTGAAATTTAAAATGATGTTTTTTTTATTTCTTATCGTTTTTTTTTAATTTCGCCAATCGACTTTATAAAAGTATCGGTTATGAAAACAATTTTATTAGTAATTGCGATGACCATGTTTGGGATATTTTCTTCACAATCTCAAACAAACGGTCGTTATATTGAAGTAACAGGCACTTCGGAAATAGAAATAGTTCCGGATAAAATACATTACATTATTGAAATACGGGAATATTTTGAGGAAGAGTTCGATGGAGAATCAAAACCCGAAGAATATCGCACGAAAGTGCCTTTGTCGGAAATAGAGCAAGGATTGCAGGAAGCACTCACAACAGTAGGCATTCCGAAAGAAGCTGTCCGGACACAAGAAATAGGCGATTATTGGCGACAACAAGGGCAAGATTTCTTGGTGTCTAAGAAGTTTGATATAACACTGACCGATTTCAATCAGATAAATGAAATAGTCAAGCATATAGATACGAAAGGCATCCATACCATGCATATAGGAGAATTGGAAAGCAAAGATATGCTGTCGTATCATCAAAAAGGAAAAATTGAGGCATTAAAAGCGGCACAACGGAAAGCTGCTTATCTGGTGGAAGCGTTGGGAAAGAAATTGGGTGACGTGATACGTATTGTGGAGGAAGGAAGCGGTAATATGCTACCGCTTGCACAAAGTAATGTTTTTTCTTCCGATGCGGCATCGTTTGATAAATTTCGTACAATCAGGAAAAACTATTCTATGCTTGTACGCTTTGAAATTGTAGATTGATTATGATTGAAATTCAAATAAATTATTAACCTTAAAAAATAAAATTCAATGTCAACATTAACTATTGCAATAATAATTGTATTTGTAATTGGATACTTATGTATCGCTTTGGAAACACTAACTAAAGTCAACAAGGCAGCAGTGTCTTTGTTGATGCTTGTTGCTTGTTGGACTCTTTATATGTTCGATCCGGGAAATTTTCCGGGGATTCCTCTTGAAGATATTGCAGCTACTGCAGGGGCGGTAATTGAAGGCCATTTGGGAAGTACAGCCACTACTTTGTTCTTCTTAATGGGGGCGATGACAATTGTGGAAACCATTGACCAATATGGAGGGTTTAATTTTGTTCGCGACATGCTGAAAACGAAGAGTAAGAGAGGATTATTATGGCGTATCACAATTATGACTTTCTTCCTTTCTGCTATTCTTGATAATATGACAACAGCTATCGTGATGGTAATGATCCTCAGAAAACTGGTTGATGACCGTAAAGATCGTTTGATTTATGCATCGCTTGTTATCATTGCAGCCAATTCGGGAGGGGCATTTTCGCCAATCGGAGATGTAACGACCATTATGTTGTGGAATAAAAGTCTGATAACAGCGGCAGGCGTTATTAAGGAATTATTCATTCCATCGCTTATTTCGATAGTCCTTCCGGCTTATATCCTTTCTTTGTCGTTGAAAGGTAATGTATCGGCGGTAACGGATTTGGGAGAAACAACGATGGGCAACGGGTTTACCGACGGACAGCGTAAAATTGTATTTTGGGTAGGTGTCGGTGGTTTGATTTTCGTTCCTATCTTTAAATCGATCACCCATTTGCCTCCGTTTGTAGGTATTTTGCTTGTCCTTGGGGTGTTATGGATGGTAACTGAATTATTTTATCGTAATCATGGTGAGCATGATATAAGTACTCAAAAGCGAATTTCCGGTATAATATCACGTATTGATATGAGTACTATTCTTTTCTTTTTAGGAATACTGATGGCTGTTGCTTGTTTACAGCAAATCGGTGTGCTGGCAACAGTCGGTCAGGGATTAAATAAAGCGTTCGATGGCAACCACTATCTCATTACCGGTATAATAGGTGTACTTTCCAGTATTATCGATAATGTACCGCTTGTGGCAGGTTGTATGGGCATGTATCCATTGGCAGAAGTTGGAGATATGGCGCAAGACGGTATCTTCTGGCAGTTGTTGGCTTACTGTGCCGGTGTGGGTGGCTCAATGTTGATTATCGGTTCTGCTGCAGGCGTTGTGGTCATGGGACTGGAAAAAATTACATTCGGTTGGTATATGAAGCGCATCACATGGGTTGCTTTTATTGGTTATATTGCCGGAATTTTGGCATATTGGTTGGAAAAAGCGGTTATCGGATTGTAAGATATAATTTGTTGTTGAATATATAAAAGCAGAGGCGTGAAACTTTTTTGTTGTGAAAGTTTTATGCCTCTGCTTTTTCTTTCGCTAGCATAGGTGAAAGTTATATTTTCTGAGGTGGAATATTATTGTTGCTTTTTGAAGACTTTTTGAAAGAAAAAATGAATATGCTTATACTGATGGCAATAAGCAGCATGAAACTTTTCAGGATCCAATGGTTAAGGATGAGAAAGAAACAATGTAAAGAAGTTATCCATAATAAAGTTGTTATAATGATTTTTACGCGTAACGGGATAGTACGTTCTTGTTGGAAATTGCGAATGTATGTTCCTAAATAGCGATGATTCAGCAACCAATTATAGACGCGCGGAGACGACCTGAAAAAAAGTGAAGCGGAAAGGAGTAAAAAGGGTGTAGTCGGAAGTAATGGCACAACAATTCCGATAATGCCGCATGCAAGGAAAAGAAAACCTAAGATTTGGTAAAAAAAGTATTTCATAATGCAAAAATACAAAAAAAGTTTGTTCGTTTTTTGAAAAAAGATGTCTTTTGTAAATACAATTTAAAGAACTCATGGCAGATAATTATATTGAAAAACAATTTGAGTCGTATCAGGCACGGAAAGCAGCATGGGAAAAGGAGAGTAAGTATAAACGAAAGAAGATGCCTGTCCGGGCAGAAAAAGGCAATCGTCCGTGCGAACGGCTTTTTCACAATCATAGTAAGAAAGTTGTGGCAATTCACGATCTTTCAGGGGTAGGACGTGTGTCACTTATGGCTGTTATACCAATTCTTTCATCAATGGGATTCCAAGTTTGTCCGTTGCCTACGGCAATTCTTTCTACTCATACACAGTATTCAACTTATTCTTTTCTTGACTTGACCCAAGAGATGGTGCATATCATTGAGAAATGGGAGAAACTTGATATCTGTTTCGATGCTTTTTATTCAGGATATCTTGGTTCTTTCAAACAAGCTCAAATAGTGGAGAATTTTATTCAGAAGTTTCGTCGGCAAACAGATTTGGTTGTAGTTGATCCTGTAATGGGTGATAATGGAAATTTGTATAAGGGCATAACAGAAGAAATGGTAAGTGAGATGAAAAAATTGATCTGTATGGCCGATATTATAACTCCTAATATGACAGAGTTATGTCGTTTACTTGATATGCCGTTTCAAGAAGCAATGACCGATGAAGAGTTGAAGGAAGCCCTGAGAGCTTTGTCGGATAAAGGACCAAGCATAGTTATAGTGACCAGTGTTCCCGTACAAGATGATCCACATTCTACTTCGGTTTATGCTTACAATCGTTTTGGAAATCGTTATTGGAAGGTGACGTGTCCTTACTTGCCTGCTCATTATCCGGGTACGGGCGATACGTTTACGAGTGTGATTACTGGTTCTTTGATGCAGGGAGATAGTCTCCCTATAGCACTTGATCGTGCTACTCAATTTATTCTTCAAGGTATTCGTGCAACTTTTGGCTATGAATATAATAATCTGGAGGGTATAATGTTGGAAAAAGTATTGCATAATTTAAATATGCCTATTCAAGTTAGTAGTTATGAGTTAGTAGAGTAGATTTGTATTAGTATAATTAAAAGAGAAAAGAAAATGAGGAAGTATAATTTAAAGGCATTGATTTTTAGTTTAGTGGCTAATATCGTAGCCATCCCATTTCCTTCATGGGGACAAAGTTCTTTCCCAAAAGACAAGCAAAATGGAATGATATTGCATGCTTTTTGTTGGTCGTTTAATACGATTCGGGAAAACATGAAAAGTATTCACGATGCAGGATTCACAATGGTACAGACTTCTCCTGCCAATCGTTGCTATGTAGGTGAAGATGGAGGAATGGAAATTTTTGGGAGAGGAAAATGGTATTATCATTATCAACCTACAGAATGGGTTATTGGTAATTATCAGTTAGGAACAGAAGATGATTTTAAAGCAATGACGGAAGAAGCACGAAAATTTGGAATTACTGTGTTAGTCGATGTTTTGCCTAATCATACGACCGTTGATACAGCAGCAGTTTCTCCGGAATTTGTGAAAGCAGTGGGTGGTTATGACCAACTTTATCATGCAAACGGACTAAATCCAATTGTTAATTATGATGACCGTTACGAATGTACTACTGCCGGTGTTGGTGGATTACCTGATGTGAATACAGAAAACCCATTGTTTCAATGTTATTTTATGACGTATATCAATCAATTAATAGCTGATGGGGCAGGAGGATTTCGTTATGATACAGCTAAGCATATAGGTCTTCCATCTGATCCTCTTGACAAGAACTCAGAGCAAAATGATTTTTGGGATGTAGCAACTGGTCGTAAAGAAATTTGTGGAATAAAGCTGGCGCATAAAGACAGTTTATTTATTTATGGAGAAGTTTTACAAGGAAAGAATTCGAAAGAAAAAGAATATTCACGTTATGTAGGTGTGACGGCGAGTGAATATGGAGGTCAGTTACGAAGAGCTTTGCATCAAGGATCTTTCAAAGGTGTTGATATTAAGTCATGGCATAATCAAGCCGATTCACACCATTTGGTTACATGGGTGGAAAGTCATGATACTTATTGTAATGAAGGAGAGTCAGCAGGATTAACCGATACACAGATACGTTGTGGATGGACGATACTTGCTGCAAGGGATGCAGGAGTCCCATTGTTTTTGAGTCGTCCGGATGGTTCTTCTCCAGAAAACAGATGGGGAAATAATCGAATAGGGAAGCGAGGTAACGATAATTTCTTTCATCCGGAAGTGATAGCGGTTAATCATTTTCGTCATTTGATGCAAGGTGAACCGGAAAATTTTATTTATTCGGAAGATCGTTCTGTTGTAGGAATAGAACGCGGGAATCGGGGAGTGGCTCTTGTTAATATCGGAGATGCAAAAGATATTTCATTGCCTACTTCTTTACCGGAAGGAGAATATGTAGATGCAGTACATCAAGCAGTATTCCATGTAATATCTGGATTATTAAAAGGGAAGGTAGCGAAAGAACATAGTTATATTTTAGTTGCATCTAATTGATTGCTTTAAAAATAGGACGTTTATTTTGGCTCTCTATTTCGAATCCATACCAATAGGTAGGCTCTCCGGTTTTATCGCTTGGTAAAGAGATGAGGCGTAGATTATTTTGATATGTTCCATATATGATTTTCCAATTCTCCGGAGGGACAATATGTTTGCTCCGAATTTTATAAGCGGGTTGTTTTTTTAAAGACATACCCGCTTCTATCCATGCGAGTGTCATCTCAGTTTCGTAAGAAGGATATGTTTGTTGGCAAAACTGATAAAGCAAAAGTCCTCTTTTTTCTTGGCTCATAGGCTGATCAATAACTCCTTCTTTAATAAGAAAATTTAAGAAAAGAGATAAAAACTCATGTTGCTCTATAATTAACTTGCGTGTAATATTTTGCCATATCTTAGTGTTGTAAAAACCATCAAGCAGGCGCGATAACATTCGTGCTGTTTGTAATTCGTCAGGGGTTATTTCTTTTGTGCTTAATACCTCGTATGGTGGAAGTGGGGAATAGCATATACCTAGTTCGTTTGCATGGCGTTGCATTTTTGTCCCAGGCAAAAGTTTAAGTAATTCTAATTGGATTTCCCCTGCTTGATAAGCAGCCAGTGTGCGGATGTCTTCAAATATTTCGTTTAAATGATATAATGGTAATCCTGCTATTAAGTCGGCATGTGTCTCTATGTTGTCAAGTGAGCATAGGAATTTTAAACCTTTTAATGATTCTTCTAAACTTCCGTTTCTCCGGCTTATCGTTAATACATTTTGATGCAAGCTTTGTATTCCTGCTTCTATGTGAAGTTGTCCGGGAGGCATGGACGCAAGTTCGTTCTTTAATTCATCGTTTAGGAGTGCAGGATGTACTTCTAAATGAAAATGAACGTCAGGGAATTCACGAAAGAGGTTGAGAAGTCCTTTGGCATGATGGTTGTTGTAGTTGAAAGTACGGTCGAGTATCCGGATATTGTGAATGTGATGATTTTGAATGATTCTAATTCGTTCTCGGATATGGTCGATTGGCAATGTACGTACGGGCTTTTCTCCTCCACTAACGCAAAAAGCGCATGTGTTGAAGCATCCACGTGTTGTTTCTAATTGAACAAAAGGTTTATCCCAATTATATAAAGGACTTTCTTCCGGTGGTGTAAGGTGTTGAAAGTCTTTTATCCGTGCTAATCCGTTATCGTGGTAAAGATGATAATGAATATCAATGTAACATAAGCCATTGATTGTTTGCCACGCTTCTGGTTTGTTCCATACTTTTATCCATTGAGCAAAGGATTCTTCGCCTTCTCCCCTGAAAACGGCATCGACAAAAGAATTATTGCGCAAAAATGTTTCGTTATCTCCTAAAAATTCAGGACCTCCTAAAACAATGCGGCACATAGGGAGTAATGCATGGGCACGGGCTAATATGTGAATTAATTGTTCGTGATTGAATAACCAACAGGTAGCTGCTATAATATCTGGTCGATGTTGATATATTTCTGTTGCTATTGTACTTGGGTTTTCGTTAATGGTGGCAGAAATAATATCCCATTCCAGTTGTTTATGATTTATAAGTTGAGCTTGTAAGGAAGGTAATGCCAAAGAGGAATGGGCATAAGAACTATTTAAATCGAGCCAAAGAATTTTCATGAATGGGGAATAACGAAATCTCCACAGACAAACATGGATATGCCATGCCGTCTGTGGAGGGAAAGGGATTAGAGTAGATATTGTGAACTGATAGATTCGTGACTCAATACACGGCGAATTGTTTCCGCAAACATATCTGCAATAGAAAGTTGTTTCACTTTAGCGCAACGATTTGAGTATGGGATACTATCAGTAAATACTAATTCTTCCAATTGTGAGTTTTGTACTCGTTCTGAAGCAGGACCAGACATGACACAATGGCTAGCGATGGCTCGAACTGAAGTTGCTCCGGCTGCTTTCATAATATCGGCAGCTTTGGTGATTGTTCCTGCTGTATCAACCATATCATCAATTAGAACAACGTCTTTTCCTTTTACATCGCCAATGATTTGCATAGATGCTACAACATTTGCTTTTTCTCTTGTCTTGTGACATAAAACCAAAGGAACATCTAAGTATTTAGCATACGTGCTGGCACGTTTTGAACCTCCTACATCAGGTGTTGCGATAACCAGATTGGGTAAATGTAACGATTGGATGTAAGGTGCGAAAATGGTAGAACCGTACAGGTGATCGACAGGGATATTAAAAAAGCCTTGAATTTGGTCGGCATGTAAATCCATTGTGATTAAGCGGTCTATACCAGCTACACTCAGTAAATCGGCTACCAACTTGGCAGCGATAGATACACGTGGTTTATCTTTACGGTCTTGACGTGCCCATCCAAAATAGGGGATTACAGCAATGATACGTTTGGCAGATGCACGCTTTGCCGCATCAATCATTAATAAAAGCTCCATCAGATTGTCAGAGTTTGGGAATGTTGATTGTACGAGAAAGACATGCTGTCCACGGATAGATTCTTCATAAGAGACAGCAAATTCGCCATCTGCGAAATGTGTGATGTTCATGTTACCCAACGGGCATCCTAAACTGTTGCAGATTTTTTCTGCAAGATATCTCGAGTTTGTACCCGAGAAAACTTTGAATGTTGATGTTTCGCTCATTTTTTTATATGTTGCCTTTAAAAGTATTTGCAAAGTTATACCATATCTTTAATACGGACAAATGAATATGTAAGAAAAACTTTAATCCGCAAGGTGTTTCAATTTTTTAAATTGCTCTATCAGGTTGTTATAATTGTAGTCGTGCTCTGAATCAAATTGATTCCATAGCCCGCCTAAAATGGCACAGCCCCCAAAACCAAAGTCTTTTACTTGTAGAATATTGTTTTCGTTGATTCCTCCCAATGCGATGACATGTTTGTCTATGATATTGTTTTTGGATGCAGTTCGTATTTGTTCGGGAGTAAAAGAGGCGTGGTATCCTTCTTTGGAAATACTGTCGAAAACAGGGCTTAAAAAGACGTATTCGAAATGTGGTTTCTTCTCTTTTACTTCTTCCAGCGAATGACAAGAGGTGGTTATTGTGCCATTGTAATTATTGGGAATAACAGCGTTGTGGCTGTTTAGGTGAATTCCTTTTAGCTTATATTCATCTTTCAGATAGAAATTCCCGTGAACGACAATGCGCTTCCGGTATTTTTCCGGTATAAGAGTCAATAACCTTTCTGCATAAACCGGTGCAGGATCGGTTTTACGTAAATGAAGTATTTCCAATCCTTCATCGAAGAGGGCTGTCAAGATTTGGTCTTCTTCTACAAAGTAGGTAGGTTTGGTTATTACAATTAATTTCATGTGAAAACACAATATACTTTAGCAAAGGTAGTAATAAGTTTGTAATATCAGCAAAAACTTAAAGTAAAATCGTATAAGATTCCATCGTCTTTAGGTCAATTTGCCATAGCTTATTAGACAAAACGTCACCGTATTTACAGACTATTTTGATGACTTCATTTGCTTCGGCACAACCAACAATTCCCGGGGTTATGCCCATGACTCCTTTGGGTTGAGGTGCCATGGACAGCATTTCTTCTTCATCAGGGTATAAATCACGGTATCTTTTCCCTCCTTCTTGATATCGGAAAACAGATACTTGCCCTTCGAAAGCCCGGATAGCTCCATATACATATATTTTATTCAGCGATGCGCAGACATCATCTATGAGATAGCGTGTTGGGAAGTTGTCACATCCGTCTACTATGATGTCGTATTGTGAAATGATTTCTGCAGCATTGGCAACTGTCATTCGGATAGGGTATGCTTCTATCCGAATGCTGCTGTTTAATGCTTCTAATTTCTGCTTTGCTCGGATGGCTTTATTTTGTCCTACTTCTGCTTCTGTATAGAGTACTTGCCGTTGCAGGTTGCTTTTACTGACAATGTCATCGTCTATTAAACCAATAGTCCCCACTCCAGCTCCAGCTAAATAGAGTGCAATGGGTGAGCCTAAACCTCCTATTCCGACAATGAGCACACGTGCTTTTTTAAGTCGTGATTGTCCTTGCTCACCAATCTCAGGAAGGAGCAGTTGACGCGTGTATCGTTCTTTTTGTTCTTCCATTTTTAATGTTTCATTAAGTCGAACGATTGGTCCCAATCTTTCCATACAGGCTCACGTCCTACAGCTTTCAATGCATGTTCAACTTCTACAGCAGTACGGTCGTCGCTGATATGAAATTGTTCGAGCGATTGCGGGTAAGTGTAATATCCGCCCGGTTCGGTTTTGCTTTCTGCACTCATGGTTGTTACTCCAAGTGTAGCCATGTGGTCGCGGATATAAGCCGGTTCGCGGGTAGAGTAGGAGATGTCTACATCATGATCGAATATACGCATGGCAAAAGTGACTTGTGCCAGTTCCTTGTCGCTCATGATAACATTGGGTTGGAATCCTTCATTCTCAGCCGGACGCATGCGGGGGAAATTAACACTGTATTTGGTTTTCCAGTAATGTTTCTGCAGGTAACGTAGGTGATATGCCATCATGGTTACATCGGTTCGCCAGTCTTCTAAACCAATCAGCACTCCCATTCCGATAGAATGTACACCGGCTTTCCCCATGCGGTCGAAACCATTTACCCGCCATTCGAATTTCGATTTCATTCCTCGCGGATGATATACATTATAGCGTGCTTTATTGTATGTCTCTTGAAAACAGATCACACCGTTCATTCCGTGTCGGGTCAGTTCGGCATATTCTTCGGTTTTAAGTGGCATTACCTCTATTTTCAAGTTTGAGAAATAGGGCTTTGCTAAGTCGAGTGCTTTGGCTAAATATGGAACGCCTGCTTTGGCTGGATTTTCTCCTGTTACAATCAGTAGGTTTTCAAAAGGAGCCAGTTTTTTTATAGCTTTATATTCATTGATCATTTCCTCCGGCGTTAAGATTGTTCTTGCCATAGGATTGCTGATATGGAATCCGCAGTACACACACGAGTTGGTGCATGAATTGGTAAGATAAAGTGGAACAAACATTGAAATGGTTTTTCCAAACCGTTCTTCTGTATATTTACGGCTTAATCTTGCCATTGGTTCTATGTATTTTTCTGCAGCCGGTGAAACTAATGCCATGAAGTCGTTTACATCGCAATGTGATTTGCCGAGTGCCCGCAGTACGTCCGATTCTGTTTTGGAGTAGATGGCATCGGTTGTCTCCTCCCAGCTTATTTTTTCTAACTCTTCACTAAACATTCTTTATTCTGATATTAAGTTTATTGAAAGTTTATTGCTTTCAACGTGTTTCTTGTATTGATATTGCAGCAATAGCTGCTTATGTATAAATTTCGTTGACTTTCTATGTTTTGTGTATTACCGATTTATAATTTCATCGACAGATGTGCTTATTATTGTTCTTTTACGTCTTTCAAGTCGCGACTCAGTTTCATTGCACAGAAATTCGGACCGCACATTGTACAGTATTCACCGTCGGTATGACGCCCTTCGTTGAAATATTCTAAAGCGCGGTCGGGGTCAAGGCTTAGATGGAATTGATCACGCCAACGGAATTCATAGCGTGCTTTACTTAATGCATTGTCTCGTACCTGTGCACCCGGATGTCCTTTAGCAAGATCGGCTGCATGTGCTGCAATTTTGTAGGTAATAACTCCTGTACGGACATCTTCTCTATTGGGCAATCCAAGGTGTTCTTTCGGAGTAACATAACAAAGCATGGCCGTTCCCAACCAACCGATTTGGGCAGCACCTATTGCCGATGTAATATGATCGTATCCGGGTGCGATATCGGTTACTAAGGGACCCAATGTGTAGAATGGTGCGTTATGGCAGTGTGAAATTTGGCGTTCCATGTTTTCTTTAATCTTGTGTAATGGCACATGCCCCGGTCCTTCGATAAATGCTTGTACATTTTTCTCCCATGCACGGACTACAAGTTCTCCCATTGTATCTAATTCGGCAAATTGAGCTTCATCGTTGGCGTCGGCAATACACCCCGGACGTAAACCGTCACCCAATGAAATGGCAACATCGTATTGGGCAAGGATGTCACAAATGTCATCGAAATGTTCGTATAAGAACGATTCTCTGTTATGGATAAGGCACCATTTACTCATAATGCTTCCTCCGCGACTTACAATGCCGCACAGACGTTTGTCTGCCAAGTGTACGTTGTGCCTGCGAATACCAGCATGGATGGTGAAATAATCAACACCTTGTTCGCATTGTTCTATCAGCGTATCTTTGTAGATTTCCCATGTTAAATCTTCTACTTTGCCATCAACTTTTTCTAATGCTTGATAGATGGGCACGGTTCCTACTGGTACGGGGCAATTGCGAATAATCCATTCTCGTGTTTCATGAATATTGTTTCCTGTAGATAAATCCATCAGCGTATCCCCTCCCCATTTACAGCTCCATACAGCTTTGTCTACTTCTTCTTCAATGCTTGATGTGGTAGCTGAGTTTCCGATATTGGTATTTATTTTTACAAGAAAGTTACGTCCTATAATCATCGGCTCACTTTCCGGGTGATTGATGTTGGCTGGCAATACCGCACGCCCTGAAGCTATTTCATCACGAACGAACTCGGGAGTGATATATGTTTCGATACCCAATTCTTTGCAGTTCATGTTTTCCCGGATAGCCACATATTCCATTTCCGGAGTGATGATGCCTTGTTTGGCATAATACATTTGTGTACAGCTTTTTCCTGCTTTTGCTCGGTAAGGTAAAGCAATGTGTTCAAAACGGAGATGATTGAGTGAGGGATCGTCACGGCGCATCTTTCCATATTCGGAAGTAATGGAAGGAAGTTGTTCTACATCTCCTCGTCCGGTAATCCAGCTTTCACGTAGGCGTGTGATACCTTTTTTAAGGTCGATTGCTTCTGCAGGATCGCTGAACGGACCGCTGGTGTCGTAAATATAAACCGGGGCATTAGGGGTTATAATCTTTTCTCCGTTTGCTATATTGACAGTGGGAGTAAGATTAACTTTCTGCATACCTACTCGAATAAACGGGTAAAGAGAACCTTGCATATAATGCTTTTCACGATGAGCGTAGGGCTTGTTTTCTTTTTCCATAATGTTGGTGTTTTTATTATCCGTTTGTTGTTGCTTATCGATTTTATTCATTGTTTAAAAAAGCAGTTAGCGGAGATGAGGCAGACGCTTCCATATTTTTAGTCTGAATAGGAAGTCCGGCTTCATACGCACGACGTCCTGCCACTACAGCTTCTTTAAAAGCAATAGCCATTTCTATCGGATTTCCGGCAACTGCGATCGCTGTATTTACCAAACAAGCATCGGCTCCCATTTCCATAGCTTCGGCAGCATGACTTGGTGCACCTATTCCTGCATCTACTACTACCGGGACATTACTTTGCTCGATAATAATATTAAGGAAGTCACGTGTTTGTAATCCTTTGTTCGTTCCAATGGGAGCTGCTAAAGGCATAACAGTTGCAGCACCAGCTTCTTCCAAACGCTTGCAAAGTGTTGGGTCGGCTTGACAATAAGGTAATACAACGAAACCAAGTTTAACCAATTCCTCGGTAGCTTTCAGTGTCTCGGTAGAATCAGGTAACAGATAGCGTGGGTCTGGATGAATCTCCAGCTTCAGCCAATTGGTCCCGAAGGCTTCACGCGCCATTTGTGCTGCAAAAATGGCTTCTTCTGCGGTACGGACTCCTGAAGTATTAGGCAATAACTGAATATGCGGATGGATGATGTGATGTAACATGTCATCTTCTTTATCGTTTAGTTCAATGCGTTTCATGGCAACTGTAACCATTTCTGTACCTGAAGCCAGAATTGAATTTTCCATCTGTTCATTTGAATTGAATTTGCCGGTGCCAAGAAAAAGGCGTGAGTTGAATTCTTTTCCGGCAATGATAAGTTTTTTCATATGTTTTTGTTATTAAATGGTTTGCTTATATTGTGTATTAAGGAGAGCGAATCCTGTTCTACAAGTTTGTCAATTCTTTTGGTAAGTTATTATTTTCCTTGTTTCTTCTACCGGATTGTCTGCACGCAGAATGCTTCCACTTAATGCGATGCCCGAAACACCTGTTTGCATAATTGCCGGAATATCTTCGGACGTGATACCGCCAATAGCTACAATAGGCAGGTTAATATTGGCTTCTTTCATACGCGATACAATATCCCGATATCCGTTTAGCCCAAGTACAGGACTTAAGTCCTTTTTAGTTGTGGTGAAACGAAACGGTCCGCATCCGATATAATTGGCGCCTGCATCGAAATGAGCTTTCACATCATCGAACGTATTGGCTGTTCCTCCAATGATGAAGTCTTTTCCTAAAAGACTCCGTGCTTCTGCAACCGGCATGTCTTTCTTTCCCAAATGCACGCCATCGGCATGCAATTCTTTGACTAAATTTACATGGTCGTCGATAATGAATGTGGCATTATATTGCCGGCATAGTTTCTGGATGCGTAAGGCTTCTTGTTTTATTTCTTCTTCTGTCTTATCTTTCATGCGCAGTTGAATCCATCGGCATCCGCCTTCCAATGCCATCCGTGCACCATCGTAATATGTATATCGGTCGGTGTAATGAGTAATAAACTGAAGTTTTATCATGATGTTATCCTCCACATGCCGCTTTGATGATGACTATACTGTCATTGGGTTGCAATGTTTGTTCAGTCCATTGTGCTCGTGGAATGATGCGATTGTGCACGGCAAGTGCTATACCTTTTTCCGGAAGCTGCAGTTGTTTTGCAAGGTCGGCTATTGTACTTCCTTGGGAAAGTTCAGTCTCTTTGTTGTTTACTGTTATAACCATAATGCCACTTTTTAATGTTAAGTATGCACAAAGAGATGTTCCGTTGGGGAGAAATGACCGTGAAATAGTCTGTAACAATCCCTTCGCCGGTACTAACCGTATCAGGTTCGTAGGGTATGATCTCAGCCCGTTTGGGCACCCCTTTGTTTTTTCATGATTGCAAAGATAGATGGTTTTTCCGAAAAAAGCATGGCGTGTGGCAGAAAATGTCATGAGAAATATAAAATATCTCATGGTTTTTTAAGCCAAAGCTCAAGAGAAATAATAAATTCCTTATCTTTGAACGTAAATTGTAGTACATTGATTATGATAAAGAACATTATTTTCGATTTTGGAGGTGTCATTGTCGATATTGATCGGTCGAATGCTGTACAGGCATTTGTGAAATTAGGATTGGCAAATGCCGATCGCATTCTTGATTCTTATCATCAAACCGGAATTTTCCTTTCTTTGGAAGATGGCAGTTTGTCTGAACTTTCTTACCGGGAAAAGTTGGGTAAATTGTGTGGGCGGACATTGACTTACGAGGAAGTGAAGCAAGCGTGGTTGGCTTTCATATCGGGGGTAAGTTTGCAGAAATTGAGATTTCTGGAAATTTTACGAAGTAAAGGATACCATTTGTATGTATTGAGTAATACGAATCCTTATGTTATGGACTGGGCAGATAGTCTTGATTTTACAACAGAACGGAAACCTTTATCGTATTATTTCGACAAATTGTATCTTTCTTATCGGATGGGGTGTACGAAACCCGGTGAGGAAATTTTCAGAAAAACATTAGATGATGCCGGATTGATACCGCAAGAAACATTGTTTATAGATGATAGTCTGGCAAATGTGAATGCCGGAAAACGGATGGGAATGGAAATTTATCAGCCGGAAAGCGGTTATGACTGGACAACAACGTTGAGCGAAATGTTACAACGAGTATAGTGGTATGAAAAATAGAAAAAAGGTTTTATGTGGATGTGTTGTAGGATGGTTTCTTGTTTCTTCGTTTACGGTAAGTGGTAAAGATATAGGGCAAGAACATGTTTATCATGAACCTATTGATGGTATACGTATTGCATGGGATTATAGCACTTTGCAGTTCCTTGCGGAAAGGGGAGGGTATGCGCGTATGCTTCGGCTTGCCGATAATTCTATTGCAGCGGTTTACGAAGATTGGGCTTTACATAAAGAAGCAGGAGCTTATGGGAATGTGGTTTTGATTCGAAGTTTCGATGAAGGAAAAACGTGGAGTGACCCACAGGTATTATTCCCTTATTTTTATAAAACAAATCCTTCGAATGGAAAAACCACATTGGTGGGAATGTATAATGCGGAAATATATCAGTTAAAAAATGGCGATTTGTTGGCGGGTGCCGATTATCGTCCTCGTACACCGGAGGTAACACCTTTTGCAATAGCTGTTCGGAAGAGCACAGACAATGGAAAAACATGGGGCGACATAAAGGTGTTGTATGGCAATGAACCTCGTTTTGGTGACGGTTGTTGGGAACCGTCTTTTTTAGAACTTCCAAGTGGAGAAGTACAAGTGTATTTTGCTAATGAAAACAATTTTATACACTCGAACGAACAGGAAATCTCTGTTGTTTCTTCTTTTGATGGAGGAGATACATGGGGAAAGCCAAGGCGGGTGTCATTTCGTGCCGGGCATCGTGACGGAATGCCTGTTGCAAGAGTGATAGGTGATGAGATTGTGGTTGTGATAGAAGATAATAAAACGGGAAATTTCAGACCTTATACCGTTCGTACAAAGCTGACAGATAATTGGGAACAGCCTGTTTTAGCCGATTCTCCTTGGCGGGAATATTGTCTGGTCGATAGTCTTGATCCTGATGTTATTATGGGAGCTCCTTATTTGTTGAAACTTCCTTCCGGGGAAACTTTGCTGTCGTATCAATCGACACAAGGGGGAAGACCTTCGCGGGTAGATTCGCAAATTATGCAAGTGACGATAGGCGATAAGAGTGCGCGGCATTTTGGTCGTACTACCCAGCCTTTTCCTTTATCTGCCGGTCAGCAGTCGATGTGGAACTCTATAGCTTTGTGGAATGCTGAAACAGTAGCGGCTGTAGGGCAAGTTCGTTTGGAAAGAGTTAATAGACCGGCTTTTATTTTAGGACATATATTATCGGATATTCAGGTGAAAGGAAAGAAAGTCGATTCTTTTCCGATATTTGTCGGTGCAAAAACATCAGCAAATTTAAAAGTTGGAGTAGGGAACAGTAAATCGAAATTGTATATCAAGTGTCTGGTTTCTGATTCTGTTTTGGTAAAAGCTCCATCCGGAACTCAAAAAGGCGATGGCGTATATCTGTCTATCGATAATCGGAATGCTTCTTTAATGCAACCGGGAGAAAGTACATATAAAATATGGTGTTCTGTAACTGGTGAATGTATGTTATGGAAAGGTGAGCAGAAATCGTGGAAAAGAATATCGTCTTCTGGTGTAAAGGTGAAGACAAATTTTCTGAAAGGCGGTTATGAATTGTGTGTTACGTTATCGAAAAAGAAAATGGGCATAAATGCGGAAGATATTCGTCTGGGTGCAGGATTTTCCAATTATACAAGTATGAATGACGGAACGACAGAATATATGGTTCATGGCGACATCAATGCGTCTTATACATGGATAAAGGTCTCTTTGTGAAAATAAAAACAGAAAAAGATGAATGTATAAAAACAATTCAATCGAGCTTTTCTTTTTTTGTGGAGAAGAGAAGAAACTCGATTGAATTGGCAGTTGTCATTTCCAGATAGAGTCTACTGTATAAACCTCTATATTCTTTATTTCTATGCGATTCCCCCAAAACCAAAATCCTTCCTGATTGTTCGGGTCAGGACGGCGTTCCATCGAATAAGAGTAGAGACCTCCGTCGATAAATACTTCAATGCTTGTTCTGTCAATATAAATATCGGCTGAAATTTCCATGCTTGTCGGGTCTTGTGGTGAATAGAAAACACCATTTATTGTGTTTCCGTTCATGTCGTAACCAATCATGCGCTGTCCGAATAAGTTAAATCCCGCATCTGTTGCATGAGAAAGTTTGATGGTTGTTTTTATTCTCAGACAGTCAGCATCGTAAAATTCCTTCATCTTTTGGTTCGCTTCGTCTGATGTCAGATTATTCCATCTTTTTGCGAGGTGAAACAATTGCTCGGTTTCTTTAATGGGTTGGCTTGTCAGTCGGATTCCGTCTTTTGTTGTTTTCAATTTTAATTCGGTCGGGAGCAGATACATGCCATTGAATGGCATTCCGGGGTGTGCGATGCGTCCCCATCCTATTTGGATGCGTCGTCCGTCGGATGCAGGAATGTTATTGTAAGTCTGTGCAGCATAAATGCTTCCAGTGGTATAATAATATTTGCCTGCTTCTGGTGTGAATGTATGTCCATCGAATGTTCCCAGCATATATGTGCCCGAAGCACCATACATCACCCATTTGGTGTGATTGGGATCATCATCGACAGGCAATTCAAAAAGTTCGGGACATTCCCAAAAGCCGGTTACATGGCTTCGATATGTCCATTCTTTTAAGTTGGTTGATGTATAAATACTATGTCCGTCTCGCTCGTTTAATACCATAACCCACTCACCGTTTGGCTTATACCAGAATACTTTCGGGTCGCGTGTATCGTTTGTTTTCCATTTTTTTGTTGAATTGATCACAGGGTTAAGTGCATATTTTGTAAATGTTCGTCCGTTATCAAGACTGTAAGCAATTCCTTGTGTTTGTCCATCCGCGCGTGCATAAGTGAAAGCGGCTACCATAGGCGGATTTTTTTTACTTCCGAATCCGGATGTGTTTTCATAATCGATGACAGCCGATCCAGAAAAGATTGTTCCCAATTCGTCCGGGCATAATACATCATTCAGTTCCTCCCAATGGATTAAGTCTTTGCTGACAGCATGTCCCCAATGCATGTTTTCCCATTCACGTTCATACGGATTATGTTGATAGAATAAGTGATATTCTCCGTTGTAATAAATTAATCCGTTCGGGTCGTTTATCCATCCTCTCCGGGTTGTGAAGTGAAATTGGGGACGGTTCTTTTCGTGATACAAACTATCTTGCCCGGCAAATTTATCCGATTGGTATATTTGTTTCAGTCCGGCTGCATCTCCATTGTAAGTGATGGTGAGTGTTTCTCCTTTTAAGTTGGAGACATCTTTGAAAACCCAATAGTCGGCTTTGCCGGGAGCCAGACGGATATTTACAGTCAAGTCGGGATGACCATCGACACTGAATGTCATTTGTTTGCGGTCGGTTTGATGTGATATGGGAAAGTTCAGATACTTTTTTGAAAGTTTGATAGTGATGTCTTCTGCCGATGCAGAGAGGTTACATAGGGCATATAGACCTAAAAACAATATCGTTTGGTTCCATGTTTTCATTTGTTTATGGTTTTAGTGATAATTTGATATGAGAAAATAAAAAAATGTCAAACGAAAAAAATAATTTCTGAGGACAAAAATAGAATTATTTCCTGACATTTGTGGGTGCAGAAGATTTTTATTTTTTTAATTTTGTAGAAAGATAAATGCATTTGTATGATGTTGGCATATACATATATCAAGAAAGGAGAATTCCGGCTTATAGAAAAGGAAAAACCGGAGTTGAAAAACGAGAAGGATGCTATTGTACGGGTTACGTTGAGTAGTATTTGTACAAGCGATTTACATATCAAGCATGGGAGTGTGCCGCGTACTGTTCCGGGAATTACGGTCGGACATGAAATGGTTGGTATTGTCGAGCAAGTAGGTACCGGTATCGTTTCGGTAAAACCGGGCGACCGGGTTGTTGTGAATGTGGAGACATTTTGTGGAGAGTGCTACTTTTGCCGGCACGGATATGTAAACAATTGTACCGACCCCAATGGTGGTTGGGCATTAGGTTGCCGGATAGACGGGGGACAGGCAGAGTATGTTCGTGTTCCTTATGCCGATCAATGTCTAAATCGCATACCCGATACCGTGACCAATGAGCAGGCAATTTTTGTAGGCGACATATTGGCTACCGGATTTTGGGCTGCCCGTATCTCCGAAATAACAGAAGAAGATACGGTTCTTATCATTGGTGCAGGTCCTACGGGCTTGTGCACATTGTTTTGTGTCATGTTGAAACATCCTCATCGTATCATCGTGTGTGAGAAATCGGAAGAACGGATACGTTTTGTTCGCGACCATTATCCGGATGTTTTAATTACCACACCGGAAAATTGTAAAGCATTTGTTTTGCAACATAGCGGCAATAGGGGAGCAGATGTCGTCTTGGAAGTGGCAGGATCGGACGATACATTCCGTATGGCGTGGGAATGTGCCCGCCCGAATGCGATAGTTTCTATAGTGGCTCTTTATGATAAGCCTCAGGTACTTCCTTTACCGGATATGTATGGAAAGAATCTTACTTTTAAAACCGGAGGCGTAGATGGGTGCAACTGTGCGGAGATACTTCGTCTTATTGCAGAGAAAAAAATCGACACAACACCTTTGATAACACACCGTTACCCGTTGAGTGAAATCGATGAAGCATATCGCATTTTCGAAAATCGGAAGGATGGTGTGATAAAAGTAGTTATAGATTGTAATAAGATTATCTGATATTTCTCGTAAAGACGTCTTCACATTTCATGGAAAATCTTTTGGTGTTTTTTTAAAACGCCAAAAGGTTTTCAAACACTTTTCTTCATGTTTTTGGGAGAAGATGGAGCATGCAAAAATATGTAGAAAGTGGTATAATATATTTGTTTTGCCGTCCTTTTTGTAAGAAATAGCGATTAATTCATTTATTATTTATATATTTGTTTATTATTTATAGCAAAATATCAGAGATATGGGTAAAGTTGTTATCAATTCGTATGAAGATTTTGAGAAATTAGTTGGGCAACAGATCGGAATATCCGATTGGTTGGAAGTAACTCAAGAGCGTATTAATCAATTTGCCGATGCAACGTTGGATCATCAGTGGATTCATGTCGATGTAGAACGGGCGAAAGTAGAAAGTCCTTTCAAGAGTACGATTGTGCATGGTTATCTTACACTTTCGTTGTTGCCATATTTTTGGAATCAAATTATTGAAGTTCATAATTTGAAGATGATGGTCAACTACGGGATGGATAAGATGCGTTTTGGACAAGCTGTATTGTCTGGTCAGCGCATTCGTATGGTGACTAATTTGTATTCGCTGGTTAATTTGCGTGGAACAGCAAAAGCAGAAATTAAATTTGCTATCGAAATAGAGGGGCAGAAAAAGAAGGCGTTGGAAGGAATCGCAACGTTTTTATATTATTTTAATTGACGTCAGATCAGGAAAAATAAATAAAATCCGTTCATATACGATATGAGCGGATTTTTATTTGTATATACTTTTTAGAAATTAATCGTTACCTCTACCGGACAATGATCCGATCCGAAAATCTCTGTATGTATTTGTGCTCCGGACAGTTTATCAGCTATTCGTTTCGATGTCAGGAAGTAGTCGATTCTCCATCCTGCATTTTTCTCGCGTGCCTTAAACCGATACGACCACCACGAATAGATTTGTTCTTGCTCAGGATAGAAGAAACGGAACGTATCAATAAAGCCGGAATCGAGTAAGGTTTGGAACTTTTCACGTTCCTGATCGGTAAACCCCGCATTCATCCGATTGGTTTTAGGATTTTTCAAGTCGATTTCTTTGTGTGCGACATTCAAGTCTCCACATACGATGACTGGCTTTTTTTTATCCAATTCTTGTAAATACTTTCGGAAATCGTTTTCCCATTTCATTCGGTAGTCAAGGCGTTTCAGACCGTCTTGTGAGTTAGGGGTATAGACATTGACTAAAAAAAACTGTTCTGTTTCAAGTGTAATCACTCTTCCTTCATGGTCGTGTTCATCTATTCCTAAGCCGTAACATACGGAAAGCGGTTGGTGGCGAGTAAAAATAGCCGTACCTGAATATCCTTTCTTTTCGGCATAGTTCCAATAAGATGAATACCTTTCAAACGCCAAGTCAAGTTGTCCTTCTTGCATCTTTGTCTCTTGCAGGCAAAAGAAGTCAGCATTCAGCGAACGGAAGATGTCGCTGAATCCTTTTTCACAGCAGGCACGCAGCCCATTTACATTCCAAGAAATAAATTTCATGTGTTTGTCAGTTGGTTAAATCGAATAAATAAGTCAGTTTCCCTATGATTGTTGCATGTGCAGAGCGCCCGAAATAGTCTCTTTTGGTATTGTTATAAAAGTCGTTCAAACCAAAATAATACCGTCCTTCGAGGATGAAATTTCCGATACCTGTACGTACTTCAAGTCCTGCACCTCCGGCAATACCATAATCAAACTTCCTATCGGCCATCTTTCCATATTGTTCAGTAACAATTCTTTGCTCAGGATGCCATGAAGCACTTTTTTCTTCTTTTTCACTTAATAAGAATCCTACTTGCGGACCCGCTTGTATCAGGAAGCGTACACCATGACCATTATCTTTACCAAAGCCTAATTGGGCAAGGAATGGAACTTCAATGTAATTCATTTTGCGTAAGTAGCTGTCTCCGCTTCCGTCGTCGATGTCTTCTTTCCATCCGTGCTGAGAGAAATTCACTTCTACTTGTAGTCCGCAAATTGCCCTAAAGTATTTTTCGGAAATATATCGTCCGGTAAGTCCAAAGGTAGGAGCCATCAGTTTCCCTTGTTTGAAACTTGGGTCGAAACTAACGGTATTGATATTGACCCCTCCGTTGAAACCAACCGAAAAGTTGTGGCGTTGGTCTTGTAATTGTGCGTACATGGAATGCAAACCGCATAGTAGTAACACGAAGGTTACGATGATCTGTTTTTTCATATACCGGTTATTCAAAATCGATTTTTATTAATTCGTAGTCTTTGGTAAAATGAACAAAGAAAACTTTCCGGTTGATGAAGCCTCCCCAGTTATTGACACGTTCGAATTTGAATCCTGTTTGGATGGGAGTAACCTGTACGTTTCCAATGTTTTCTTCCAGTTTGTTTCCTTGCTGCGACATCCCTTTCAGGAAGAAATACCCGATGTCGAATCCCAACATCCCATATTTAGGATACGTATTTGCCATGTCTTTGCTGTACCAATGCCGGTAGTTTTGAGTAAAATTGATAGCTTCCGGTAACAGGTTATTGGTATAAAACGATGAATAAAAATAAGTATCCATTTCATAAAAGTTGGCGAGGAAATCTTGCGTATATGTTTGCCATTCCGGGTATCCGAATAGATGCATGTCGAAATTCGGGTGCTCTTTTCGTACAAGAGTCAATTGTGGCATCAGGCGTGTCAATGCCGTATTGCTTCCCGATGTCGGAATAAAAACATTCTCTTGCAGTGTATCCATTGCTGCAATGAGCTTGGCAGGGGCGATGTCTCCCCCCAGTTTTACCTGTTTATAGCGAATATTATTGTCGTTAAGCTCGTTTTTCAGCCCATTAATAAATTCGGCTTTTTCTGTATTTCCACTTCCGTCGTCAAGGAATACAACATTCGATTTTTTGAATTTCCGGATGAAATGTTCGTAAACTTCCGAGTATAAATACGATTGTGGCGTGTTGATTTGATAGATATACGGATTGGTAAATACCTGTTCTACTTTAGGCGAAAAAGGGATGACTACCCGTATTTTGTTTTTTTCGGCAAAGTCTGCTATCGGTTCAATGCCTTGCTGATGTACGGGACCAAAGATAATATCCATCTGTTTCAGTACGCTTTTCGATAAAATGTTGTTCACGCCATCTGCAGTTCCTTGGGTATCGAATGTATAAATGTCGCATGAAACTCCTTGGCGTTTCAAACTGTCGACAGCCATTAAGAATCCTTCGTAGAACTCAATCATACGCGATTGTTCATCTTGTTGTATGCCCTTTGCATCGGTAAACGATAGAAGAAGAGCCAGTTTGATGGTTGAAGGTGTTTCTTTTTTCTCAGCATGCTTACCAAATAACTCTTCATTTGTCGGTCCCGATTCTTGTGAAGCTGTTGTTGTTTCTTCTGTTTGCTTGGAAGTTTCCGCTTGCGATTTAGGGTAAGGGATGAACAAAAAACTGCCTCTTTTCAATTTTTTGTCCTTCAATTCCGGGTTGGCAGCAATCAGCTCTTCGGGGGTAATGCCATATTGCCGGCTGATACTGAAAATCGTTTCTTTTCTCGCTACCTTGTGCATCTCCTGCCATTTTTGTTGCTGAACGGTATCTTCGCTCTTTTCAGGCTGCTCAGGCTTTTTTTCTTCCTTATTTGCCGGAATGATGATAACTTGTCCGGCGCGGAAATTCTTCGCACTCAATCCCGGGTTGGCAGCGCATATTGCTTCTGCACTTACTGCATATTGCAGCGTCAGCCTATAAAGTGTTTCTCCCGATTGTATCGTATGAAATCTGGGATGTTTATTGTCTCCATCCGTTACCGCTTGAGGAATTTTCAGCGTTTGTCCAGCCTTTATCTGTTGCTTACTGTCGGGGTTCATCCGAACAATATCGTTTATAGATACGTTATACATACTGGCAATCGAATAAAGGCTTTGTCCTTTCGTGACAGTATGTAAGAAATAATTTGTTTTAGTTTGAGCATGTACCGATGTCATTGCGTTGGTTGCTGAAAGCATGAGCGCAAGGCACAAGATGTGTATAAATCTCATTTTTATAATCTAAGCTAATTAGTTGTGAGGCAAAAGTAGGAAAAAACTTCGGAATAAACGAAAAAAAGCGGTAAAATGCAGTGAATATGCCTGTGATGTTTGAAAGTTTGGAAATGAAAGGACAGAAAAGCATGACATATTTATGTCGTTATTACATTAATATTACATGTACATGCGCTGTATTTGTTGTGAGAAAATGAGGAAAACGTCATGATATTTCCTGTAAAAAGCTTTGACGTTTTTTAAATTTGTCATGACATCTTTTGATATCCCATTTACGATAAAAAAAGAATATCCAAGCTTTGAGAAAACTTATCTTAAAGTATTTG
>DXCG01000034.1 GCA_019116145.1 Candidatus Phocaeicola gallistercoris
GGTGTAGACACCTATCCGCTCGTGGATGCCGATGAATGTTTTCGGCATGCTTCTTTGAATGAACGGCAAGGTGTAAAACGCTTTTCATTGGTAACGAGCGGGAAAATGCCAACCGATAAAGAAATTGATGAGTTGTGTGATATCTTTGCCCATTTGCATGCCCAAACGAATATTCATTTATGTGCGTCATTGGGACTTGCCACGGAAAAACAGCTGCTCCGATTACGCCAAGCAGGAGTACAACGCTATCACTGCAACTTGGAAACCGCCCCCTCTTATTTCAGTAAATTGTGTACTTCACATACCCAAGAGCAGAAATATGACACAATCCGTGCTGCAAAACGGGTAGGCATGGATGTCTGTAGCGGCGGTATTATGGGTATGGGAGAAACCATGTCTCAACGTATTGAGCTGGCTTTTACGCTGAAAGCACTTCAGGTTCAGTCTATTCCTCTGAACATTTTACATCCCATAAAAGGCACACCAATGGAAAATATGCAACCTTTATCGGAGGAAGACATTCTTCGTACGGTTGCAGCTTTCCGTTTGGTCAATCCATCTGCTTTTCTTCGTTTTGCCGGAGGAAGGGCACGTTTGAGCATGCCAACAGTAAAGAAAGCATTATATACCGGCATTAATGCTGCCATTGTTGGCGATTTATTGACTACTGTAGGCTCTTGTGTGTCCGAAGATGTGCAATTGGTTAAAGAAGTTGGCTATGAATACTGATTTGTTGTTTGACGCGTTCGACAGAGAACATCTATGGCATCCCTATACATCGGCTGTCCATCCTTTACCCACTTATAAGGTGAAAAAGGCAAAAGGTTGCATCATTACATTGGAAGATGGGACCGAATTGATAGACGGAATGTCTTCATGGTGGTGTGCCGTGCATGGATATAATCACCCGGAGCTAAATAAGGCGATAGAAAAACAACTGAAAAACATGGCACATGTGATGTTTGGCGGATTAACTCATGAACCCGCCATAGCTTTAGGGAAATTGCTTTTACAGATAGTCCCTCCATCGATGAAACATATTTTTTATGCCGACAGCGGATCGGTAGCTGTAGAAGTCGCTTTAAAAATGGCAGTACAGTATCAATATGCAACCGGACACCCGGAGAAAAATAATTTTGTAACCATCCGTTTGGGTTATCATGGTGATACATGGAATGCCATGTCTGTTTGCGATCCGGTGACCGGTATGCATAGTCTGTTCGGTTCGGCTTTGCCTGTACGTTATTTTATCCCATCTCCAATATGTCGTTTTAATGATGACTGGAATCCGGACGTAATGATTCCATTGCGTAAAACCATCGAACAACATCATCAAGAACTGGCAGCACTCATACTCGAACCTATTGTTCAAGGGGCTGGAGGTATGCATTTTTATCATCCTGCTTATTTGCGTGAAGCAGCAAAATTGTGTAAGGCATACGGATTACTGTTAATATTCGATGAAATAGCAACAGGTTTTGGACGCACCGGTAAATTGTTTGCATGCGAACATGCAGGTATAGAGCCAGACATCATGTGCATAGGCAAAGCACTTACAGGGGGATATATGACTTTCTCGGCTGTACTAACCAATAGACAAATAGCATCGTGTATCTCATCGCATGCTCCTTTTGCGTTCATGCATGGTCCTACATTTATGGGAAATCCGCTGGCTTGCGCCGTGGCTCGCTCTTCGGTGGAATTATTGTTATCATCCGATTGGAAAGCAAAAGTGCAGCACATCGAAACACAATTGAAATCTGAATTGCGCCCGGCTGCTTCATTTCCCTCTGTTGCCGAAGTGCGTGTATTGGGTGCTATCGGAGTTATTGAGATGAAAGAAGCTGTCGATATGGCTCGGATGCAACACATTTTTGTAGAAAAAGGAATTTGGGTGCGCCCATTCGGGAAAGTAATTTATATTATGCCGCCTTTTATTATTACTTCCGAAGAGTTGACAAAATTGACATCTGCATTGTTGGAGTCGATAGATATAATGTATAATTAACAGAAAAAAGAAAAACAAATGATGCTGCAAAACCGTGAACATGAAAAAGTAGATAAAAAGGGGAACGGAAAAAGCAATTCTTTTGAATGGACAATAGAACAGTTGAAAAGACAAGATAATTATCGTGTTTTACCACTAATAGACCATCAGGACAAGTGGATAAAACAAGATGGACACTGTATGTTGAATTTATCTTCCAATGATTATTTAGGACTGGCTTCCGACATATCGCTACGCAATCGCTTTATGTGCAACTTGCCAGAGCGTGATTTTTTGTTCTCATCGTCCTCATCACGATTGCTTACAGGCAATTACCCTGCCTATACAGAACTGGAACAATTGCTAAGTGAATTGTTTGGTACAGAAAAGGCATTGACATTCAGCAGCGGATATCACATGAATGTAGGAATATTGCCAGCAGTTTCCGATGTAAATACCTTGATACTTGCCGATAAGTTGGTACATGCCAGCCTGATAGACGGCATACGCTTATCGACTGCTCATTGTATTCGTTATCGACATCAAGACTATAAACAGTTGGAGAGTTTACTTGCAAAATATCATACCGCATTTGCCCGTATCATTATTGTTACTGAAAGTATTTTTAGTATGGATGGCGATGTAACATCTCTCAATCGTTTGGTAGCATTAAAAAATATATATTCCAACGTAATGCTGTATGTGGATGAAGCGCATGGTATTGGAGTGCGAGGTAAAAATGGTTTGGGCATAGCCGAAGAACAAGGCTGTTTGCACGATATCGATTTTTTATGTGGAACATTTGGAAAAGCCATTGCCTCGATGGGGGCTTATGTGGTTTGCCGTAAAACATTATATGAATATTTGATAAACCGGATGCGTACATTCATCTTTTCTACAGCATTACCACCTATCGTTGTGGCATGGACTAAATTTGTCCTTTCACAACTTGATACATGGGAAGACCGTCGTAAGTGGTTGTCTGAAATGTCAGATCGCTTACGGCAAACATTGCGCGAAAAAGGTTATGCCGTAACGTCTGAAAGTCACATTGTCCCTTTGATTATTGGTGCGAGCGACAATGCTATATTAAAAGCTTCCGAATTACAACATAATGGGTTTTACGTTCTTCCTGTCCGCCCTCCCACAGTTCCAGAAGGGACTTCCCGTCTGCGGTTCTCTCTCTCTGCCGCATTAACCGAGACTGAAATAACTTACTTATGCAATGCAATAAGATGAAAACGAAATGACTCAATTATTTATAAAAAAAGAAAATAATGCCCGCTTACTCCTTTTCTTCGCCGGATGGGGAAGTGATGATTGTTTGTTCCGGTATCCTGTCATGCCGGGCTATGATTATTTGCTATGCTTCGATTATCGAAGTTTTGCTTTCGACTATTCATTGTTAGACGGATATAAAGAAATCAGATTGATGGCATGGTCAATGGGGGTGTGGGTTGCTGCTTGCATTTTGGCAGGTCATGATTATCCATGGAAACAAAAATTAGCAATCAACGGAACTATGTTTCCTATACATGACACATTGGGTATACCATGCACCATCTATCGTGAAACCCTGTCGCACTTTTCTCCTTCTGTCTTAGCTCGTTTCCGCCGGCGTATGTGTGGCTCGGTCGATATGCTCAAAATATTTTTGGCATATCAACCGAAACGTTCATTGTTCGATTTACAAGAGGAATTAGCCGTATTGCAGAAAGAAGTTGAAGAACGGGATGTACCGTCTTTTAAATGGGACAGATGCATTGTTGGCATGAGAGATCTTATATTCCCTGTGAAAAATCAATTACAGGCATGGAAAGACATTGATATTTGCAAACGAGATGTAGCTCATTATAATGAAAATTTGTTTCATAACTTACTTATGGGAGAGGAGAATGCATGGATAAAGAGTTGATACGGAAACGCTTTTCAAAGGCATCTTCTGCATATGCCAGTCAAGCAACCATACAATATCAGATAGCCGCCAAAATGAATGCGAAAATAGAACAATACATACCCTCATCCGTTCGGCGGAATGTCCTTGAAATAGGTTGCGGAACAGGACTGTTTACTAGAATGTATTTAAATTGTTCACAACCGGATAATTTATTGCTTAACGATTTGTGTCCGGAAATGCAGCGTTATCTTGTCGATTTGTTAGATGAACATATATGTTTTTCAGCATGTGATGCCGAGACGCTCGATTTTCCATCGGGACAAGACTTAATTATTTCTTGCTCTACAATCCAATGGTTTGAACATCCGGACCAATTCTTGTTGCGGTGTAGAGATTTATTGACCGATCAGGGTTATTTGGCATTCACCACTTTCGGACCATCAAATGTAAAAGAAATAGCCTCAATTACAGGAACGTCCTTGAAATATTATTCATTAAATGACCTACTTATAAATCTGTCAAGCTTTTATCATATTGTATGGAGTGAAGAAGAACTTGTCACATGCCTCTTCCCATCTCCGATGTTTGTTTTAAAACATTTAAAAGAAACCGGCGTAACTGGTGTTAGCCATAATCGCTGGACAAAAGGACAACTGGATGCTTTTTGCCAACAATATTGGCAATTGCATGGTTGTGCAAATAAGAAAGTACCATTAACTTATCATCCGATTTATATGATATGCAAGAAAATATAAAAACTATATTATGAAGAATGTTTATTTTGTAAGTGGCATAGATACAAATATTGGAAAGAGTTATGCTACAGGATATATTGCCCGAAAATGGAATGAGCAAGGAATTCGTACAATTACTCAGAAATTAGTTCAGACAGGTAATACAGACTGGTCAGAAGATATTGAATTGCATCGGAAATTGATGGGAACAAATCCGTTTCCAGATGACTATGAAAAACTTACCATGCCTGAAATATACACATATCCAAGTTCGCCACATTTAGCTTCAGAAATAGATAAACGCCATATTGATTTTGCAAAAATTGAATGGGCAACGTCTGTATTGTCCGATCGTTACGATGCCGTATTATTGGAAGGTGCCGGTGGTTTGATGGTTCCTCTTACCCGTTCGTTATTGACAATCGACTATATTGCGCAAAAACATTATCCTTTGATTTTAGTTACGTCAGGGAGATTGGGAAGTATTAATCATACGTTACTCAGCTTAGAAGCTATCAGTAAGCGAAATATTAAATTATATGCAGTAGCCTACAACCTTTATCCAAAAGTTGATGATGATATTATTAATCGAGATACAGAAGATTATGTTCGTAATGTTTTGAGGGAATTTTATCCGAATACAAGGTTTATAACGATTCCCTCCTTATGAAAATAAAATTCAAGAAAGAGAAAAAGTATAAAGCCGGGACTTCCATTCATACAGAAAGTTCCGGCTTGTTTCATGGAATACAAGAATAAGACTATTTCAGTTCTTTGATCCGAATATTCCGAAATTTAATGGGAGACCCATGTCCTAAGAATCCGATATGCCCTTTTTTGTTGAAAAGTCCCGGATGTTCTTGCTTGTCAGGGGTTCCATTTTTCGTGGCATCGCGAATGTTACCTTCCACAATGACTATACCATTCAGTGTTACTTTGATGTTATCTCCATCACAAATAATTTCTTCGTAATTCCATTCTCCTGTAGGCTTCATGGCTTCTATGTGCTTTTCGTTTGCCGGGATAATACCATAAATTGATCCATGGTGCTGTAACGGAGTAATTGTACTGTAAATGGGATGTTCACAATCCAGTATCTGACTTTCCATACCAACATAAGCAGCATCACCTTCTAATGGAGTTCGTAAGCCGACTCCATTGTTAGCTCCCGGTGTCAGTTGAAATTCAAAGCGATAAATAAAGTTTGCATATTCATTTTTCGTATAAAGATTACCACCAAAGCTACGACTTGGTTCCATTGAAATGCACCCGTTGTCTAAAACATAATCACCTGTGTTACCTGTCCATTCGTACATATTTGTTCCGTCAAATAAGATTTTGAACCCTTCTTTCTTCTCTGTTTCTGAAAGTTGAAAAGGTTCTATACGTTTCAATTCCTTAATATAAAGGTTGCGGAAAGAACATTTGCTTCCATGGGCTTGTAATTCGATTTGTTCAAGAGGGAATATCGGTTGATTACGATCCCAATAATTTTCTAAAATAACATTATCAACAACACGTTCCCCATTAAGATCGACAGTAACTCGGTCTCCTACCATTTTTATATAAAAAGTATTCCATTCGCCTAATTTATTGTCGGCAACTTTGATAGGCTTACTTAGATTCTGCTGATTATTATATAATCCTCCTGAACCTACTTGTGCCCCAACATTTACACGCGCTGTATCCCAAATTTGGACCTGTGGTGTTCCACGAAGATAAATACCTGCATCTGCTTCAGGACCGGCAGGATCAAGCATCCATTCCACATACATTTCGAAATCACCATATTGTTTTTCTGTGCATAAATTATCAAATCCTTCCCCCTCGAATACCAAACAGCCGTTTTCTACTTTCCAGTCTTTACGCATCTGCTCATCGGCTTTAATTTGTGCCTTTTTCAATTGATTTGGTGACATTTTCGCACGAGCAATAGGGTTCTCCACCAATCCTTTCCATCCGCTTAAGTCTTTCCCGTTAAACATCGAAACAAACCCTATTTCATCGGGCATCTCGGCTAAATGCTTTTTGATACCTTCTATTTGATAATGCGCATCCGGATTGTCGAGAACCTGCATTACACGTTCTAATAAAGCACGTACATTTTGTCCGGTATATTCAGGATGCCCTAATGCAATATTCATTACAGCATTAGCAGCCGATTGTTGAACTGCTTTTTCTTCCAAGAAATTGCCGGCATATAAAAGAGCAAGGAACGTTCCTGTGTCTTGCACTTTTTGGAGAATCAGATTGCGCAAGTCAGATTCTTTGGCAACATCCATGGCTTTACGTAATCGCAATAATTTATTTTCTCCTGTCATATTAGAGGCTGCAATCAATTCAATATAGCGTTGCAATGCTTTAACAGATACGGGAGCTTCTGTTTTTGCAATATTATAAAGAAAATCGGATACTCGTAAGTCCGACCAACTCAACAACGCTTCTAATGCAGCATTTTGTGTTTCTCCGGTATCCTTATTATATCCTTCAATAAGAATATCCAACGCTTCCTGTTCCCCGATAGAAGCTAATATCGGATAAAACAAATATTTCTTATTTTTTTCGTTTTTTATCTCGTTGATAGCTTCTTCCCATTGTTTTCCTCCTTTCTCCATAGTGTTCAATGCTGCAGTAACAGCATTTTGCAATGGTTTTATATACTTTTTATCCGTTTCCTCCATTAACAAAGAATAAAGTATTCGATAGTCTTTACTGGTTGCCAAATCCTTTAGTGCAGCATAAGCTGCATCTTTAACTTTATCGGAAGCATTATTTGTCAATTCTAAAACGGTTTGCATTTTAGAGTCGTCTTTACGCATGGCCAATATCTCAACACCGGCAATTTTTCCTTCATCGGGTGCCGCCTTAATTGCTTCATTTACAGAATTACTGATATCTCCCGGGAAAGCCAAAAGAGCATCTTGTCCTAATAAAACCTGTTGCTTATCAGTGCTGGTAAGTAAATGGGTAAGGACAGGAACAAATATCTGATTTCCGGTTTTTACCATAGTCCATGCTGCTGCTTGTTGCACACTTGGTTCTCCTTCTTGCAATTCTTCAGTTAATAACATGCAAGGCAACAAGTCCGCATCGTACATTAAGGTTGAAATAATTTCTTTATTTTGAGATTTAGCTTCTCTTCCCAACCAAGTAAGAATATCTACTTTGGTATCTACCGGAGCTTTCTTTATGCTTTTAATGATATCGGTATACAGTGCAACGTCAGCATAATCGGCAGCAAAGGTTAATGCTGCATTACGATAATTTTTACTCTTATCTTTTAGTGCAGAACAAATGAGTTTAGTTACATCTTTAGGTCGTTTTACAGTTGATAATTGAATTTGCAAAGCTGCTTCACGTGTTTGTTCTTGTCCTGCTTTTCCTGCTTCTTTTTGCAGTTTTTTTGCTGCTTTGGAAATTTCTTCAGGAGCCTCATTACTCATTCGCTTAAGGAAAGCAATATAAGCCTCGGTCGCTCCTGTTTTATCCATTGCGTATTCAACTTCAGATGCCTTATCAGCCAGTCTGTCTATTACGTTTAACGACCCCGACTGACTCAATGCATATAATGCAGTTTGCCTGATGGATTCTTCAGAACTATCGATGAAAGGCAAAAGGACTTCATCGGTTCCTTTTACTTTCATTTCAGCAATAGCATTCATAGCATCACATTGTGTCTTGGCAGTACCCATACGTCTTTTCAATGACGAAATCAAAGCTTCTCCAGCCTTTTGTGTCCCAATACATGAGAGAGCACGTGCAGCCGGTCCACTTAAAGCCTCATCATTTAAAAAGTTTGCCAGTGTTTCTATAGCTTCGTCGCCTCCCATAATTTGAAGTTGACGGATTAAAAACGCTTTTATTTCACGATCCGTAACATGATCCAATGCCTTCTGATAAACGTTAGAGACCATAAGTCGGGCTGTTTCATTTCCTTTTGCCATGACGAAATGTGAAAGACCACTGAGGGCATAATCAATTTTAGCATTATCGCCTTTCCCCGGTGGATTCATCATTCCTATCAACGTTTGAACAGCTCCTTCTCCTGCCTGACTTAACTGTCCGATTAGCTCGTTGTAACTTTGTTGCTCGTTGGCAGGCATCTGTGCCAATACATCTGCAGCCACGGTTTTTGATGTACGATTGGCAGGTGTTTGTGCCATCAATCCGCTACAAAGCAGAAGTGTACCTATTACTATATATGTTTTTTTCATATTCAAAATTTAAATATTCCATGGAGAACGAATCGGCTGGTCTAATAATCGATTGGCAGCTTCATCGCCGATAAAGGTTAATTTTACAGGGTCGAAATGTAGAGTACGGTTTAGCCGAAGTGCCACAGCTCCCATATTAACAATAGTAGCCGACCGGAATCCGTTGCGTTCGTTCAAAGCAAAAGGTTGGCGTGTTTTTACACATTCCATAAAATCGGTAGCCTGCGGTTCCGGTTCCGGATAATCGGCAAGTTTCTTTTGCCAGTTTGGGATGTCGCAAACAAAGTTTTTGTAAACATTTCCTTTCGGTCCTGCAATGTAAGGTGTATTCGGATCGCCGAAATCGCCTCCCCAAAGAACAATCTGACATCCATCTTCATAAGTATAAGTTATAGAACGCCATGTACCTACAGCATCCGGATGTTGTTGTGGCGCATCGACTTCCACTTTTACTGGGCTGGTATCATCTTTCCCTAAGATATACTGAACCGGGTCAATATAATGTTGCCCCATGTCGCCTAATCCGCCAGCATCATAATCCCAATATCCTCGGAATGTCTGATGAACACGATGTGGGTTATAAGGTTTGTAAGGAGCAGGGCCAAGCCACATGTCGTAATCCAACTCCGATGGAACCGGCTGTGGCTCTAAGTACTCCTTCCCCACCCAGTAAAATTTCCAGTCGAAGCCGGTGTGTTTGCTGATTGTTACTTTCAATGGCCAGCCTAACATTCCGCTTTGTACTAATTTCTTTAAGGGTTTCACCGGTGTACCCAATCCGTAAAACGGGTCGGTAAACCGGAACCATGTGTTCAGCCGGAAAATACGTCCGTACTGTTTCATTGCTTCCACAACTCGTTTACCTTCACCGATTGTTCTCGTCATGGGCTTTTCACACCAAATATCTTTTCCCGCTTTAGCCGCTTCCACCGACATGATACCGTGCCAATGAGGAGGGGTTGCAATATGAACGATATCGACGTTCGGGTCTAAAATCAAATCGCGGAAGTCGTGATAAGCTGCAATTTTTTCTTTTACAAGATTTTTCCCCAACTCTAAATGATTTTTGTCGACGTCGCAAATGGCAACCAGACGCGTTCCGCCATAGTTAACATGCCCGCGCCCCATACCACCGACACCAATGATGCCTTTTGTTAATTGGTCACTGGGAGGAATATATCCTTTACCAAGTACATGACGAGGTACAATGGTAAACAGTGCCAGTCCACCAAGAGTTTTTAAGAACTCTCTTCTGTTTGTTTTCATGGTTAAAATTGTTAATAGTTAAGATTCTGTTTCTACAAAAATAATAAATAATTTAAATCGTAGTTTGAAGAAAGAATTTGATTTATGTTATAGATTTGATAATTTGTGTCGTTTATTTGATTTTTGTTTTATTTTTGTCAATAAAAAATCCTTGCTATATGAATTCGTTTGAGAAAAATAAAAAAGAATTTATCACCTTTTTGTATTCTACAGAGCGTGAAGGGATGAGCAATGTCATAGAACAGTTGGACGATTTGGGCTTTTTCCAAGCTCCGGCTTCCAGCAAATTTCATCTGAATCACGACGGTGGATTATTGGAACATTCGCTGAATGTATGTAAAGTAGGATTAATGCTGCGTGAACAAATGGTAGACATGAAACCGGAACTGGATGAATTGATTCCAAAAGACAGTGTGATTATTGCCTCTTTACTGCACGATGTTTGTAAAGCTGACATCTATGAAAAATGTATAAAGCGGAAGAAAGACCGGCTGGGAGAATGGGTTGATTATGAAACTTACGACCTCGATTATTCCAACTTTCCTGCAGGACATGGTGAGAAATCGGTTATAATTTTGCTACGCATGGGCTTGGAACTTTCAGACGATGAGATATTGGCAATTCGTTGGCACATGAGTGCATGGGATTTACCTTTTCAAAGTCCTGACTTGAAAGCCAATTATAATAAAGCGAAAGATATTTGTCCACTTTGTTCTTTAATACAAGCAGCCGACGGATTGGCTTCCAATCTATTAGAAGAAAAAGATGAGGAATTGGATTAAAGACGATGTAATTTGCATGAGATTGTCTTGGCTTTTTTATAAAATGCCAAGACGAAATCAGACGGATTTTCGTATATTTGCATCAAAATTAAATTCATATCAATATGTATCCATTAAAGTTTAAGCCAATTCTTAAAAGTACAATTTGGGGAGGAGAAAAAATTATTCCTTTCAAACACTTGGATTGCCATCAGACACAGGTAGGTGAAAGTTGGGAGATCTCGGATGTTTCTGGCGATGAATCTGTTGTATCATACGGTCCCGATGAAGGGAAAAACCTGACTCAACTGATGAATGAATATAAAGGAGCACTGGTCGGTAAAGCGAATTACCAACGCTTCAGCGGGAAATTCCCTTTATTAATTAAGTTTATAGATGCACAGCAAGACCTCTCAATACAAGTACACCCGAATGATGAGTTAGCCATGAAACGCCATAACTCGATGGGGAAAACAGAAATGTGGTATGTAATAGGCAATGATAACGGAAAAGCTCACTTGCGCTCTGGATTAAGCAAACAAATCACTCCTGAACAATATGCAGCCATGATTGCCGACAATACTATCTGCGATGCCCTGGCTGAATATGCCGTACAACCGGGTGACGTGTTTTTCTTGCCGGCAGGAAGAATACATAGTATCGGCGCAGGATGTTTCATTGCAGAAATTCAGCAAACATCGAACATAACTTATCGTATATACGATTTTAATAGAAAAGACAAAAATGGTAATACGAGGGAACTGCATACTGAATTATCGAAAGAAGCAATCGATTATACGGTAGAAAGTGATTATCGTACACATTACACACCAAAACAAAACGAACCAGTGGAACTGGTAAAGTGTCCTTATTTCACAACTTCGGTGTACGATTTGACTGAAAGCATGACAATGGATTATTCAGAACTGGATTCGTTTGTCATCTTTATTTGCATGGAAGGCAGTTGCACGGTAACAGATGATGAAGACCATGAAATAACGTTACAGGCAGGCGAGTCGGTTCTATTCCCTGCCGTTACTAAAAAAGTATCGGTTGCTCCCAACGACCATGTGAAAATCTTGGAAACTTATGTTTAAACAAGCATGTTTCCAGTTCTTCTACAGGCAACTTACAAAAGTTGCCTGTAGAAGGATTATTAAATAATTCGGGCAAAATACACTTATTATAAAAATAAAAATGTATTTTTGTCGCGAAACTACTTCATCAATCGGGGTTGTTTGGTTTTGACAGCGGGAGATGTGGTATGTAAGCATGCAGTGCGTCAGTGATTTGCACTATAATCTCAGTTACTAAACAATTATCTGGCAACGAAAACTATGCTCTCGCTGCTTAATCGAAGTACAGTAGATTAACTTTATTTCCGTCAGAGTGATGGAAACGAGACATCGCTCAAAAGCTCTTGTTCCGAAGCGTTTGATAAAGCGGTGCAGCAAAATCGGGAATAGTTTCAGGCTCGTCTCGTGCTTGAAATGAATTTTTAGAGACTAAGGTTCAGGTTGGTGGCTCTGGTCTTGCCTGTACACGAAAATAAAAGGCAGAGATAAGCATGTAGAAAGCGTATGGCTTCCTCGTTTGGACGAGGGTTCGACTCCCTCCAGCTCCACGGTGAGATTTTTTTTGCAAACAGTTTCTTCCATTGTTATGATAGAAGAAACTGTTTTTTTATTCCCTTTTAAAGTACTTATTTTTCTTAATACATACTTTTGCCTTTAATATCATGAGTTGTACTTGATAATTTAACTGTTTGATAACAGATAAAAGAAGAATAGAATTGTTATTCCATTGTAACAAAAATGAGATTTCGTTTCATTTATTTTGCTTTCGGAAATTAAAATTTTATAATCAGTTATGAAAGTATTATCAATCTTAAGTTTGTTGTGTTGCGGTACTTTCCTTAATGTATCGGCGCAGTCGTTCCTGAAATTTTCAGGAAAAGTAACCGATACGCAAGGAAAAGGAATAGCAGGTATTGTTGTTAACGATGGTCGACATTTTGTCAAGACAGACACGGAAGGTACATGGGCATTGGAAAGCGATACAGCTTTTAGTAAATTTATCAGTATTTCTACACCTTCCGGCTATCAGTTGCCACAGAAAGAAGGGTTGGCGGATGGCTTTTTCGTTTCGGTGAATCAATTAGCTAAATCAGGTGGGAATCATACATTCGTCTTACAAAAACGCCAGAATGTTTCTGATGATTTTTATTATATTGCCGTTTCCGATCCCCAAGTACGTAACGATCATGAAATGAAACGTTGGCGTCAGGAAACTGTTGTTGACCTTGTAGAAGTTATCGATTCATTGAAACAAACACGTGAAGTCGTTGGGATGACATTAGGCGATGAAGTTTTCGATAACATGTCGCTTTACGATGAATATAAAGCCTCTTTAAAAAATACAGGTGCCACGTTCTTCCAATGTATAGGTAATCATGATTTCGATAAACGTTACCAAGATTTACATAATATGCCTTCAGGTACTCCAGTATATGGTGAAATGAGATTCCATCATTATTTCGGTCCTACAGATTATTCGTTTAATATAGGTAAAGCTCATATCATCACAATGAAGAACGTAAATTATGTGGGTGCAACGAAATATATAGAATGTATGACTGGCGACCAGATAGCATGGCTTAAAAAAGATTTGAGCTTTGTACCTAAAGGCAGTTTAGTCATTTTAAATATGCATGCAGCCGCATGGAATAAAGTCGCTAAGGACGGCAACATTCGTAATGCTGCAGAATTACAAGAAGTGTTGAAAGATTATAATGTACACGTGTTCTGCGGACATACTCATTTCTGTCAGAATAATGAAGTAACCCCCACCCTTTATGAACACAATATAGGTGCAGCTTGTGGTGCATGGTGGGTAGGATGGGTTAATCAGTGTGGTGCACCTAATGGTTATATGGTTGTCGATATAAAAGGCAACGATGTGAAATGGCATTATAAAGGAACCCGTCGCGATTTCAGTTATCAGTTCCACCTTTACAAACCCGGTCAGTTCTTGACACAGAGCAGTTTCTTAGTTGCCAACATATGGGATTGGGACAGTGCTTGCCGTGTTGTTTGGTATCAAGATGGTAAGTTCATGGGTGATATGGAACAATTTACCGATGCCGATGAGACGATTGCTGCATTGAAAAAGAAACGTTCGGATGCAGTAAAAACAGCCCATTTATTTCGTGCGATGCCAAAAGATGGGGCAAAAGAGATAAAGGTGGAGTTTACCAATCGATTTGGTGAAATCTATACACAACTTGTTAAATTGCGCGATTAAAATAGAAACTTATACTTAATCATATTTACTATAGGTAAATATGATAATAAGAAATTATCTCTGCTTATAGATACATACGTTGGAAAAAATAAATAAAAACACATAATACTTGAAAAATAAGAATTAGAATAAATATTTCAATAGGTCTTTTCGTGAGATGCTTTCTTTATTTCTAAAAAACTAAACATTATTACAAAATGGAACATTTCAGAAAAAGATGCAGAAGGCTTATCGTTGCCATGTGCATCTCGTCATTCGTATTGCCTATTTGTTCCGTAGAGAACAGTATGGCAACAACTATGGAAATGCTTGATAAAGAGCTTTCTGAATCAAATAATTTTCCGATAAAGGGAAAGATTGTCGATGTTAACGGGGAACCGTTGATTGGTGCAACAATAAAAGTAAAAGGAACTTCCGTCGGGACTGTATCCAATACAGACGGGCAATTTAGTCTATCTGGAGTACCAACAGGCTCAAAATTGGTTATTTCTTACATTGGATATAAAACACAGGAATTAGTGGCAGACAAAGGTGTTTTCAACATTGTACTATCGGAAGATGAAGCTACACTTGATGAAGTTGTTGTAATGGGATACGGAACATTGAAGAAAACTCAATTAGTAGGTGCGGTAGAAAATTTGTCAGGAGAAGCTCTTCAAGAACGTACAAACTCAAATGTTACCCGCTCGTTACAAGGACAGATACCGGGGCTGAATATTATTCAAGTGGATGGTAAACCAAGTCATCAGGGAGAGATATATGTCCGAGGAGGTAAAACATCATACAATACTCGCAAATCGATGACAAATGCAGATGGCCAACGATTAAGTATCGGACAAGGAGGATCGGCTCTTGTCTTAATTGACGGAGTAGAAGGTGATCTTACAACAGTGAATCCTGAAGACATTGAAACCATTTCTGTATTGAAAGATGCTTCCTCGTCGGCTGTTTATGGTGCTCGTGGTGCATTTGGCGTTATTTTGGTAACGACAAAACGCCCTTCTCAAGGTCGTATGCAAATAAATTATAATGGTTCGATTTCTCTTAACCGCCGTACAGTAATGTGGGAAGACCATCTTGTAACAGATGGGTTGCAATGGCTTGACAATTTTGTTACTTTCTTTCAAAACGATACACGTACTCCAACTTCAAGTGGAAAAATTCCTGGTAACGTAAACAATCGCAGTGATACTTATTCTGAAGCCTATCATGAAGAATTCCGTCGCCGTCATGCGGCAGGTAATACAAATCCGTATGGAATGACAGAAAACGGGAATTATGCTTATTATGGAAGCACAAACTGGATAGATTTGTTTTACAAAGATTTGAATACAGCCCAAACACATAACTTAAGTATAAGTAGTTCGAACGATAGAGTTGCATGGTTGGTCTCAGGTCGATTTTACGATCAAGATGGGATATATAAAATAGGTGATGAGACATTTAAAACTTATAATTTGCGTGCACGTGGTGAGATGAAACTGAACAAATGGATAACGCTGGAAAATAATACGGCATTGTTCAGCCAAAAATATCATCAACCAATGGTTGCCGGAGGAAGCCAGCCTTTACTTCGTCAGTTTGAGCATCGCGGTCAGCCTATTTATACCCCTTACAATGAAGATGGCACACTTTCTTTTTATGGAGCTTCTACCATGTATGGTGCATTTGTAAATGGAAGTTCTTATCAGGAAAATAATACGCTTGATGTTGTTTCTACCACAGCGTTGAATTTTAATCCTATAAAAGATGTGTTAAAACTGCGTGCCGATTTCACCTACAAGGCAACACGTGCTAATCAACTTCGAATATCTGATATTCAAAAAGGATATTCGGCTCCGAATACCACGGAAGCCTATAATACATCGTCTTATAAATCCGACTGGCGATATAATACAGACTATTTGTCATCGAATGTTGTTTTAACTTGGACTCCTAAATTGGGGAAAGACCATAGCCTGAACGTTGTGGGAGGATGGAATATAGAAACCCAGAAATACCGCCGCCTCTACCTGCAACGCCAAGGATTGCTTAATTTTCAGACTCCAAGTTTTGAGTTGATGGATGGAGATGAATATTCGGTTGAAGACGATGGATACGACAAATCTCTTGTAGGTGTATTTACGCGTATTAACTATACCTTGCTTCAACGTTATATTTTAGAATTCTCTTCGCGTTATGATGGCTCTTCTTTATTTCCAGCCGATGAGCGTTGGGGATTTTTCCCAAGTGCTTCTGTGGGATGGCGTTTGTCTGAAGAGCCATGGATGGACTGGTCTCGCAAATATATGAACAATTTCAAATTACGTGCCAATGTCGGTTCCCTTGGAAATGCATCAATCGATCCTTATTCATTTATGGAACTGATGGGCATATATAAATCGTCTATTATTTCCAATGGAAGTAAATTCTCTTATAC
>DXCG01000035.1 GCA_019116145.1 Candidatus Phocaeicola gallistercoris
TCTTTATACCGGCGGTACCCGGAGCCGGCTACGATATTCGTGGTAATGGAGAAATGTTTCCGCTCAACGGACCAAGTTGGTCGCTTTTCTTTGAATATATCGGTAACATACTCTATGCGCTGTTCATGCATCGATTAGGGAATAAAGCTCTTACGGCATTGGTCATCTTGTCTGGAATTGCGATTGCATGGTTTGCCATGTTCGATGTAGCCGGGTACGGAATGATTGGTGTAGGATGGACTTTAGACGGTGTGAATTTTTTAGGAGGACTGTTACGGATGCTATTCCCGTTTTCGTTGGGTATGCTGCTTTCCCGCTATTTTAAGCCAATAAGAATAAGAGGAGCTTTTTGGATATGTGCATTTGTACTGTTGGTCCTTTTTTGTGTTCCGTATATCGATGGTGGTATCGTTATAAGTTTCAACGGGCTTTTTGAAACGATTTGTATTCTTATGGTATTTCCTTTTTTAGTATGGATTGGCGCATCGGGGAAAACTACCGATAAACGCTCTACGCAGATATGCAAATTCCTTGGAGATATTTCTTTCCCGTTGTATGCTGTGCATTACCCGGTGATGTATTTATTTTATTCATGGCTGATAGATAATCGTTTCTATACATTTGGTGAAGTGTGGCATGTAGCTTTAATTGTTTATGTAGGAAGTATTGCTTTGGCTTATCTTTGTTTGAAGCGATACGATGAACCCGTAAGAAAATGGTTACGGAAACGGTATCATGCGTAATTGTTGATAAATCATAATTGCATGTATTTGTTGTATTATTTTTGAGATTATTCGCCCGTTCCGGTATTTTTTCTCTAATTTTGCAAAATTGGAACGACGAAAAGAGAATAAAGACTTATGAGAAAGAAAATAATCTATATATTGTGGGCACTGATTGTTCTTGGAATTGCGGGTGTGACTCTTATTTTTACTGCGATAGCAAAAGGATATATCGGTTATGTGCCTCCGGTGGAAGAGTTAGAAAATCCGAACTTGAAATTTGCGACACAAATTATTTCCGATGACGGAGTCTTGTTGGGAACATGGTCGTACAGTAAAGAAAACCGGGTGTATGTGGGTTATGATGAATTGTCGCCCAATTTGGTTCATGCACTTATTGCAACGGAAGATGTTCGGTTTGCTAAACATTCGGGTATTGACATGCGGGCTTTTTTACGTGCTGTGGTGAAACGAGGTATCTTTATGCAGAAGAATGCTGGAGGTGGCAGTACTATCACTCAGCAGCTTGCCAAGCAATTTTATTCGCCTACAGCCGACAATGTGATGGAACGCTTGCTGCAAAAACCGATAGAATGGGTTATCGCTGTCAAATTGGAACGTTATTATACTAAAGAGGAAATCTTGACAATGTATCTAAATAAGTTCGATTTCTTAAATAATGCGGTAGGTATAAAAACTGCAGCCAAAACTTATTTCTCGAAAGAACCTAAAGACTTGTCCATAGAAGAAGCTGCCACGCTGGTGGGCATGTGCAAAAATCCTTCGTTATATAATCCTCGTCGTTTTAATGAACGTTCTCGCGGGCGACGTAATATTGTATTAGACCAAATGCGGAAAGCTGGATATCTTACAAATGCTGAATGCGATTCATTGAAGGCACTTCCACTGACTTTGAAATTCCAGCCGGTCGATCATAAAGACGGATTGGCAACATATTTCCGTGAATATTTGCGTAAGATTATGACGGCGAAGGAACCGGTTAAAAAGAACTATCGCGGATGGCAGATGCAGCAATTCTATGAAGACTCTATTGCATGGAAAACAAATCCTTTGTATGGTTGGTGTGCAAAAAATAAAAAGAAAGATGGAACGAATTACAATATCTATACCGATGGATTGAAGATTTACACAACGGTTAATTCACGGATGCAGCGTTATGCCGAAGAAGCTGTATATGAACATGTGGCTAAGTATCTGCAACCGCGTTTCTTTAAGGAAAAGCGAGGACGGAAGACTGCTCCTTTTACAAGTGAGTTGACAACTGAAGAAGTAAATCGTATTTTAGATCGTTCCATGCGCCAGACAGACCGTTATCGTGAGATGAAAGCTTCCGGATGTTCGGAAGAAGAAATCAGAAAGGCTTTTCAAACTGAGCACGAGATGTCGGTATTCTCATGGGAAGGCGATAAAGATACAATAATGACTCCAATGGACTCGATTCGTTATTACAAGCATTTTTTGCGTGCAGGGTTTATGTCGATGGATCCTATTACAGGCTATGTAAAAGCGTATGTAGGCGGGTTGAATTATAATTATTTCCAATATGATATGGCAATGGTGGGACGCAGGCAGGTAGGATCGACCATAAAACCATTCCTATATGCTTTGGCAATGGAAGATGGGTTCTCTCCTTGTGACGAGGTTCGCAATGTAGAACAAACATTATTCGATGAAAATGGTATACCATGGTCTCCCCGGAACTCATCGAAAGCCCGTTATGGTGAAATTGTTACATTGAAATGGGGATTGGCAAATTCGAACAATTGGATATCAGCATATTTGATGAGTAAATTAAATCCTTATTCATTGGCTCGGTTGATTCATTCGTTTGGTGTATTAAACAAAGATATACAGCCTACCGTTTCCCTATGCCTTGGTCCCTGTGAAATATCGGTTGGAGAAATGGTTGGGGCATATACTGCTTTTGCCAACAGAGGAATCCGCACAAGCCCACTGTTCGTTTCACGGATTGAAGATAATGAAGGAAATGTAATAGCTACTTTCACTCCGCAGATGGAAGAAGTTATAAGTGAAAGTAGCGCATACAAGATGCTTGTAATGTTGCGTGCCGTTATCAATGAAGGAACAGGAGGAAGAGTGCGCCGGCTTTATGGAATAACAGCAGACATGGGAGGGAAAACAGGAACGACCAATCGGAATTCAGATGGATGGTTCATGGGCTTTACTCCTTCTTTAGTGTCGGGATGTTGGGTAGGAGGTGAGGAACGCGATATTCACTTCGATACAATGCGAGACGGGCAAGGGGCTTCTATGGCTCTTCCGGTGTGGGGATTGTATATGCAGAAGGTTTATGCAGATAAGAGTTTAGGATATTCACAAGACGAACGTTTTGATATCCCGGAAGACTTCGATCCCTGTAAAGATAAGCTCACCGAAATAGAAGAAGAAAACGAAAGTAGTCTGGATGATGTGTTTTTTCAGTAAAAGGTATTGTTAAGTCAATCTTTTTTCTATATCTTGCAAGTGTCGGCAGTTTAAAGGTATTTTATGGATACGGCACGAACAGGAAGTCAACTTTCTCCCGAACAAATAGAGAAAATTAATCAGCGGGTGATACAATTCAATAAAGGACGTGTGTCGACAAACGGAACTTATGTTATCAGTTTGTCGACATATTTTCGTCCCTATTATGGTTTTTGGCGCAAATTTCCTGAGCATGAGACTCCTTTATTTATTCGGGCGTTGGCTGTTACATCGGATGCGGCAATAGAAAGAGCCTTTGTTTTATTGCAGAATTGTAATGTTAAACTTGATGTTCAGCCTAATGATGTGTTCGAGCCATTTTATGGACGTACGGACGATATAATATCGTTTGGGAAATATCGCGGAAAACGCTTGTCGGAAATTTTTTATATCGACCCTTCTTATGTGTTATGGCTTGCCAATAAATTTGTATCGGAAAATAAGCGGTATGTTCCGTTGGTTGCTTTATCGAAACAGTTTGCCATAGTTTATTACGAGATAACAGTGCAGAAGAAACGCCACCCTTCTGTGAGCAAAGCTGTGGGAGAAATTGGGGAACGTTTACATGATTTATTCCTGACAGTGTTACACGTTCGTTTACAGGTAGACACGTATAAACCCGATTTTCATGTCGATCAGCAAATCTTAGCTGTCGATCGTGACGGCAACCGATTCACTTTTCTTTTGAAAGCGGCAGCACGCAGCCTTGCTCCCAATGTGTTAAGCCCATATAGTAAAGAGGTCCATGTACACGATATGTTACATATCCGTTCTGCCAAAGTGATGTCTCACTACATTAGTCGTGGCACACATTATACCCGTCTGGGGTATGTCAAGTTACAGCGGTAAGCTGTCAAGGGCAAGTCGGATGTATGATTTCTGCATATCGTCCGGACGAAGAATCAAATCATCGTAAGTCAGTAAATCAATATCTATAGGAATAGTTCCTATGGTTTTACTTTCGGCAGTTCGTCCGCATGCTTTCTCTATTTGTTTGCAAGCACAGATTATCGAGCTGATATTTTCTTGTGTGGAAATTGATACCATACAGTTTAAATAATGCCTTGAACAATTATTTTCTTCTGCAGGCGTTTGAATGGTTTTTCCCCATTGAATGCAATCGAATGCCTTGTTCATTAAAATTTTTGCCTTAGAGAGATTTTTCTCTGCCTCGAAATTCGATCCTAAACAAATAAGGCAACGATGTTTGGGTGTATGGCTTATATGGTTCATCAGAGTTTCTTATTTCACATCGTAAAGATATATAACTTTTTTGTATACATAGAAACGAAAAAAGAAATGTTGTATTTCTTTCATAATTAATGGCGATGGATAAGTTTTTTGTTTGCTGATTTATATTTATATTTATATTTGTGGCAAATCTAATAAAATAAAAACATATACGATTTATGAAATTCTATTCAAAGCCTTATGTCAAGGCATTTTATGCAGGGAATTACTTTGCCCGATTAACAGCAGGAGCTGTTTTAAGTATAGGTCTTTTGTCATTTCCTTCGTGTTCGGACGATGATCCGGTGGAAGAAGTTGGTAACGGAATTTCTTCTCCTCAAACCGTTCTTGTGGAGGAAGGGAATATGCCGATGGCTGGAACCATTACTGCCCAATATGCAGATTTTGTAGGAGGAAATGATTTGTCAAAATTGGTGGATGGAAATGAACGAACCATGTACACTACTTCTCATAATGCTTTTAGTATTTGTTATGAAGCCGAAAGTCCTGTGATAGTTAATTATTATGCATTGACTTCGTCTACAAATATTGAAACAATGGATCCATATACATGGACATTGTCGGGATCGAATGACGCACAAACATGGGATGTGCTTGACCGTCAAGCCGGGCAACGCTTTAGAACTCGTTTATATACAATGGAATATGAGTTTAATAACGCAACGGCTTATCGGTATTATCAGTTGGAAATAGAAGATAATAACGGGGGCGACCAGACTTCGATAGGTGAGTGGATATTGTCGGAAGGTGCATTGGATCCTACTAAACCTTATTCTATTGAGGTTGGAACAGAAAATATGTTGAACCCGTTAGGTCGGATTTCTTCCGAATTTAACGACTCTCCTGTTGGTGAGAAAATCGATAAACTGGTAGATGGTAATGCTTCTACCAATTTTGTAACGAGTCATAATAAATTCTACATTCAGTGGAATCAGTTGGACAATATCAAAACTTATGGGACTTATTATACGTTGACTGCTGCTTTGGGAGACGCTTCAACAGCTCCACGTGCGTGGAAAATTTATAGCAGCGAAAACGGGAGCCAATGGGAATTGCAGGATGAGCAGATCAATCAGACGTTTGAAGGAGGAGAAACGAAACGTTTTTCTTTTAAAGAAAATACCGATTATAGCAAAACAGCTCCTTCACATCTCTATTATAAATTGGAAATAGAAGATAATAATGGTGCTTCGACTACTCAAATTGCTGAATGGACAGTAGGATACGAATGCAGGAATTTGGGAGATGTAATGTATTTTGCAGAGAACTTTACTCGAAGCGACCGGACACCAATGGGAGTAATGTATCAAGACCTTCCGGAAACAACAGACGAGCAACTTGCTATTTTGGAAAATCCGGAAATAGAACCAGATGCAACGGCATACGGTAGTGATAAATATTGGAATCCGCGTGAAGTGACGCTTTATCCGTTCGGAGAACCACAACCGGCAGATGTGAATCAGCACATGATAGGTAATTGTTGTGCATTGGCAGTATTGGCTTCGTATGCGTACTTATATCCCGACTTTATAGAAAACATTATTCATGAAAATCCGGATGGAACTTATACAGTCGATATGTTCGATCCAAAAGGACAAGCTATAAAAGTAGGTATTAAGCCTACATTTGTACATCCGGAAGAATGGAGAGAGAACCCAACATACAATTGGGGAGTAAGTGGCAAACATGATGTGGTAACATGGTCGAATATATTGGAAAAAGCAATGATGAAATGGCAATATGTATTTAAGATAAACGAAAATATGGAAGGTATTTATACCGACCGTGTTCATCCGTTGTTCTCGGGTACAGGAGAAGGGTTTAACATTTATCCTTGCAATGGTATTAATATAACTCCCGAACAAGTGAAATGCGCTGTATTGGATGCTTTAAAACAAGGAATGATTGTAACCGGAGGATTTAGTCAAAACGGTATACCGGCTCCTGATGGAAGCGGGTCTACTATATCAGCCCATGAGTGGACTATGATGGTTTCTGCAAATGTACATGCTTTGTTTGCCATGCGTAATCCTTGGGGAAGTAATGGGGATGATGCTGCCGACGGTGTTTTGAATATATTTGCTGAAAGCGGAATGATACCTACCATGGATATACGTATCATGCCTCCCGGATTCGCCGGACAGTTTGGATCGGGAAGAACAACTCCGTATGATGTTCCTAAATTTGCTCCATCTCCGTTAGTTCGGGTAAACAAATCGTGGACAGGAAAGATACAGCGGGCTACAGGAAAAGTTGTCAAGTAAATATCTTTATAACATTAACAAAATAAATAATTTATGAAATCAAATTTTAAACTTTGTATGAAATCGTTTCCTTCGATGTCTCATACTTTCCGGTTTGCAGCAGGAGCTGTTTTAGGTGCATGCCTTTTATCGTTTCCTTCGTGTTCGGACGATGATCCGGTAGAAGGAAATGGAAGCGGTTCTGGTACGTCTTCAGAGCGGACAATCTCGGTGGAAGCAGGGAGTATGCCTGTTGCCGGATCTCTTACTGCTCAATATGCGGATTATGTGGCAGGAAACGGCTTGGACAATTTAGTCGATGGTAATGAACGTACCATGTATTCTACTTCCCATAATACTTTTTATGTTCGTTTTGAAGGCAATGAGTCGGTATTTATTGATCATTATGCTATAGTTTCTTCTGTTGGGGTGAGTGCAAACGATCCTTACGCATGGATATTATCAGGATCGAGCGATAATAAAACATGGGTAGAATTAGACAGGCAAGAAGCCCAGCGGTTCAACACTCGTATGTTGACTAAAGAGTATGAATTGCATCATACGGAACCGTATCAATATTATCAACTTGAAATAATAGAAAACAATGGGGGCGACCAAACTTCAATAGGTGAGTGGGTATTGTCGGAAGGCTCTTTAGACCCTACTGCTTCGTATTCGGTAGAAGTGAAAGATGCGGAAAGCATGTTGTATCCTGTGGGTAAAATATCATCGCAATATAACGATTCTCCTGTTTTGGAGAAGGTAACGAAACTGTTGGATGGTGATGTTACAACTGATTTTTCGACCAATTACGATAAGTTTTATATAAAATGGGAATCGTATGAGGAGGTATATGGCAATAAGTACACTCTGACAGCATCGAAAGATGATGCTTCTACAGCTCCTCGTTCGTGGAAGTTTTATAGCAGTACGGATGGAACCCAATGGGATTTGCAAGACGAGCAGACCAACCAGACATTCGAACCGGGAGAAACAAAGACTTATTTCTGCAAAGAAGTAACCGATTATAGCCATTCTATTCCTAAACATAAATACTATAGAATAGACATAGAAAGCAACAACGGGGCATCGTCTACCCGGATAGCAGAATGGTCGGTGGGTTATAAATGCCGGAATATGGGGGATATCATTTACTTAGGAAGTGGTTTTTACCATAGTGAAGAGACCCCTATGGGCACAGATTATTCATGGTGGGTTCGCGATCATAGTACCACTCCGGAAATATTGGAAAAACTGCAAGACCCGAATTTTGAACCTGATGAAACGAAATATAATTATATGATGGATAATGGCGAAGAATATAAATTCTATTGGAACGATCAGATAGATGTGAACCTTTATCCTTTCGGAGAGCCATTGCCAACCGATGTCAATCAGCATCAGATAGGTAACTGTAGTGTATTGGCAACGTTTGGGGCTATAGCTTACATGTATCCGGAATTTGTAAAAAGTATTATTCATGAAAACCCTGATGGAACTTATACCGTCGATATGTTTACTCCGGAAGGCGATCCTGTGGGAGTAGCATTAAAACCGACACTTTTGCATCCAGAAGAATGGCGGGAGAATCCAACTTGGAAATATGGCGTAAGCAGTAAGAACGATGTTACCGCATGGTCGTGCCTTATAGAAAAAGCCATGATGAAGTATGAAACCGTGTACGATTTTTACGACAATCACAGTTCTGCCAATTTAGGAGGAATGAATGCTTCTACTACTTGTCCACTATATACAGGAAGAGGAGATGGTATTGTTATTCCTGCAGGTTCGCTTTCTGCAGAACAGTTGAACGTAGGTGTGAAAGATGCTTTGGCAAAAGGATGGATTATAACTGGTGGATTCAGTCATGAAATATTGACTTCAGACGGAGTGACCACAACCGGGCACACATGGACGGTGGTATATCCCAATAATCCGAGTGCGGTGATAGCCATGCGTAATCCGTGGGGAGGGTGTGACAGTGCTCCGAGACCGAATATGGATGGCGTGTTGAATGTTTTAAACGATGGTGTCACTCCTCCTTTAGTCGGTATTGATATTTGGCATCCGGGAGCGGCTTTGGAATATTACAAGCGTTTAGGTTTACCGATAGGCAGAACCGAATGTTACGATATTCCGACTTATGAATGATTTTATTTATTAAAGAGAGAGAGGAGAGCAATCGTGGAGGTTGTTCTCCTCTTTGTTTTATGACAGGAATATGACAAGAATCATTCTTTTTTTATACATTTGCATTCAAATTTATAAAAACATAATACCATGAATTTTATTGGAATTATTCCAGCACGATATGCATCGACACGATTCCCGGCAAAACCATTGGCAATGTTAGGTGGTAAGATGGTTATTCAAAGAGTATATGAACAGGTATCCGGTGTTTTCAACGAAACGTATGTTGCTACCGATGATGAACGGATAGAACAGGCAGTCCGTTCTTTTGGAGGTAAAGTCGTAATGACATCGGTACATCATAAAAGTGGAACTGACCGCTGTTATGAGGCATTCTGTAAGATAGGTAAACCATACGATGTAATTGTAAATGTACAAGGTGACGAACCTTTTATTCAGCCGGTACAGTTGGAAACAATCAAATCATGTTTTGACGATGAAGCAACACAGATTGCAACATTGGTGAAACCTTTTACTTCAGACGATGGTTGGGATGCATTGGAAAATGTAAACTCTCCTAAAGTTGTAATAAACAAGCGTATGCAGGCTATTTACTTTAGCCGGTCTGTTATTCCATACCAACGCAATAAAGAAAAAAAAGATTGGCTCGACAATCATATTTATTATAAACATATCGGGTTGTATGCTTATCGGGCATCTGTATTAAAAGAAATAACATCGCTTCCCCAATCTTCGTTGGAGCTTGCAGAATCGTTGGAACAATTGCGCTGGATAGAAAACGGATATACCATAAAAGTAGGTGTGTGTAACGTGGAAACCATAGGTATTGATACTCCTGCGGATTTGGCGCGTGCCGAACAATTTTTGAATGGATATAAAGGATAAAGATACGATGCTCGACAGAACAATAGCTCCTGAAATAAAGCAAATAGACCATTTTTCTATTATGCAACCAGAATGCATGCAAATGAAAAACGGTATTCCGTTGCATGTCATTAAAATCGGCAATGAAGATGTGATCCGTTTTGATATATTAATAAAAGGAGGACAATGGAACCAGTCGCAACCTTTGCAGGCAATGCTGACCAACCGGATGTTGCGTGAAGGTACGTGCCGATGGACATCATCTCAGATAGCTGAGAAGTTGGATTATTATGGCGCGTGGTTAGAAACATCATCTTCGGTAAATTATGGCTTTATTACACTATATTCATTGGGGAAATACTTTCCTCAAACAGTAGAAATTGTAGCATCTATGATTAAAGAGCCTGCTTTTCCTGAACATGAGTTGGGGGTAATAATCGATGTTAATCGACAACGTTTTAAAGTTAATGCAGAACGAGTCGATGTCATGGCACGTAAGCAATTGAACAAAGCATTGTTTGGGAAAAAGCATCCTTTAGGACGTCTTGCCGAATTGTCCGATTATGATAACATAAATAGTACTGTTTTACAAGATTTTTATCGTGCATATTATCATTCAGACAATTGTTCTTTATATGTCTCCGGGAATGTTACCCGTGAAATTATCTGTTGTATAGAACAATGTTTCGGTTGTGAAAAATGGGGCGATAATTCGAACGTATATGCATTGAACGATTTTAAACCTGCTACCGATTCTCGCAGATATATATTTGTGGAAAAGGAAGATGCCGTACAGAGTTCGTTAAAAATGGGAGGCTTCTTTATGCACCAAACCGATCCCGATTTTTTGAAAATACGTGTTCTGATTACATTATTCGGAGGGTATTTTGGCAGTCGGTTAATGTCGAATATAAGAGAAGATAAAGGTTATACTTACGGTATTGGTGCCGGATTGGTTTGTTATCCGGATGTTAGTTTGTTGGGGATTAGTACAGAGGCAGCCAATGAATATATTGATAAAGTTATTGAGGAAATTGGTAATGAAATAGATCGTTTGCATTCGGAGAAAGTTTCAATTCTTGAATTGGAAATGGTAAAAAACTATATGATAGGCGAAATGTGCCGTAATTATGAAGGTGCTTTTTCTCTTTCCGATGCATGGATATATATTGAAACATTCGGGCTTCCGAGCAATTTCATGGAATGTTCTTTACAGGCAATTCGGGAAATAACTCCCGATGATTTGTTGTCACTTTCACAAAAATATTTGTGCAAAGAAAACTTAATAGCTGTCGTAGCTGGTAAAAAAGTGTAATCATGTTGGGACAGAACGATCAAATTTTTTATTTTTGACGCATTAAAAAATGAAGATACGAAAATGAAATACATATATTTACTATTTTTAGGATGTATTTTTCATACATCGACTTATGCACAATTATCGTTAGGATATTATAAATTTAAAGATGGGGCTGAATATACAGGAGAACTGAAAGGGAAGCGTCCGAATGGGAAAGGAAAAACGGTTTTTAAAAATGGCGATGTGTACGAAGGGGAATACGTCAAAGGAAAACGGGAAGGATATGGTACATACATCTTTAAAGACGGCGAACGATATGTAGGCGAATGGTTTCAAGACCAGCAACATGGTGAAGGTACCTATTATTTTATGAATAATAATCGCTATGAGGGTATGTGGTATGCCGATTTTCAAGAAGGAGAAGGCACTATGTATTATTACAATGGCGATAAGTACGTAGGTATGTGGCATCAGGATAAACGAAACGGGAAGGGCATTTATTCGTGGAGCGGAGGTGCTCAATATGATGGTGAATGGGCAAACGACTTAAAGAATGGTATAGGTATCATGGTTTGGGACGATGGCTCTAAATATGAAGGTGAGTGGAAAAACGGATTGCGCGACGGAAAAGGTACGTTTTATTATACCAATGGTGATAAATATGTAGGCAATTGGGTACAAGATGTACAACAAGGGAAAGGAACCTATTATTTTCAGAATGGAGAAAAATATGAGGGCGATTATGTAAATGGAGAACGGACAGGAGAAGGATGTTATTCTTATCCGAATGGTGATAAATATGTCGGGCAATTTAAAAATGGCTTTCAAGAAGGGAAAGGCGCTTTTACATGGGCTAATGGAGCGATTTATGAAGGTGATTGGGTACAAAATCAACGTGAAGGAAACGGACACTATAAATGGGGTAATGGCGATGAATATGAAGGACAGTGGAAAAACAATACTGCAGACGGTGAAGGAATATTAAAAATGAGTGACGGAACGGTATATACAGGAGGTTTTGTAAATGGAAGGGAAGAAGGCAAAGGAATCCTCGTAACCAAAGATGGTACTCGTTTTGAAGGCTTCTTTAAACAAGGAGAAAAAGACGGACCTTTTGTCGAAACCAATGCAGAAGGAAAAATCATTCGCCAAGGAACTTTTCGTAATGGGAAATTATTGGAAGAAAAGAAACCATAATTATGATTGCTTTTCTTAATGAATATATTATATTTGTGCAATAAACGAAAAAATATGGATGTATCCGGCTGGGGAAATTCTTAAGACAATGGAATGGTAATGAAAGATTTTTAAAGAGTTCTTTCCATCAAAGATAACTGGATATCTGAATATTTACGGAAAAAGATCACATTATTGCAAATATTATATTTATAGAGCCAAATGATAGAAAGATGAATGTCTGTTGTCAACTGAAATGCTTTCTGATTCTTTGAATGAAATAATTGATAAATGGATTTTAATAAATAGAAAGATTATGGTAATAGATAAATTGGTCAACTTTAAGAATTATGTCACTTTAAATCCTTTATTTTCTCAGGCATACGATTTCATTGAATCTACCGATTTGAATAATCTCGATTTAGGAAAATTTGTTCTGAAAGAAAACGACATAATGATTAATTGTGAATTGGTGTATCCGAAAACAAAACAAGAAGCCAAGTTCGAAACCCATAATAAGTTTATTGACATTCAAATACCTTTGACAGCATCGGAGATAATAGGGTATAGCCCTCGTGCGGATTTATTTGAAGAACCTTACGATGCGAAAAAAGATATTACTTTTTATAACGGGGCAATTCAACAGTACATAACTGTTCATCCGGGCATGTTTGCTATCTTTTTTCCCGATGATGCACATGCTCCCGGTATATCTTCAATGGGACTGAAAAAAGTAGTTATTAAAATTAATACTCACTAATTGTAAAATGCTATGGAGGAAGTATTGAACATTATTAAAAACGACCCTTGGTTGGAACCTTACAAGGATGCTATCAATGGACGGCATCAACATGTTATTGATAAGGAACAAGAACTTGTAGGAAAAAAAACTTTGAGCGATTTTGCTACAGGGTATCTTTATTTCGGACTTCATCACACTGATAAAGGATGGGTCTTTCGTGAATGGGCTCCTAATGCGACTGCAATATACATAATTGGAGATTTTAATGATTGGACTGAATCGGCTAAATATAAGCTTAAGAAAATACGTAATACAGGGAATTGGAGCATTACTCTTCCAGAGGAGTGCATGAAACATGGCGATTTGTATAAACTGAAAATTTATTGGGAAGGTGGATGTGGAGAGCGTATCCCGGCATGGGCAACTCGTGTTGTTCAGGACGACCAGACTAAAATTTTCAGTGCACAGGTTTGGGCTCCCGGGAAACCTTATAAGTTTAAGAAAAAAACGTTTACTCCAAATGTCGGACCTCTGATGATTTATGAATGCCATATTGGTATGGCTCAAGATGCAGAAAAAGTAGGTACTTATGTGGAATTTCGTGAAAATGTATTGCCTCGTATTAAAAAAGACGGATATAATTGTATCCAAATTATGGCTATCCAAGAACATCCGTATTATGGAAGCTTCGGATATCATGTATCTAGTTTCTTTGCTCCATCGTCACGGTTTGGAACACCCGAAGAACTGAAACAATTGATTGATACAGCCCATCAAATGGGTATTGCTGTGATTATGGATATTGTTCATTCGCATGCAGTGAAAAATGAAGTGGAAGGATTGGGCAATTTTGCTGGAGACCCTTGTCAGTATTTCTATCAAGGCGATCGGAGAGAACATCCGGCATGGGATTCATTATGTTTCGATTATGGAAAGAATGAAGTTGTTCATTTCTTATTGTCGAACTGTAAGTATTGGATGGATGAATTTCATTTTGATGGTTTTCGTTTCGATGGAGTTACATCGATGTTGTATTACAGTCATGGATTGGGAGAAGCTTTCTGTAATTACGACGATTATTTTAATGGGCATCAAGATGACAATGCCATTTGCTATTTGACATTGGCCAATAAACTTATTCATGAAATTAATCCTCGTGCAATGACAATAGCTGAAGAAGTTTCGGGTATGCCCGGACTTGCTGCTCCTTTTGCCGATGGTGGTTATGGTTTCGATTACCGTATGGCAATGAATATTCCCGATTATTGGATTAAAATTATAAAAGAAAGGCGCGACGAAGATTGGAAGCCGTCCAGTATGTATTGGGAAGTGACCAATCGGCGCAAAGATGAGAAGACTATTTCGTATTGTGAAAGTCATGATCAAGCTTTAGTTGGCGATAAAACGATTATATTCCGATTGATTGATGCCGATATGTATTGGCATTTTAAGAAAGGTGATGAAAATGCTGTTGTAGAGCGAGGAATTGCTTTGCATAAGATGATACGTTTGCTGACTGCTTCAACAATCAATGGCGGGTATTTGAATTTTATGGGTAATGAATTTGGGCATCCTGAATGGATTGATTTCCCGCGTGAGGGAAATGGTTGGTCGTATAAATACGCACGTCGTCAGTGGAATTTGGTAGATGATCATTCTTTGTGCTATCACTATTTAGGCGATTTTGATTCTGCCATGGTGCATTTACTTGAAAGTGTGAAAGACATTCAGAAAACAGATGTAATCGAAGTATGGCATAATGACGGCGATCAAATATTGGCATACCGTAGAAAAGATTTGGTTTTTGTCTTTAACTTTAGTCCTACACGTTCGTTTACAGATTATGGTTTCTTAGTTCCGTGGGGAGAGTATCATGTAGTGTTGAACACAGATGACAAGGCGTATGGGGGATTTGGTTTTGCAGACGATTCGGTTACTCATTTTACTTGTTCCGACCCGCTCTATGAGAAAGATAAGAAAGGATGGTTGAAATTGTATATTCCTGCACGGACAGCAGTAGTTTTGAAGCGTAAAAAATGAAATTGACAGGTTTATATGGGAAAGGCGCATACATGCAGTTTCGTGTGTGCGGCTTTCTTTTTTCTATTTTTAGTATTGTTTATTTATATGTGTTCCAGAAACATGTGTTGGAAGCCTTGCATTTTTCGTTAGCACATGGGAAGACTCATTTTGCACCTTTGGGAAGTGCACTTGTCATTACATTGATTTTGGTCCTTCTTGCTTGGGGGGTCAGTAGTTTATTTCAGTTGAAAGAAGGGGTTAAGGCATGGGCATATTTCCCTTCATGCGTGATTTTAGGATTTCTTACCCGTATAGATTATACCGTGTACTTGCATCATACTCCAGACAACTGGATGTGGCAAATAGGACTTCTGTTGGTGGGATTTGTTGTGGTAACGATGATATTACGTTATGTAATGCGTCCCTTAACTGAAAAACAATGGTCTTTGATAGTGAAACTGAACAGTAATTTAAGTATCTTGTTGGTATTGTGTTTCATGACAATCCTGATAGGAAATACCAAACGCATCTTCCATCATGAACTGGAAGCCGAGTTTTATTTGCGTGAACGGAATACAACCAAAGTCTTAAAAGTAGCAGAAAAGTCGGTGGAAGCAAGTCGTACACTGACCGTTTTACGCTCAATTGCCATGGTGTGCGAAGGGAGTATGGGAGATAAATTGTTTGCTTATCCTCAGTACTATAAATCGGATGGTTTGTTTTTCCCGGATAAATCAGCCCAAAATCTTCGGTTTAATAACGATTCTATTTACGCATTGTTAGGGGTACGTCCGTATGTAGGCGAAAAGCGACAGGATTACCTTCGCAACAGTTGTTATGAAGAAACGGGGAAATATACTGCGCTGGATTATTATTTGTCTTCTCTTTTATTGGAAAAACAACTTGACGATTTTGTACAAGCTTTTGATGATTTATGTGATTCGTCGGCATATATTCCGCGTTATTATCAGGAGGCTTTTATTTTGTATGAAGATGCGTGTACAAGTGCAGAAAGAATATATTCTCCCGACTCTGTACTGCTATCCAAATATGTTGCATATAAGGAACGTAAAACAACGTTTACATCTCATATAGAAGCGAAAAACCAGATGCGCAGAGAGTATGGTGATACGTATTGGTGGTACTTCGATTATCAAGAATAAGATAAACAAATTTATTTGTAGACTGTTTTTCCTTTTTTATTAATTTTGCACACTGATTGTAAAATAATGAATATAAAGATATAAATTTTATGGCAAAAGAATTGAAAGAATTAACCAAACGAAGCGAAAACTACTCACAGTGGTATAATGATTTGGTTGTAAAGGCCGATCTCGCCGAGCAATCTCCTGTACGTGGATGTATGGTTATCAAACCTTATGGATATGCGATTTGGGAAAAAATGCAACGGCAATTGGATGATATGTTTAAGGCTACCGGACATGTGAACGCTTATTTTCCATTGCTGATTCCGAAGTCTTACTTAAGTCGTGAAGCCGAACATGTGGAAGGCTTTGCCAAAGAATGTGCTGTAGTAACCCATTACCGTTTGAAAAATGCAGAAGACGGATCGGGAGTAATAGTCGATCCGGCAGCTAAACTTGAGGAAGAATTGATTATCCGCCCAACTTCGGAAACGATAATTTGGAGTACATATAAGAATTGGATCAATTCATATCGTGATCTTCCTATCTTGTGCAATCAGTGGGCAAATGTTATGCGCTGGGAAATGCGTACTCGGTTATTCCTTCGTACGGCCGAATTCTTATGGCAGGAAGGGCATACAGCCCACGCTACTCGTGAGGAAGCCGAAGCCGAAGCACAAAAAATGTTGCATGTATATGGCGATTTTGCAGAAAAGTTTATGGCAGTGCCTGTAGTCAAAGGAGTGAAGTCGGCAAACGAACGTTTCGCCGGTGCTTTAGATACATACACCATCGAAGGATTAATGCAAGACGGAAAAGCTTTGCAGTGTGGTACCTCTCATTTCTTAGGACAGAATTTTGCTAAAGCATTCAATGTTCAGTTTGTCGATAAAAACAATAAGTTGGATTATGTGTGGGCTACTTCATGGGGTGTTTCAACCCGATTAATGGGGGCACTTATCATGACACATTCCGATGATAATGGTTTGGTACTTCCTCCACGTTTGGCTCCGATACAAGTGGTTGTTATTCCTATTTATAAAAATGAAGAGCAATTGAAGCAAATTGATGAAAAAGTAGAGGGTATTGTTGCTAAATTGCGTGAAATGGGTATCTCTGTAAAATATGATAACGCAGACAATAAACGTCCGGGATTCAAATTCGCCGATTATGAGTTGCGTGGAGTTCCTGTCCGTTTAGTCATGGGAGGCAGAGATTTGGAAAACAATACGATGGAAGTCATGCGCCGCGATACATTAGAGAAAGAAACTCGTTCATGCGATGGCATTGAGCTGTATGTGAAAAATCTGTTAGATGAAATTCAAGAAAATATATATCAAAAAGCATTGAAATTCCGCAACGAACACATTACAAAAGTAAACACGTACGATGAGTTTAAAGAACAAATTGAAAAAGGCGGATTTATTTTAGCTCATTGGGATGGTACCACCGAAACAGAGGAGCGTATAAAAGAAGAGACAAAAGCTACTATCCGATGCATACCTTTCGAAGCCGATGAAGAAAGCCTTACACCGGGAGTAGATATGGTAAGCGGGAAACCATCGGTACGGCGCGTGTTGTTTGCTCGTTCTTATTGATTTGAAACAGATTGGCGATGATAATAAAAAACAACCAAGACCGGAAATGGGAGATACTTGGAAGCGAGTATCTTATTAAACGTCCGTGGCTGACAGCACGTAAAGACCATGTGCGAATGCCTTCGGGAGTAGAAAATGAAGAATACTACGTATTGGAATATCCGGATTGGGTAAATGTCATTGCAATAACAGACGATGGCTTTTTCCTTATGGAACGGCAATATCGCCACGGAATTCAACAGACATGTTACGAACTTTGTGCCGGCGTTTGCGAAAAAGGTGAAACACCATTGCAGGCAGCTCAGCGCGAACTATATGAAGAGACCGGATTTGGAGGAGGAGAATGGAGCTTGTTTATGGAAGTTTGTCCTAATCCAAGTTCTATGACCAATACATGTTATTGCTTTCTTGCATTGCATGTAAAACAAATTTCAACTCAGCATTTAGAAGCAACAGAAGATATTTCTGTTCAAAAATTATCGCTTGAGGAAGTACGTTATTTGTTAAATTCCAATCAATTCAAACAAGCATTAATGGTTGCACCTTTATGGAAATATATGACAATGCTTTGATGGAAAAGCAATTCCGCCAGAGCATTGTCTTTTACGATTAAAAAATTATAGCTATGAATATGTTTTGGGAATTGGTTCTTCGGTTGTTTGTAGCAGGGGTAATGGGAATATGTATAGGTTTGGAACGTGAATATCGGGCGAAAGAAGCCGGATACCGTACACATTTTCTTGTTGCTTTGGGAAGTGCTTTGCTTATGATTGTTTCTCAATACGGCTTTACCAATGTCCTTGTGCCGGGACTTGTGCATGTTGATCCCAGTCGTATCGCTGCCCAAGTTGTAACAGGTATAGGTTTTATTGGTGCGGGAACCATTATATTACAGAAGCAGATTGTAAGAGGTCTTACTACAGCGGCTGGCATATGGGCTACTTCGGGTATTGGGTTGACAATAGGTGCCGGAATGTATGCCATCGGAATCACGGCTACAATTTTAGTCCTGATAGGTCTTGAAACATTGAGTTTCTTTTTTAAGAGCATCAGTTTGAGAAACATGATGATTGAATTTTCTGCAACCGACCGAGAAGTCATAAAGAGTGTTTCGGCTAAATTTAATTCGAAAGATTATGTGGTGGTATCGTATGAAATGACACAAGCAACAGCATCGGATGTATATCACGTTACTATGACAATAAAGGCTAAACGAATGAATGAAGAGGGAATTTTGTTGATGCTTTTACAAGAATTTCCGGAAATAACGGTTAATAAAATCATATAATGCTAATTTTAACCATACTTTTTTGCGAAAGGCATAGTTAAAATTAGCACTATCTTTATCCGATGTATATATTTACATTCAAAAATAATCTGTCGCTGTTCGGATCTATATCGAAATCTATTTTATCTTCACGGGCTAGCCAGCCTATTGCAGCATTTAAGTCTCTATCGGATAAACCGCTTGCTTTTTTTAATTCTTCGTATTCCCAATGGGCATTGTCTTTTAAAATATTCCAAACAATACCTGCATTAACTCCAATTTGATATTTGTCCATAATTAAAATCCTTTTTGTGTTTTGTAATAAATTATCGTCTCCAAAAGCAAATTTATAAAAAATAAAAATAAAAAGACGTTGTAAAATGGATAAATTAATAGCCGAAACTTTCTTTTTAAACAAATTTTAATGCATATTACAACACGTTTTCTTTATGGACGATAAAAAATGAACAGAATGCATTTGTTATTGTTTTTTCTGCTAACTTTGCATTACAATAAATTTGTATAGATTTCTATGAGAAGAAACAAGATAAACTGGCGAGTCCCTAAAGGACAGGAATTGACAGAACTTGACAAGAAAATCCTTTTTTATCAAGATAGGGGACATCTGGTTCCTACACGCGAATTGATTAAAACGCCGGAACAAATAGAAGGCATCAGAAAAAGCGGTATATTGAATACGGCTGTACTTGATAAAGTGGCAGAAGAAATTCGTGAGGGGATGAGTACTGCCGAAATCGATAAAATTGTATATGATTATACAACGTCTCATGGAGGAATACCTGCTACATTGGGATATGAAGGTTATCCGAAAAGCGTATGTACATCAATCAATGAAGTAGTATGTCATGGTATTCCTTCGGAAGAAGAAATCCTTCAAGAAGGTGATATCATAAATGTCGATTGTACCACGATACTGAATGGATATTATGCTGATGCTTCACGTATGTTTATCATAGGAAAAACTACTCCGGAAAAGGAAAAATTAGTACGTGTAACAAAAGAATGTATGGATTTAGGTGCAGAAGCAGCCAAACCTTTCGGCTTTGTCGGCGATATTGGTCATGCTATTGAAAAACATGCTAAAAAGAATGGCTTTTCGGTAGTACGAGATTTATGTGGACATGGAGTAGGAGTGGAATTTCACGAAGAACCTGACGTATTGCATTATGGAAGAAAAGGTACAGGTATGTTACTGGTTCCGGGAATGGTATTTACCATTGAACCGATGATTAACATGGGCACATGGGAAGTCTTTATCGATGAAGAGGATGGATGGACTGTCGTTACCGAAGATGAATTGCCTTCAGCACAATGGGAACATACATATGTAATGACAGAAAATGGTTTGAAAATCTTGACCTATTAATGATTAAAAAAACAGAAAAATGGATGATATAATAATATTGGGTATAGAGTCTTCGTGCGATGATACTTCGGCTGCAGTTATCCGAAATGGCGTATTGCTTTCGAGTGTGATAGCAAGTCAGGCAGTACACGAAGCATATGGCGGAGTTGTGCCGGAATTGGCTTCACGTGCACACCAACAAAATATAGTTCCGGTAGTTCATGAAGCTTTGAAACGTGCAGGAGTAGAGAAAGAACAAGTAAGTGCGGTGGCTTTTACACGTGGACCGGGATTGATGGGTTCGTTATTGGTAGGCGTTTCATTTGCCAAAGGGTTTGCACGTGCTCTTAATATCCCAATGATAGAGGTTAACCATCTGCAAGGACACGTGTTAGCGCATTTTATTAAAGAATCGGTTGAAGATGCCAATCATCCTAAGTATCCTTTTATTTGTTTGTTGGTTTCGGGTGGAAATTCCCAAATCATTCGTGTAAATGCTTACAACGATATGAAGGTTTTAGGGCAGACAATAGATGATGCAGCTGGAGAAGCAATTGACAAATGTTCTAAAGTAATGGGATTGGGATATCCCGGAGGTCCTATTATTGACAAATTAGCCCGTCAGGGAAATCCGGAAGCTTTTACATTTAGTAAGCCACATATTCCGGGATATGATTATAGCTTCAGTGGCTTGAAAACATCATTCCTTTATTCTTTGCGCGATTGGTTGAAAACAGATCCCGATTTCATCGAACACCATAAAGTGGATTTGGCTGCCTCTCTCGAAAAAACTATTGTTGACATTTTAATGGATAAACTGCGGAAAGCTGTGAAAGATACTAACATCAATGAAGTAGCCGTAGCAGGAGGGGTCTCGGCAAATAATGGATTGCGTAATGCTTTCCGTGAACACGCGGAAAAATATGGATGGAATATATATATCCCGAAATTTAGCTACACGACAGACAACGCTGCGATGATAGCAATTACCGGTTATTATAAATATTTGGATAAAGATTTCTGTTCGATCGACAAACCGGCTTATTCACGAGTAACCATTAGATGATTATAATTAAAATTAGGATATTATGTCAGTAGAAACGAAAACATTAAGTAAGCAGATAAGTGAAATATTCTGGAGAGAAAATTTTACTTTGGCTACAGCTGAAAGTTGTACAGCAGGAAATGTAGCAGCAATTATAACAGCCATCCCCGGTAGTTCACGCTTTTATAAGGGAGGTGTCGTTGCCTATTCAGATGAGGTGAAACAAAATCTTTTGCATGTAAAAGGAGACACATTGTCTACCCATGGTGCAGTGAGCGAGGAAACTGTAGTAGAAATGGTAAAAGGGTCTATCGAAGTATTGGGCGCCGATTTTGCCATGGCTACTTCGGGTATAGCGGGTCCTTCGGGAGGGACACAGGAAAAGCCTGTAGGTACTATATGGTTGGCAGCAGGAAATAAAGATAAAGTAATTACGGCAAAATTGACAGAAGATGAAGGCCGCGAAAAAAATATCCAAAATGCGGTAAAAGGAGTGTTGCAATTACTGCTTGATGTATGTCAAAACAAAGAAAATGAGCAGTAAAAACACAATTTGTTAATTAAAAATTTGTATATATAGAAAAAAAACGCTTACTTTGCACTCCGTTTAAAAGAGTGTAGAATAGAACTATAAAAATCAGATAGAAATGTCAAAAATTTGTCAAATTACCGGAAAAAAAGCCATGATTGGCAACAATGTTTCACATTCAAAAAGAAGAACGAAAAGAACGTTTGATGTGAACTTGTTTACAAAAAAATTCTACTATGTAGAACAGGATTGCTGGATTAGCTTGAAAATAAGTGCTAACGGCTTGAGAGTGATAAATAAAAAAGGTCTTGATGCAGCACTGACAGATGCTGTTGCTAAAGGATATTGTAAATGGAACGATATTAAAGTTATCGGCTAATAAAAAGAGGAGAGGAAGAATATGGCTAAGAAAGCAAAAGGTAATAGAGTACAGGTAATCCTTGAATGTACAGAAATGAAGGATAGCGGTATGCCTGGAACTTCTCGTTATGTTACTACAAAAAACAGAAAAAATACCACAGAAAGATTGGAGTTGAAAAAATACAATCCTATCTTAAAGAGAGTGACCATTCATAAAGAAATTAAATAAAAAAACGATAAGCCATGGCAAAGAAAACTGTTGCAACACTTCAAACAGGTAAAGAAGGACGTTCTTATACAAAAGTCATCAAAATGGTAAAATCGCCTAAGACTGGTGCTTATATTTTTGATGAACAAATGGTTCCGAACGAAAAAGTTCAAGATTTTTTTAAGAAGTGATTGAATTTAGAATATAGGCGAAAAGAGACTATTCTTCAAAGAATAGTCTCTTTTTTTTTGTACAGAGAGAAACTTACTTGTATTTAAAGCCTGTTTTTCTTTTTTATACTTATATTTTAATATATCTTTGTAAAGAATCAAAGTAAGATTGGATATGGGATTTTTTAGTTTTTTTTCAAAAGAAAAGAAAGAAACATTAGACAAAGGCTTGTCGAAAACAAAAGAAAGCGTTTTTGGCAAGATAACACGTGCCATTGCTGGCAAGTCGAAAGTTGATGATGAAGTTTTAGATAATCTGGAAGAAGTTCTAATTACCTCGGATGTAGGCGTAGAAACAACATTGAAAATCATCCAGCGTATAGAAAAAAGAGTTGCCAGTGATAAGTATGTCAATACCAATGAACTGAATAATATATTGCGTGAGGAAATCGCTGCATTGTTAACAGAAAACAACTCAGTAGATGCAACCGATTTTGATGTACCCTCGGATGCCAAGCCTTATGTTATTATGGTAGTAGGTGTTAATGGCGTTGGAAAAACCACAACAATAGGAAAACTCGCTTATCAGTTTAAAAAAGCCGGAAAATCTGTTTGTTTGGGTGCGGCAGATACATTCCGTGCTGCGGCTGTAGAACAGCTCGATATTTGGGGACAACGTGTAGGAGTACCTGTTATTAAGCAAAGAATGGGAGCAGACCCGGCTTCTGTTGCATTTGACACTTTAAATTCAGCTGTAGCCAATAAAGTAGATGTTGTAATTATAGATACAGCCGGACGACTGCATAATAAAGTCGGATTAATGAACGAACTTACCAAAATAAAAAATGTGATGCAGAAAATTGTTCCTGAAGCACCACATGAAATTTTGTTGGTATTGGATGGCTCTACCGGACAAAATGCCTTCGAACAAGCCAAACAGTTTACTTTGGCTACAGAAGTAAATGCCATGGCAGTTACAAAACTGGATGGAACAGCCAAAGGAGGAGTTGTTATAGGAATCTCCGATCAGTTTAAAATACCGGTAAAATATATCGGTTTGGGTGAAGGGATGGAAGATTTGCAGATATTCCGCAGACGTGAGTTTGTTGATTCTTTATTTGGTACGGTAAGAGGAACAGATGAATGAGAAAAAATACCGTTGATATTATTACATTGGGTTGCTCTAAGAATTTGGTCGACTCGGAGAAGCTGATGAGGCAATTGGAGAAGAACGGGTATAAAGTAACTCACGATAGTAGCTGCCCGCAAGGGGAGATTGCTGTTATCAATACGTGTGGATTTATTGGCGATGCAAAAGAAGAATCCATTAATACGATATTAGAGTTTTGTCAAGCCAAAGAAGAAGGAAGGTTGAAGCAATTGTACGTAATGGGCTGTTTGTCTGAACGTTATTTAAACGATTTACAAGTCGAAATACCTCAAGTTGATAAATTTTACGGGAAATTTAATTGGAGCGAATTATTGTCCGACTTAGGTAAAATCTATTATAAAGAAGATGCTATAGAGCGTCATCTCACTACTCCGAAACATTATGCATATTTGAAAATTTCAGAAGGATGCAATCGGAAATGTGCTTATTGTGCTATTCCTATTATAACAGGGTCTCATATCTCCCGCCCGGTGGAGGAAATATTGAGTGAGGTTAAAGCGTTGGTAGCAAAAGGGGTAAAAGAGTTTCAAGTCATAGCGCAGGAATTGACATATTATGGTGTCGATTTGTATAAAAAACAAATGCTTCCTGACCTGATAGAGCAGATGTCAGAAATTCCCGGAGTAAAATGGATTCGGTTGCATTATGCATATCCGGCACATTTTCCACAGGAACTGTTCCGTGTAATGCGTGAACATGATAATGTTTGTAAATATATGGATATTGCTTTGCAGCATATCAGCGATAATATGTTGCAACGTATGCATCGTCACGTTACAAAGGAAGAAACGTATACGTTGATTGAGCAATTTAGGAAAGAAGTTCCAGGCATACATTTGCGTACTACATTAATGGTGGGATACCCCGGTGAAACAGAAATCGATTTTGAAGAGCTGAAAGAATTTGTTCGTAAAGTTCGTTTTGATCGGATGGGAGCTTTTGCTTATTCGGAAGAAGAAGGCACTTATTCGGCAAAACATTATAAAGATAATATACCGCAGGAAGTTAAGCAACAAAGGTTAGACGAACTGATGGCTATTCAACAAGAGATATCGAATGAATTGTCGCATGCAAAAATCGGGAAAGAATTTCAAGTAATCATCGACAGGAAAGAAGGCGATTATTACATCGGGCGTACTGAATTTGATTCCCCAGAAGTTGATCCTGAAGTGCTTATAAAACAAGAAGGCAAAACACTTCGGATTGGTTCATTCCATCGGGTAAAAGTGTACAATGCTGATGATTTCGATTTGTATGCTACAGTAATCTGAAAGACGTATGAATAATAAAGAATTGACGGCGGAGTTGTCACGTAGATTGGGATATACAAATAAAGATGTAGAACGATTGTTGGGGTCGGTTGTTGATATCATAAGTTCTCAATTGCAGGAAAACAAGGTATTTACAATTCAAGGATTCGGTAATTTTTATGTGTGTAAAAAGAAAGAGCGTGTAACAGTGAATCCTGCTACCAAACAACGTTTTCTCATACCTCCACGCCTTGTGTTGTTATTTAAACCGGCAATTCCTTTCAAAGAAAAATTAAAAAATAAATCTACGGATGAACGATAGGTTTACAGTGCAAGAGTTGATAGAGGCATTAACTCAACGTCATGACATGGAATTGGCTGATGCAGAAGCATTTGTCCATACCTTTTTTAAATTAATAGAAGAACGTTTGGAGTCCGACCGTTATGTGAAAATAAAAGGTTTGGGCACGTTTAAATTGGTTAATATCGATTCACGAGAGAGTATAGATGTAAATACCGGTAAACGGATAGAAATAAAAAGTCATAATCGCATTGTTTTTACTCCGGATAGCATCATGCGTAATTTAGTAAATAAACCATTTGCGCATTTCGAAACTGTGCAATTAAATGAAAATACTTATTTTGATGATTTTGATAAGAATGAAAATCGGATGAATTCCGATGAAAATCCAAAAGAATCATCGCCTGTGGAAGAAGAATATATTGCAGTAAACAAAAACGATGTACATATTGAACCCATAAATGAAATCTTGCCTTTCGATGAAGAAAAACATAAAAAGATGTGGCCGTATATTGTTATTTCTATTTTTATAGGAGCCTGTATCGGTGGTTTGGGTGTATGGCTTTTTATGGGGCTCTGACATTTTTTCTTATTTTGTTATTTAAAAAATCTTTAGCCCTATAAGATTTTAATAACGAACAAAGGCGTTTTTTTTAATAAAATTTAGTTGTGCCTGTTAATATAATGCTGTATTTTTGGGTTCGAAAAATCTTTCGAAAAGAATAGAAAAACATAGGAATAGAAAAAATTAAAAAAATAGAAAAATTATGGCTGAAACAATTGACATTCGTGAACTGAATGAACGTATTGAGCGTCAAAGTGCATTTGTTACAAATCTGGTAACAGGAATGGATCAGGTTATTGTAGGGCAAAAGCATCTTATCGAGTCTTTATTAATCGGTTTATTGTCCGATGGACACATCTTGCTGGAAGGTGTTCCGGGATTGGCAAAAACGTTGGCTATAAAGACATTGGCATCGCTTATTGATTCGAAATATAGTCGTGTGCAGTTTACTCCCGATTTGCTGCCTGCCGATATCATCGGTACTATGATATACAATCAGAAAGAAGAACAGTTTGTAGCAAACAAAGGTCCTATTTTCGCCAATTTTGTTTTGGCAGATGAAATAAACCGTGCTCCGGCTAAGGTACAGAGTGCTTTACTTGAAGCCATGCAAGAACGTCAGGTTACATTAGGAAAAGAAACATATCGTTTACCAGAACCATTCTTGGTAATGGCTACCCAAAACCCTATTGAGCAAGAAGGTACCTATCCGTTGCCTGAGGCACAAGTCGACCGTTTCATGTTGAAAGTTGTCATCGATTATCCGAAATTGGAAGAAGAGAAAAAAATTATTCGTCAGAACATTTCCGGAGAAAAGATAGAGGTTCGTCCTATCATTAAGGCTGAAGATATTATAGAAGCCCGCAAGGTTGTCAGACAAGTATACCTTGACGAGAAAATCGAACAATACATCACCGATATTGTTTTTGCTACCCGATATCCGGAACGTTACGATTTGAAAGACCTGAAAGACTTAATAGGATTTGGAGGTTCGCCGCGTGCTTCTATTAACTTAGCTTTGGCGGCACGCAGTTATGCCTTTATCAAACGCAGAGGATATGTCATTCCGGAAGATGTGCGAGCTGTTGCTCATGACGTTCTTCGTCATCGTATCGGGTTGACTTATGAAGCTGAAGCTACCAATGTTACTTCCGATGAAATCGTAAGCAAGATATTAAATAAGGTAGAAGTGCCTTAATGTGCACCTCTACTTTTTTTGCTATCGGGTAACGGTGGACATAATTTTGAAAAAAATCCCACAAGAAAAAATGGTGGGACATGAACAGTTATGAGTGAGAGCTAAATAGAGAAGAATGGAAACAAGTGAACTATTAAAGCGTGTACGCCAAATTGAAATAAAAACACGGGGACTTTCGAATAACATATTCGCCGGTCTGTATCATTCTGCTTTTAAAGGTAGAGGTATGGCATTTTCTGAAGTTCGCGAATATCAATATGGTGATGACATACGTGATATAGATTGGAATGTAACAGCCCGTTTTGACAAACCTTATGTAAAAGTATTTGAAGAAGAACGAGAACTGACGGTAATGTTGTTGGTCGATGTCTCGAATAGTTTGGATTTTGGTACAGTAAAACAATTCAAACGGGATATGGTAGCCGAAATAGCAGCTACATTAGCATTTTCAGCCATTCAAAACAACGATAAAATTGGGGTGATTTTTTTCTCTGATCGTATAGAAAAATTTATTCCTCCTAAAAAAGGACGTAAGCATATTTTGTATGTCATTCGTGAATTGCTCGATTTTAAGGCTCAAGGATCGAGAACAAACATACAATGTGCCATTGAATATTTGACAAATGCGCTTAAGAAACGTTGTACTGCTTTCATATTGAGTGATTTCATTGATGACCACGATTATAAAAATGCATTGACAATCGCAAACAGGAAACACGATGTCGTTGCTGTACAGGTTTACGACAAACGTTTGGAAGTGTTGCCCGATGTGGGATTAATGAAAGTACGTGATGCGGAAACGGGGCATGAACAATGGATTGATACATCATCGAAAACATTGCGCAATGCGCATCATGTATGGTGGCAATCGCGTTTAGATAGGTTGAACGATGTATTTACACATAGTAATGTAGATTTTGTTTCGGTACGTACAGATCAAGATTATGTAAAAGCATTACTGAACTTATTTGCTAAACGAAATTAAAGAAACTATGAAATTGGTTTTATTACAAAAAAGCGGGAAATATATAAAAACAGGCATTTTTTTATTGAGTTTGCTGTTGTGCAGGAGCTATGCACAGGCACAAGTCTCTGTAGAAGCTACAATCGACTCTTTGCAGATATTGATTGGAGAACAGGCAAAAATAAAACTGGAGGTAAGTATGGATGCAAATTCCAACTTCCAATTGCCTTTGTTTCACGATACAATTATAACAGGAGTAGAGATTATAGATGTAGCAAAGCCCGATACACAACAACTGAATGATAAGAAACGTTGGTTGGTTACACAAGAATATACAGTAACATCGTTCGATTCGGCACTGTATTACTTACCGCCGTTTCAAGTAAAAGTCGATAATGAATCTTACCATTCGAAAGCTTTGGCATTGAAAGTTTATTCTGTTCCGGTAGATACATTGCATCCCGATCAGTTCTTCGGACCGAAAGATATTCGTGAAATCCCCATCAGATGGGAAGATGTGGCTTCCATGGTTTATGCATTCATTATCATGATTGTATTGGGGATATTGGTGGCGTTCCTTATCATTCGCTATGTCGATAATAAACCAATTATAAAAATTATAAAGATAGAGCCTAAGCTGCCTCCTCATCAGGTCGCAATGAAAAAAATAGAGGAAATAAAAGCTGATAAGAAAATTCAGCGTGAAGACCCGAAATTATATTATACGGAACTGACCGATGCGCTTCGCGTTTACATAAAAGACCGCTTTGGTTTTAATGCAATGGAGATGACGTCTTCGGAAATCATTGAGAGATTATTGAATGAAAAAGACCAGAAATCGATCAGTGATTTAAAATTGTTGTTCGAAACATCCGATTTGGTCAAGTTTGCCAAACATCACCCTATGATGAATGAAAACGACATGAATCTGGTCAACGCAATCGATTTTATTAATCAGACAAAAGTTGAAGAAGAACCTAACGCAAAGAAAGGACCCACTGAAATCAAAGTTGAAGAAAAACGATCCAAGCAAGGACGTATCATATTGTTGTGTTGTATTATATCGGCAGGCATCGGGGTTGTTGTTGCTTTGTATGTGGCTATTCGCCGTATAATAGACCTTTTCTTTTAATTTTAAATGAGATAGGAATATGATTTTTGCAAATATTGAATATTTGTTTCTGCTTATTTTATTGATACCCTACATCGTATGGTATTGCATGCGGCGGAAAAAAACGGAGCCTACTATACAGGTATCTACCACACGTATGTATATGAACGTTCCGAAAAACTGGAAAATTTATTTTTTGCATGCACCTTTTGTGTTACGTGTTGTTGCTTTCGTCATGATAGTTTTGGTACTGGCACGTCCGCAAACTACCGATAATTGGCAAAACTCGGAAATAGAAGGTATAGACATCATGTTGGCTGTGGATGTATCGACCACTATGCTGGCAGAAGATTTGAAACCCAATCGACTGGAAGCTGCCAAACAGGTGGCAGCCGAATTTATAAATGGTCGTCCGAATGATAATATCGGGCTGACAATCTTTGCGGGAGAATCGTTTACACAATGTCCGTTAACAATCGATCACTCTGTATTGTTGAATTTATTTAATAGTATAAAAGGAGATATTGCCCAACGCGGATTGATAGAAGACGGAACTGCCATTGGAATGGGGCTTGCCAATGCTATCAGCCGTTTGAAAGACAGTAAAGCAAAATCGAAGGTCATTATTTTACTTACCGATGGGAATAATAACAGGGGAGATATCTCTCCGCTGACGGCTGCCGAAATAGCCAAGCAGTTCGGTATTCGTGTTTACACCATTGGTGTAGGAACAAATGGTACGGCACCATATCCGATGCCTACACTTGCAGGTGTCCAGTATGTGAATGTACCAGTAGAAATAGATGAACAAACCCTTACGCAGATAGCAGCTTCTACAAATGGAAACTATTTTCGTGCAACCAGTAATTCGAAGCTGAAGGAAGTTTATAATGAAATTGATAAACTTGAAAAAACAAAATTAAACGTAAAAGAGTTCAGTAAACGCGAGGAAGCATATATGCCATACGCTTTAGTTGCTTTCTTGTGTATTTTGCTGGATTTGATTTTACGGAATACATTATTAAAACGAATTCCATAAAAAAGCAAAAAGATTATGTTTCGATTTGGAGAACCTATATTTTTATATCTTCTGATTATAGTACCCGTATTGATCGGACTATTTTTATATGCTAATTATCGTCGACGTAAAAAAATACGCATATATGGCGACCCTATACTATTAGCACGCTTAATGCCTGATATCTCATTGTATCGGCCGGCTGTAAAGTTTTGGTTGGTATTAGCTGCATTGGTCATGATGATATTTGTTATGGCACGTCCACAGTTTGGGGCAAAAATGGAAACCGTAAAACGACAGGGAGTGGAAACGGTAGTGGCTTTGGATATATCCAATTCAATGTTGGCACAGGATGTTACTCCAAGCAGACTGGAAAAGGCAAAGAAACTGATATCTCGATTGGTTGAGACATTCAATAACGACAAGGTTGCATTGATTGTATTTGCTGGAGAATCTTTTACACAGTTGCCTATTACCAGCGATTATATTTCTGCAAAAATGTTTCTGGAAACAATTTCGCCTTCTTTAATTTCCACACAAGGAACCGATATTCGCGGTGCAATCGATTTGGCAATGAAAAGTTTTACTCCTAAGGAGGGCGTGGGACGAGCTATTGTCTTGATTACCGATGGTGAAAACCACGAAGGTGGAGCCATAGAAGCAGCTCAAGAGGCTGCTAAGAAAGGTGTTCGCGTTTTTGTATTGGGAATAGGATCGCCAGAAGGAGCACCAATTCCTACAGAAACGTCTAACGAATTCCGGCGTGATAAAGAAGGTAACGTGGTTGTTACGCGTTTAAACGAAAAAATGTGTCAGGAAATAGCTCAGGCAGGAAATGGTGTATATGTACGAGTTGATAACACTAATAATGCCGAACGAGTACTGAACAATGAAATCGACAAATTGGCAAAATCGGAGGTGGAAACACAGGTATTTACTGAATACGATGAACAATTTCAAGTCTTGGCATGGTTGGCTTTGGTTTTGTTGATTATCGATGTCTTAATTTTATATCGTAAGAATCCGCTTTTTAAAAATGTCAGACTTTTTAAATAAGAATTAAGTAAAAACAAACGTATGTCACGAAAGAAATATTTATTATTGGGCTTATTGCTTGCCTCTACGGTTGCTTATGCGCAAAAAACAGAGCGAGATTATTTGCGAAGTGGAAACAAGTTATACAAAGACAGTACCTTTGTAAATGCAGAAGTCGATTATCGGAAAGCATTGGAAATGAATCCCAAGTCGGCCGATGCTACATACAATGTAGGGAATGCTTTGTTGATGCAACAGAAGGCTCAAGAAGCTATGCAGCAATACGATGCTGCCATACGGATAGAAAAAGATAAAATGAAAAAGGCGCAGGCTTATCATAACATAGGGGTAATATTGCAGTCGTCGAAACAATATGCACAATGCATCGAGGCTTACAAAGATGCATTGCGAAATAATCCTAAAGATGATGAAACCCGTTATAACTTAGCTCTTGCACAGAAAATGTTGAAAGACCAGCAACAGAATCAGCAAAATCAGGAACAACAGCAACAGCAGGAACAACAGCAAGATAAGCAAGAGCAGCAACAAAACGAACAGCAAGAACAAGATAAAAAAGACCAGCAGCAAAACCCGCAGCAACAAAACCAAAATCAAATGTCGAAAGAAAATGCGGAGCAGTTGTTGAGAGCTGCTATGCGCGATGAAAAAAATGTGCAAGATAAGGTTAAGAAAGCTATCCGCGTAGAAGGACGCAAATTGGATAAAGACTGGTAAACATTAGTCATTTAGAAGAGAAAGGCATACGGATTAATATAAAACAATACATTTGAATTTATGAGAAAACTGATTCCTTTATTAATATCATTATTTATTGCCGGACAGATATATGCTGAAGATGAAGTGTCCCTGACTGTCGATGCACCGGATGTAGTGGTGGTCGGAGATCAATTCCGGTTGACTTTTACTGTTAATACGCAAGATGCGGACAATTTTTTGGCACCTTCTATTTCCGGGCTTTCGGTGCTGGCAGGACCTTATAGGTCTTCCGGACGAAATATCTCGGTAATAAATGGAAAAATGACAAACGTCAGCTATCTGTCGTATGCATATACGTTAATGGCAGAGAAAGAAGGTACTTTTACCATTCCGGCTGCAAGTATCGAGGTGGAGGGGGTAAAGATTTTCTCGAATGCATTTGCCATTAAAGTTTTGCCTCCCGACAAAAGCAGTAGTTCGAATGGTAATTCCAATGCACAAGCGAGAGGGGGAAATGCTTCGCGTACTCAAAAAGCCGGAACCCGCATCGATGATGATGATTTGTTTATAACTGCTACGGCGAATAAAACCAAAGTTTACGAACAAGAAGCTATTTTGCTGACATATAAAGTATATACTACAGTAAACCTCCGACAACTTTATGGGAAAATGCCCGATTTGAAAGGTTTTCACACTCAAGAAGTAGATTTGCCGCAACAGAAAACTTTTTCTTTAGAACGTTATAAAGACCGTAATTACAATGCTACAGTATGGAGCCAGTATATTCTGTTCCCGCAACAAACGGGTAAGTTGGAAATTCCATCCATAACTTTTGAAGGGATTGTTGCACAACGAACGGCTGTTTCAGACGATCCGTTCGATGCCTTTTTCAACGGGGGAGGTTATGTGGAGGTGAAGAAAAATATCGTAACTCCAAAGCTGACGATTAATGTAGAATCATTGCCTGACAAACCAGAGAACTTCTCGGGAGGTGTGGGCGAATTTACGATGACATCTTCCATCAATTCTCAGGAAATGAAAACCAATGATGCAGTGACTATTAAATTAAGCATCAAAGGTTCTGGCAATATGAAACTGCTTAATGCGCCAGATGTTAAATTCCCAACCGATTTCGAAGTGTACGATCCGAAAGTAACAAACAACTTCAATATTACGAAGAATGGCTTGTCGGGGACATTCGATGTTGAATATCTTGCTATTCCACGCCATGCCGGAACATTTACAAT